>CAZZCU010000007.1:81275-96455 GCA_964652825.1 uncultured Oligoflexales bacterium
GCGAAGGATCTCGGAGATTCACTCGTCATCCTGAGCAAAGCGAAGGATCTCGGAGGCTCACTCGTCATCCTGAGCAAAGCGAAGGATCCCATCAAAATTCACATCTTATTTTTCGATGGCCAATGCCTGCCAGACTTTATTCCGATAATCACACAGTACAGTTACCAGTCGGTCACGACCGGCAGCACGCAAGCGCTGAATGACCTCGCCGCGCGCGGCGGCACAGGCTTCATGACTGCTCCAACGATCCGTCGTCGCATAAGACGGCAAATCGCGCTCACCTAAACTAGCCACCTGTAGCTCCACCTGGCGAGTGGTGAAACGCTCGGTGCAAAGATTGATGATCAACGGCACCTCAGCCGCGGCAAACGCCGATTCGGCAACCTCGCCCTCGATCTGGCAAAGTTCGCTACTTGGCGCCGCACTAAAGAACTGATTACGCATCTTCAAATGATTGTTATGAAAGTACGTCATGGTGATATGACCCGTAGTCATCGACGGACGCAAAATCGCCGACCGCAAGGTCGCGTCCTGTGCCGTAAAAGCCGCCACCAGCTTTTGTCCTATTTCGCGAGCGTCGGGATAAAGAACTTTGCCATATAAGCTAATCTCGTTGCCGTATAACCGCCGTGTCGGTGCCGTTGTTCCCAGACTCTCGACGATCGCTATCCATGGATAACTGCTGGCATAGCGCTGCTGATAGCAATAACTGGTGAAAATTTCGTGTCCGGTTTGTTGCGTTAATCGACTGGCTTCATTGACTAAATTAGCCTGGCAATCTTCCAGGGTTTTATATGTACCAAGCTCGGCGCCCAAAGAATGAGCAGGCGCACCGGTGCTAACGCTTTCGATTTTCTGTGCCGCGCTATAGCGCAGATTGATAACAATACCGTCGAATTCCTTCTGACATCCCGCTGCGAACGGCGTGATACCTGTGATCTCGGCAAAGCGCTCAGTCAAACTCTGTGCATAAGCGTGACATTCTTCAATAGTCACCGGCACATATCGCTTGATATAAGTATAGTCGCCAGCTACAGCCGTTAGACTACCCATCGTCAAACCCAGCATTAAAATAGTGCTATTCATCAGTCGTTGTTTAAAATTCATATGTCCTCCCTGAAAAAGCTAGACCCACCCTACCAGAAGATTTCCTTCGACAGCAATGATCTTTACCGGCCACGGCGAATACCCTAGAATCTACTTAATAACTTCTTTTACTGGATACACCATGCGTGTGGAACGCTCGTCACCGGCCCAGACTGCTGCTGCTGCTCCGTTACCAGGTGTCTTGAGCCGTAACGATATTGAAAAATACTGGCGCGACGGCTACATCGTCGCCCGTGGCATTTTACCGGCCCACGACGTCGAGCAACTACGCACCGCCTGCGATGAGCTTTGCGATATGGCCGCGCACATGCAGCAGGATACCTACCGTGGTGCTACGTACTTTAACCTGCTGCGCGCTTGTGATCCCTTCGCTCGTAATTTGCATGCGGTGCCGCAAATTCCCGGCATGCTGCGCCGGGTGACTTATCCTTATTTTGTCTCGCAAATCTTCGATAAGTTGCGGCAACATCCCCGCCTTCTGGGGACGATGGCACAGCTGCTTGACGCGAACATCGTTCAGCTCGTCAACCAGGTGAATTTTAATCCACCGGGGATCGGCAGCGGTTGGGGCTGGCATCAGGATTATCGTTTCCGCCGCCAGGGACTGACGGACCCACGCAACAATTTCGTGCAGAGCGTTCTTGCCATCGATCCATCCTCTGCAAGCAACGGTGGTATCCGCGTCGTGCCGCGCAGTCATCTTTTTGGTCCGCTGCAACTGGATCAGGCTCCCGAAACCGCATCTGATTATTTTACCGATGCCGACATTGAGACCCCCGAGCTCGCACCAGGTGATGCGGTCCTATTTAATGCCTACATCGTCCACGGTTCCACACCCAATCGTTCGGATTCGCAACGACGTGTTTTCATCAACGGCTATGCGCGCCAAGCTGCTTGTACGCACGGGATACCAGTCGTCTGTAATCATCAGCGGGTCACAACCCCACGGGCCGGCGTCATGGAATTTGAACAGGACCTCGATAAACTTCCCCTGGCGGCAAAGTACTAACATGATGCGAAAACACTGTGGCCACGACGACACATTCAGACATGATCTGTGGTGGACATGCCTCAGAAGTCTGCGCCCACATCCAAAAAATATCTATAAAAACAATGAGTTATACAATGGCATGCGGAATGCAAACGCTTGAAGAGTGGCTATTAAAATGCACGAGGTAAAATCAATGTCCAATAAATCTCTAACCACCAATTCTCTCTCGCAACCAACGCTTCTGGTCTATCCAGCCAGCCGTCGTTGCACCAAGCCGGTTACCGCCAAAGACCAAGGCACGAAACTGGCGACACCAACAAATGCACCAGCGCCAACGCCGACCAATCCATCGGCGACGATCGCGCTGCCGGTAGAACGCGCCGGCTAAACAGATATAAATGAGATAATTGCCACTCACCAACCGCTTGGTTGATAGTCTTTCAGAAACTTGCCCCAAACGTGAGTACCGCTGTTGAGGCCCGAGAAAATCGGGTCCAGAATACGAGCAGCACCATCAACGATATCCAGCGGCGGTTGAAAACCTAATTCATCGCGCTTGCGGTCCGCGTGCACCGCCGGATCCTCATCGGTGACCCAGCCAGTATCCACGGCGTTCATATGAATACCGTCTTTGACATAATCCGGCGCCGAGGTCTGCGTCATCATATTGAGCGCCGCCTTCGCCATATTTGTATGTGGATGTCGGTCGGTTTTTGTATAACGCGAAAACTTACCTTCCATGGCCGAGACATTGACGATGTGTTTATCGCGCCCATCGCCACGCAACAGCAGCGGCTTGAGTCTCGAACAAAGAATAAAAGGCGCAACAGCATTGATTAACTGAATTTCTAGCATCTCCGCGGTCGGTACATCACCAAGCTTCATACGCCAGCTATTGACCTGACGCTTATCGACCTGCTGCTGATCGGCATCATACACGCCGATCGGAAATACCTCGGCACCACAGCTAAGATCATCGGGCAGTAGTGGCAACTGCGACAACGCAGGTGCATCAAGCAGTCCTGAAGCCTGTCCATCGACATCACTGGCATAAGCGATCAAGCCCTGCTCTCCCGACAAAGATAGGCGCTCGCTGAGCTGGGCTTTGCACTCGTTGTGCTGATCCAACACCAGAACGGTATCACCATCCATCGCCGCCGCGCGCTCACCGGCCAACAAATGCGCATAAAACCCACGTGGCCGACGCACGGTTTGTGCCGCGTTATTAATCAAGAAATCCAATCGTTCATAACGAGCAGTAATAAACGTCGCAAACACCTCAACACTGGGGGCATGCCGCAAATCCAGGCCGAAGATTTTCAATCGATCCTTCCAGGCACCAAAATCGGGTTCGCGTGCATAACGCACCACCGCATCTTTGGGGAAACGCGTGGTGACAATCACCCGCGCCCCGGCACGCAATAATTTCAATGCTGCTTGATAGCCGATTTTCACACGCGCACCGGTAATCAGTGCCACGCGGCCACGAAGATCAGCTGTTTGAAAACGCTTGTCATAGTTAAGACTCGCGCATGCCGGACACATCGAATCATAAAAAAAATGCAGCTGTGCATACTCGGCTTTGCAGACATAACAGCGCTGCGCACGTTGCAGCATCATTGCCTGTGGTTGTGCTTCCGTTCGGAGCATAGGGGGCGGAACAAAAATCGACGAGCTACGCGCCGCCCGAATCATTGTTTGTTCCTTGACCAGGCGATCCCTGCCCAAACGCTCGCGGCGGCGCTCCTTGCGCAAAGCCTTGGCCAGGCAAGTGACCTCGGCACGCAGGGGCTTGGCGATACGACCGGCGGCCATCACCAGACGCCGACGTTCGTCTTCATCAAGACCGAGCAACAAACTGCGATCCCCCACCACATCTTCAAGCGTCCGCAGACACTCACGCAGCCGCTCGCTCGTCGCGGCATCATCATGATCATGGGCACGAATTATATGGTTATGGGTAGTTATGTCCCGGCTATTATCGTTTTGCATAGACGGGTGTTATAGCGCATCAGTCGGTTTTTCGCCCAGCGGAAAAGAACCTCAGCACCCCGCCTGCCGCCCGGAAGCCCTGCGTCACGCAACCTTGGATCAAAAACCCACCCGTCGGCGCATCCCAGTCAAGCATCTCCCCCGCCGCAAACACCCCGGGAGCTTTTCGTAACATCAGCTGTTCGTCCAACTCACTTATATGAACGCCACCAGCAGTGGAGATCGCCTCGGCGATTGGTTGCGGACCGAGCAATTCCAACGGTAATGCCTTTATGCAAGCCGCCAAAGCCGCTACCTCCCGCAAAGAGGTTGGAGGTGCTTGATAAAACAACAACGCTGTTGCTGCCTGGCTCAGTCTGAGTTGTTTTTTCGCGCGCCGCAGCGGCGCCAGATTCTCGCGCACCGCCTGCAACTTGTCGATAATCTGCATCGTCGTTAAATCCGGCTTCAGATCCAAAGTTACCACCTGAGGCACGCCCACAAAATAAACCGGTGTTCCCTCGATCCCATAAGCAGTAATCACGAGGTCACCACGCCGCGAGCCGCGGGTCGAGGTCAAACAGATATTTTTTAATGGCTTCCCTTCAGCTTCCGTCAGGAAAGCTGGTGACCAGGCAACACGAAACCCGACATTGGCGGGCACGAAGTCACGAAAACCAATACTCTTATCCAGGAACATGCGCGGCCAGCGTAAGGGAGTTTCATCCGGCTCATAACTCCCACCACCCAACGCCAAAACCACCGCATCGAATACCAATGGCGGCTGCTCTGCGAGAGCCAATCGTACCCGTCCCTCAGTCGTCAACGCAAAATCAAGACATTCGCAACCAAAACGCCAGGTCACGCCGGCGGCGGTAAGCCGCTTGCGCCACGCACGCACCAGACCCAGCGACTTCATGTTCTCGACAAAGTAGCGGCCACTGGTTCCGGCAAACGTCTTAATACCGAGTTGTTGCTCGATAAAATCCAGCCAGGCTTGTGGCGGAAATTCCCGCAACCATTGCGACCATTCATCACCACCGTGATAATGCTCCACAAAAGTCTCAAGTGGTAAAACGTTGGTAATATTCAGACCGGAACTGCCGGCAATGAACAGCTTCCGTGCCGGTCCCGGCCGCTTTTCCAGAATCGTTACGGTATATCCCGGCGTATGCGCAAGCCGATCCGCGGCCATCAAAGCCGCCGGCCCCGAACCAACGATCGCAACTGTCTTAGTCATGTCGCGTGATTGTCGGTAAGTGCTTGCACCGGCAAGCGCAACCAAAACGTCGCGCCTTTGGTTTTACCGTCGCTATGAGCATAAAGAGCGCCACCATGAAGTTCGGCGAGATGTTTAGCAATCGCCAAACCCAACCCCAAGCCGGCATGACGTCGCGTTGTGGTGCTGTCTTCCTGGCGAAAACGATCGAACACATAGGGAATAAACGCCGGTTCAATACCCTCGCCGTTGTCGCTAACTTCGACTTCCACTTCATTATTGGTTTGTAGTTGCATGGTCACGGTCACCTCGCCCCCGCGTCGTCCGAATTTGATCGCATTCGACAACAGATTCCAAACAATCTGCTGCAGACGATCCGGATCACCGGCAACAAGAATCATCAACGACGGTGGCAAGCTTAATTTGAAGCTGATATCTTTGGCGTCCGCGGCGATTTTTTGCGAAACCACCGCCTGACGGATAACCGCGCTCAAATCAACCGGTCGCGATGTCATCTGAAATTTGCCGGCGGTAATCCTGGATATATCGAGCAAATCAGCAACAAGCTGTTCCTGCAACCTCGCGTTGCGCAGAATACATTCATGCGCCGCCGCTATATCATGTTCGGCCAATCGCCCCTCGACGAGAAGCTCCGACCAGCCCACGATCGGATTCAGCGGTGTTCGCAATTCATGCGACAACGTTGCCAGAAAATTATCCTTAAGCTGATTGGCATTACGCACATCTTCATAAAGACGGGCGTTATCAGCCGCCAGCGCCGCGCGGCGAGCGATTTCTTTGGCAAATTTCAAATCACGAGCATCAAAGCGACGCCCCGACTCCGCATTGGCAAAAGTTATTGTACCGATAACACGCGATCGTGACATCAAGGGCACGATCATGGCTGAACAGACTTTGAACTCCCTCAGCAAACGCAAATGCATGTCATCGCGAGCCTCTTCTTCCAGCTGCGACTCCGGAATATAGGGGTAGAGCTTCGCCTCGCGGGACTTTATCGCCGCGAATATACCGCGCGGAGCATCAGGATTAGGCGGGTACATACCGTGAAAGCGTTTGGCCCACTTTTCCTTGCTCTCGTCAAAATGCGCAATCGCCAAACGCTTAATTTCACGTTGACCTTCGATCACATCAATCACGCACCAATCCGAAAGACGCGGGACAAGCGCACGCGCCAGATTCTGCAGAATCGTTTCGGAGTCAAGCGTCATCGACAACGCATCGGAAGCGTCGATGAGAATCTTTTGTTCAGTTTCTACTGTTTCATCAACTAACATCACGGCATATATATCCGCATGTCCCCAAACATTCCAGAATAAAATCCCAAAACCCAAGGGACGCAGTGTTTTCAGACCAACTGACTATTTATGTATACACTACCCAGGCGGTGACCTTCAGACTGACAATAACAAAAAACCCTTCAGCCGCGGCTAGCTAGTCAATAACCACGGCCAAAGAAAGTCTTTTATAGGCGACTAAAAATTTTGCCAAAACTAAGAACGATCAAGCTCGCGTCGCTCATTGGTTTTCTCAAAGTCATCATCGCGGTCATGATCCTTGGGCTTGCTGGCGGGACGTCTTTCGCTACCTTTATTGGTGCGTTCCTCAATTTCAGCCTGGCGTTTACCGACGTTTTTCCTGCCTTCTCTGTTGGTTTCATGCTGTTTTCTCATAGGTTCCCCTTAAATAAATTGATTTACTGCCAACGGGCTATGTCTAGCCGAACATGGCACTTCAAATTTAATGCCAAGCTACTAAGCAACATAAAGCATGTCAGGCGAGGAATTTCTTTACACAAGCGCAGGAAACATGTCCGGCATGCGACACAGTGTCTGCCAATTGTTGCGCATCGTCACCGAGTACGACCATCGATGGCAATGCCTACGGTGATATCACCCAGGACATTTGTTACCGAACGCAAGCGTGCCACCACCCAGTCAACGCTGAGCAGCAGTGGAATGACTTCGACAGGTAGTTTCGCGGTGGTCATAACGATGGTCAGGGCGATGACGCCTGCCTCCGGAATCCCAGCAACTCCTAAAGTCGCCAGGAGACTCAACAGCGCCAGATTTATTTGCTGAGAGATACTCATATCAATGCCTAGTGCCTGAGCCAGCATTAAGACAGCAGCGACTTGATACAATAAGATACCATCGTTGTTGAAGTTTGTGCCCACGCATGCGCTCAAACGCGCGGCACCGGGAGTAACCCGTAACTCATCCATGGTCTTCAGAGTCATCGGCAAAGTCGCCAAACTACTATTGACGCCGAACGCATAAAACACCGGTGTTTTGACTAACGACCAGAATTGTCGCAACGATCGTCCCGCATACAGCTTAATCCACGCTTGATAGACGATCAGAACATGCAGCAGCATACCGCCACAACAGATCAAAACATACACCGCCAGTCCCTTGAACACACCAAGCCCCTGATGACCGACAGCGCTTGCAACCGCGGCAAACACCGAGAGCGGAATAAAATAAAGCACAAACTTAAAAATATACATCAGCAGTGCCAGCAAAACCGCGTTGGTCAAACGCAGTTTTTCAACCACGACTTGCGGTGACAGCACAACGTCGCGACCATCGACTTGCACCGAGAATTCGCGCGTTACCTTCGGCAGCGAACGAATACCGACGCCGAACAAAATCGCCAACAGAATAATGGCGGGAATTTGATTGTTAACAAACGGCTGAAAAACACTATCAGGAATCAACGCTTTGAACGCTTCCGACCAGGTCACCGACTTGATCGTGCTGGAGGCGCCCGAACTTTGAACAACTGCGGTCACAATGTCCGTCAACCATAACCCTGGCGAGAACACATTGATCAAAAGCAACGCGATCATCATCGCCATGATGGCATTAAGAGTCGCCACGGCGAAAAGTCGCTTAACTCCCTCGCCTTTAAATTGCGCATCGAGAACCGAATCAAAAACCGTTACGAATAATAACGGCGTGGCCAGTGCTTTAATCAGATTAATAATGATATGGGCGATTACCGCCAGCGAGACAATCTTGGTGCCAAACACCAGACCGACGATAACCCCGACAACCATCGCAATAATGGTTTGCAAATACAGCGGCAAGGCAAAAAAACGGCTAAATATGACAAGCATCGGCAAACATGCGTAGATACAATTTCGCGGCGATTTCGGCACCTTCTTCCAGATCTTTTACCTGTTGTTCATCCAGTTTACCCGCCGTCAGGGCCTCAACGATCTGATCGCCATGCGGCAGGTCTTCGTGCTGATGAATCACCAGAAAACGCGTGTTACGCGGCGTCAGAAAATCAGCGTTGGAGATCAGACGTTTAATGATATCGCCGTTGCCGGCGGAGATATTTTCGAGGATACAGGTAGCTCCCAAACGCACAAATGGCCGCTCCATAACAACTTTATCAAAATACGCCCACCACAACTTAACATCAACCGGACAAGGACCGGGCCGGCAATCCAGATTCTCCAGATCTTTTTCGGCGATAAGATAGTGCGGCTCTTCTTCGTCAGCGAAGTTCACTAGAAACTTACGCAAAGATTTGCGATGCATCAAGCTATGATGACTTGCGCAAGCATAAAAATGTTTCTGCACGCCGTTGGTTAAATGATATTGCATCGACAGAAAATTAGTATAACGCTCCCTGGTCATGCCCCCGTTGCTCTCCATACGAAGCAACATGTCGCGAAACGCCGCCTGCGCTTGTTTAACAATCGCCAAAACCTGTTTCATGCAATGGACCTTAAATGAGATTGTTCATTCAGCCGACCACGATGTACCCAGACCCGCATCGGTTGCGTAACACCACGTACTTCGACACCTTCGACCAGCTCCCAATTCTCACCTTCCAGACAACTGGGATCAGTTATCGCGTCCGCGGTGACCACCAACCCATCCAGCACTTTGCATAATGCCTCAAGCCGCGACGCCAGATTCACGCTGGCACCGATGCAGGTATATTCCATGCGTTTTTCCGAGCCGATGTTACCGACAGTCGCCGGTCCTTGATTAATACCGATGCCGATCTTGAGCTGCGGATAACCCATCGTCTGCAGCTCAATATTCAGATTCTCGATACCGCGCATAATATCCAACGCCGCGCGAATACACTTTTGGAAGTCAGGACGATCCTTATCGGCCGTACCCCAGGTAATCAGCGCGCCATCGCCAAGATACTTATCGATGACACCATCATGACTTGAAACAATCGGCTCCAGTACGCCACAGAAGCGATTGAGAATCTCCAATGTCACGTTCGGCGGGAAACTTTCCGACAAACGGGTGAAATCACGTATATCCACAAACATAACGCAGATATCTTTGATCTGACCGCCGAGCTGCGGCATTTTCAGGGATTTCTCGGCGGCCAAGACGCGCGATGGCACGTACTTTTGGAAGTAACTGCGCAGTTTTTGTTCGCGTTCAAAGTCGGAACGCTTATCCAGGGCCATTCCCAATTGCTGCGCCAGACGCTCCAAGATCACCACGTCGCGACGATCGAGGACACGTTCTTTTGATTTTTTATCAGCGACAATCACGCCCCAACGTCCCTCGCGGGCCGGAATGCCTACGATCACAAACCCCTGACTGGCGAATCGTCGCACCAAAGCCCGCGATGACTCATTGAGCTGAAAGAGATGTGCTTCGATATCATTGATGACGATGGGATTCCCGCTATGAAAAACCGACGATAGAACGACAGGATTGTCCCGTTGCGTCGCCACATTGACATGGAACTGCCACAAATCAGAGGTATCGCCTTCGATACCCGACACTGCCGCGGTCTCCAGCCGCGTGCGATCATCATCGATGAGCATGGCAAAAGCGCGATCAAAGCTGAAACTTTTACACGCCGAGTCCAGCGTCGATTGCAAAATCTTACTGAGAGCACTATTGCCTTGAATCTCCTTGGAGGTTGCTTCCAGGAGCTTGGCCTCGCGATACATTTCATCGACCAGACCTTTTGCCGCCTGCAACTCCGAGTAGCGATCGGCGGCTTCCTGCTGATAAGCAGTGAACTCCTTGTGCGATGCCGCCGCTTCTTTGCGCAATCGGCGTATCGACAACAGCGCCGTCAGAGCGAACCAGGTGGTAGCAACGAGGGCACTTACCGCCATGGCAAACGCGCCACCGCCATGCGCCTGTCCCCAGTAGCCGGCACCGGCGGTTGCAATCATCGCCAACGTGTTAGCAGTAATTTGCGGAATTTTATATTTGGTGTTCTGCCAGACCAACTCATAACTACAGGTACGATCGCCATCGTAACAACAGCTGAGTTTCTTTACCTTTCCCGCCCTACCGGTCATCAACAACAGATAAGCCTCAAAACTCGCTCCCCAGTTATCACAGCTTGAATGTTCGTCCGGCAGATAACGCTTGTCCCGCAGCCCCAGCGATACCCGCGCGCTGCCCTGGCGCAAATCAGCGACTTCATAGGTTCGCGTTTTATTAAAGCGCGGCATGATTTTGGCAAAAGACTGCAAGGCGAAGTAAGGTGTCAGAAAATGCTTGAAAACATAGTAGTTCATACCGATCAGATCACGCTGCATCGCCCGATAACCGGCGCGCCGTGATAACTCACGTTTATCGATGTATTCACCGCAGCGCCGCAAAAACTCATCGTGAAATTTGACACTCAACCAATTCGATTGTTTGGTGAAGTACGCCAGTGGAATACCAATTTCGGCGAGAATCTGATCGACCTTTTCCTGTCCCATCATATCGATCGCTTCGAGCAAATATGGATACATCACCGTGGCCAGAAAATCCTGATGCGTCCATTTGGGATCAATGACGCTGACATTGGTGCCGAATGATTTAACGGTTGTGGCAGCACCAGGTGTCTGACCGCGCCGACGTTTTTGTAGAGCATGCAAACGAGCCTGAACACGCGCAGAGATACGCTGCATGATTGTTTCGTGGCGTTCGCTGGTAACGCCATAAGCTTTGAATTGCTCGTGCAGCACGCGATAGATAGTATTCCAAGCGTAAGGATTGCAACGCAAGCCATCATGATAAACGCTGCGTGGTACGCAAAGCAGATTGAGATACTCGCCAACCAGATAAGGATGCGCGACACGAACGCCGACTTCCTGCGCACCAACCCGCTGGTACAGATCTTTTAATTTATCGGTGGCAAATAAAATTATATCCGCCTGGCCATGATTGACGACAATGGCGTGGGTTCTTTGCATCATACCGACGACGGCATCCGTCCCCTGTACACGCGGATGAATAACCAATTTGTTGAATTCGACAACCTTACTAATATCGAGACCAGGAATTTCGCGCGTACCAAGCAGCGTTTGTGCGCGCAACGGCAGTGAACCATCACCAAAACGCACCTCCATCGAACACACCAGCTGACCAGCAAGATAACCGGCAACGATCGCACCTTCTTTATCCAGGCCGTCACCCTGATCACGCCAGTTGGCGTCAGCCTTGAGTTTGTGATGACGTCCGTAGCCTTTGAAACGCAGCTTGAGAACGTCTTCGTACTCCTGCTGGGTCGAAACAATGCGATAGGTAATTCCAGCCTTGATCTGCTTGGCGAGGAAACCGCTGCGCGATAAGCGATCCATATGCTCATCAAGTTCGCCGTCCATCATCACCAGCGTCGATAAATACTGCCGGATCATCGTGCGATACTCGTTCGTCTGTCCTTGTATCGACATCCCAAGCAAGAACATGCCGGGAGTACCTGCAGGTCGCGCATTTTCGATATTCAGATTGATCCGGACCGCCCCCATACCGGGAACCGACAGCTCGGCCTCACTCAGCCGCATACCGGGGAACAAATGTTTATTAGTCAGCGACGTCTGCAGCAACATACCGGTCTCGGAAACATCAACCGCCTTGAGCACCAGCAAACGGTTGGCATCAAGTGGATCCGCCGCCGAAATTTGTGGGGCGAAATTGGCATTCACCAGAAAACGCTCGGCCCGGTCGACCAAGCGTGGCGGCTGACTTAGAAACTCAACGCCCATGGTTTTGCTCTGGCGCAGATCAGCCCAGCAAACGCGATAAGGCAACTCGCTGTGCAAACAAAGGCGTCCCAAGTGAAAATCAACTTTAAAGACACCGCTGGCAACATCATCGAGAATATAGTCAGGAATATGCTCCAGACTGAGACAAGCACCACGGTAATGATAATTCACCACCTCAGCGACAAATTCGTGCCCGTTATAACGCAACACACAGGACACCGGGTACTGCACGCTCGGCTTATGGGCTCGTTGTTCGACACGACGCTCTGACATCGCAATCCTTAGGTGATCCGGTAAAAATCCGGCAAAACAAAGAGATACCGTAGATATATCGGCCTTTAACCTAAGAATATAAGGGAGGACAAAGTAAACAACACATAGCTTGATACGAAATCACTGACAAAAACCAGTAAATTTGTTTTTCCGCCAAAGACGTTAGGTAAGCAGTGAAGGAGGGAATCTACACGACGTGCACGAACTATAACTGATTTATAAACGTTCCCATATCAACGACCGGATACTTATCAAGTAAGTTGCCACGATAATTATCTTTCTGCGTCTCGCTACCTTTAACCGGATAGTGAGGGAAAAACTCTTTCGCCGGCACGGAAAAAACAAAGTTCATTTCGGCGTATCTCGCCATTTCGCGGGGATTGTTAAACACGGCCTCGCCTGGATAATTTTTAATAAAGTAATCACGCGCCTCTGGAGTTTGTGGTGTCTTGGTATAATCCAAATCGAGAACGGTTTTTCCCTTTTGAACAATCACGTGATAACTCCACATGCTTAATGGATCACGCGCCTCGCGGGCGGCAATACCAGATATCCCGCGCAGATAAATCACTTGCGCGTCGCTCAGATCCACTTTTTCCGCGTTCAGGCGCTCCAGGATACGATAAGCATTATCCTCGCATTGGCCAGCGATATAACAAGCTTTATCGTTAAAGGACTTCTCGAAAACTTTCTTGACGACTTCTTCGCAGGCGAGACTGTTGGCTGCAAAGCAAAGTGCAAGCAGCAAAAAGGCATATTTCAGAAAAACTCGCATCATGGCGGTACGCCCTGTCGATATTAATTGATGTGAATAGAATATATTATCCGACATTAAGAACGAGATGTCACGAATCTCTGATTTATTACATTCACATGGCAGACTTATGCGCGCTCCAGGCGATCCTGTCGCTGCCACAAGGCCTGCAGGCCCTCAAGCACAATCCGATTGTTGGCGTTTTGTTCCTCTACCAACAAACTTGTTCTATGCGTTATGGCTCTAATCTCACTGAAATTAATTTTCATTTCCGCACGAAATTGGGCGACGTCCCCACGCACCTGCTCAATCTCTCCCGTGAGCTCAATACGTACTTTTCTAATGTCTTCCTTGAGCTCAATACGCACTTGTTCAATAGTTTCATTGAGCTCATCGCGCACAAGACTTAACATCTTGCGCGAGGCTGGTTGACTGTCGGCATCAGCCCTGGGAATTTTAATGGGGTTTAGGCGTTTCTTTGGTGGTTTTTTAGTCATATCACCTCCGTTTTCATGACTGATAGTTTTAGCAAATTAGCCACAAGGGAGCCACTGACATCTTATTTTGGGGACACACGACTGTCCCCATATCACGTTTTCTAGCGATTCTGATTCTTTAATTTGTCCAAGAACTCAGCTTCGTTATCGGTTGTACTAATGCTCTGCGATGTAATACTCGAACTCCGCCTAGATGTATCGAATATGCCATAAACTTGAGCCTTGACATCCATAGGTACAAACGGATGCGTACTGATCAAAGTGATACGTTTTCCTTTGCCGGGAAGCGACAACTCCATGCGGTTTCCTACGGCGACTCCCATAGGCTCCGAACCTTTAAACTTAGCGTAGCTGATGGCAAGAAAACCTTTTGGCGTTGAGAAACCCACATATTTGCCGGCAACATCCAGATTACGCACCAGCACCTGAAGATCGCTATCAAACGCCACGATTTCCTGACCAGAGATCGGCAACTCACCCAGCGTCGTCATTGGGCGTTCATTGAGCAACACTGGCGTCATGCGCACAACCAGGCGTTCATTTTTATGCAATGGCGAAACCCAAATCACCGGCGCAAAATCCTTAATCTCACCTTCATCCCGCTTAACCGAGTCATGAAATTTCGGCGGCGAATTTTTGTCCATCGTCTGTCTCGCAAACTGTTCGATGACATAGTGAATGCTGCCATTTTGCTTCACTAACCATTCATATTTTAGGTACAAAGGTTGAGAGTAATTGTTACTACTAGATCCTATACCGCCACTAAAACCACAAATCGCATCTTTGAACTGCGAGGGGCCCTGCTCCTCACCTCCCCCGGCCATACCAACAGCCGAACGCAGCTGCTGACTGCGACCACGATGACGCAGAGTCGTACCCGCCGCATCAAAAACCATTTCGTCCACGTTCACCACAAGACGCTCACAAATTTGCAGCGCCGTGTAGGGCTTGTTTTTTTCAGCGCGTGCCACAACAGGCATTTGCAACAAACCAATCAAACTCAAAATCATCGTTCGTCTAAACATGTTCCATCTCCTTCAAAAAGACGTTGCGTTATTCTCAGTATGACTTGGCAGTTATGCGCACGATAGTTGCAGCATCGTCACCAAAATTTTCGGCAACGCTTCCTATTTGATCATCTTGCGACACCAACTGCATACGCATTGCCAACGCACCAAGCGCAAAACCAACCAACATCGCAGCCAGCAGTAACCACGGCGATGATCGACGAGGTACTTTATTGATCGCAGGCTGTGTCGCTGCATGCTCAACCGCCGCCGACCATCGTTGCAGTTGCTCCGAAGATGTCTTGCGCTCCGTTAAGGGTTGCAATAAAGCGTCTAAATCTTGATCACGATCATTCAT
>CAZZCU010000008.1:0-88529 GCA_964652825.1 uncultured Oligoflexales bacterium
AGGAAATCAATCAGAGGATGATTCTTGCCGCTGGATAATTTGCCGTCCGAGAATGTTCCTGCCCCGCCTTCGCCAAAGCAGTAATTGCTTTCGGCGTTAAAATCGCCGCTGCGGCGGAATTTGGTAACGTCGCGCATGCGGGCTTCGACGGCTTTGCCGCGCTCGATCACGATCGGGGCGTGACCGGCTTCCGTCAGCAGAAGAGCGGTAAAAATCCCGGCTGGTCCGCTACCGATGATAATCGGGCGATGGCGAAACTTCGCCTGATTGACTTTGATGCCTGCCAGCGGGTGCGATCGAATTGGTTTCTCGATCAGTGTCGCGATGCTTTGATGGCGCTTATAAACTGCGGCTTCGTCGTGAAGTTCAATATCGGTTTGGAAGCGATAGGTAATATTGTGCTTATGGCGTGCATCCAGGGATTTTTTATTGATGCGCAAGGCGATGACATCTTCGTCTTTAATCGCGAGTGTTTTGAGTACCTGAGCGCGGACGAGACTGTCCACCTGGCGCCCGTCCAAACCGGCGCGGTGCAACGCTGACACGGGAATATCGATATTGCTTAGTCGCAGTGTCACGTCGGCCCCTCAAAATGAAAAACTCTCCTAGTTAGTGTCTATGTCGCTGGCGGTCAAGCTGGATTTTGGGCCGGCCAAGCCCTGCGGAGGTCATTCCGGCGCGATCAGGCGCGACAATTAATTTACAAGTAGTCGCGTTTCCTTTAAGATCCGCTCACTTAGGTAATTTCATCGGGTTGCCACAAGATGGCTTCGGGGGTGTCGGGCATGGTCAGTGTTTGCAAAAAATCACGGAATTTTGGTCTGATTGTTCTGCTAGCTTTGGTGATTCAGGGCTGTAGATGCAGTCCCGATCAGGGTGACTCGACGGCGCTATTGAGTGGCGATGTCATTAAAATCGGCGAAGTTGGCTCGATGACGGGCGCGGAAGCAACATTTGGTCAATCCACGCATCGTGGTATCGAGCTGGCCCTGGAAGAGATTAATGCCGACGGTGGCGTGCAGGGTAAAAAGATTCAATTGGTTGCGCTCGATAACCAGGGCAAGCCCGAGGAAGCAGCGACCGCGGTTACGCGCTTGATTAACCAGGATAAAGTCGTGGCGATTCTCGGCGAAGTTGCCAGCTCTCGCAGCATGGCGATGGCGCCGATTGCGCAAGCGGCGAAGATTCCCATGGTAACGCCGTCGTCGACCAATCCCAAGGTTACGCAATTGGGTGAATATGTTTTTCGGGTTTGTTTCATTGATCCTTTTCAGGGTCTGGTGATGGCGAAGTTCGCCAGCGAGGAATTGAAAGTTAAAAGAGTCGCCATTTTACGCGATGTTAAAAATGATTACAGCGTTGGTCTGGCGGATTTCTTCAAAGAGACCTTCGTCAAGAACGGCGGTCAGATTGTTGTGGACCAAAGTTACAGTGCTGGCGACATGGATTTCAAATCGCAACTTACATCGATACGCAGCCGGGCTCCGGAGGCGATTTTTGTTCCTGGTTATTATACGGAAGTTGGTTTGATCGCTCGCCAGGCGCGTGAGCTGGGCATCAAGGTGCCTTTGCTCGGCGGTGACGGCTGGGATTCGCCCAAACTCTATGAAATCGGTGGCTCGGCTATCAATGGTTCGTACTTCTCCAATCACTATTCCGCCGAAGATACGTCGCCACATGTACAGCAGTTCATCAAAAACTATCAAACCAAATACGGAATTGTTCCGGACGGTCTGGCAGCGATGGGTTACGACGCTGCACGCGTTTTAGTGGATGCGATGAATCGCGCCGGCACGCATGCTCCGGCGGCGGTGCGTGAGGCGTTGGCGAACACCACGGATTTCCAAGGTGTCACCGGCAAAATTTCGATTGATGCTGAGCGCAATGCCGTTAAACCAGCGGTGGTACTGGGTATCAAAGACGGGCAATTCCGTTATACAACCACCATTAATCCCATATAGCGAGCTGTAACAACGCATGACCGAGTTTATCCAGCATATTATCAATGGGCTATCGTTGGGCAGTATTTATGCGCTGATCGCTCTGGGCTACACGATGGTTTTTGGTATCCTGCAGCTAATAAATTTTGCGCATGGCGATGTTTATATGCTGGGAGCGTTTGTCGGCTTCTATGTAGCACGTTGGTTTGATCTTGGTCATACCTCGTCGCTAGGCAGTCTGATTTTTGTCATGGCTTGTTCGATGGCTGCCTGTGCGGCGATTGGTTTTTTTATTGAGCGCTTTGCTTATCGGCCGATGCGCAAGTCGCCGCGTATTAACGTGTTGATTACCGCGGTCGGGGTTTCCTTGTTTTTGGAGTTTACTGGCCAGTATGTGTTCGGTTCGGCGCCGAAATTTTTCCCGCAGCTTTATCGGCCGGAAGGCGATTGGAGTATCGGCGAACTAACTTTCAATCCGTTGCAGATTATTGTTCTGGCAATCTCCATAACGCTGATGTTGATTCTGCAATATATTATTTTTCGTACCCGCTTGGGACGGGCGATGCGCGCGGTGAGTTTTAATCATGATCTTGCCAGCCTGATGGGAATTCCAACAAACAAAGTTATTTCCTATACTTTTATGCTGGGGTCGGCGCTAGCGGGCGCCGGCGGTGTTCTAGTGGGGAGTGTTTACCCCAAGATTGAGCCACTCATGGGCGTCATGCCTGGGTTGAAAGCTTTTGTCGCCGCGGTTTTGGGTGGCATCGGCAATGTCACCGGTGCTGTTGTCGGCGCTTTGACACTGGGGCTGGCGGAGGAGTTTGTGGTTGCTTATTGGGCACCGACATTTCGCGACGCATTGGCATTTACCATTTTGATTTTGATTCTGATGTTCCGGCCGACGGGGTTGTTTGGAACCCGACGTGTTGAAAAGTTGTAAGCTGAATTAGAGATATATTTTGACAAACGAACCGAAAACTAATTTTCCACTTTTTGATTTACGAGGGCTTGCTCCCTGGTTGGTGGCTATTGCCGCGGCATGGTTGATTCAGATGTTCGGCGTGCCGTTCATGGATCCGTATTTTTTTACGATCGTTATTTATGCTGGCATTAATATGACGCTGGCGGTGAGCTTGAATCTGGTGAATGGCTTTACCGGCCAGTTCTCCATGGGGCACGCAGGTTTTATGGCTGTGGGTGCTTACATGTCCGCGTTTTTGACGCTTGCCGCGCGTGCATCGTGGCCGGATATATTTGCGAATCCGGTGTCGCAGCAACTGATTTTTGTCGGAGCGTTGATTGCCGGCGGCCTTGCCGCCAGCATCGCCGGTTACATCGTCGGCTTGCCATCGTTGCGCTTAAAAGGCGATTACCTGGCGATCGTGACTTTGGGATTTGGCGAGATTATTCGGGTTGTTCTTTTGAATATGAATGCTGTTGGTGGCGCTCGGGGTATGCCGGCGATTCCAATGTTGACCAATTTTGGTTGGGTGTATTCGCTGGCGGTCGTGTGTACGTTTGTGGTGTGGCGTCTGGTACATTCCGCTTATGGTCGCGATTTGCTGGCGGTGCGCGAAGACGAAGTCGCGGCTCAGGCGATGGGTGTGAATACCACGTATGCCAAAGTCCGGGCTTTTACGATCGGTGCGTTTTTTGCCGGTGTTGGCGGCGGCTTGTTCGCGCATTATTTGACGTTCCTCAATCCGGCGATCTTCGACTTCAATCGTAGTTTTGAAATTATCATCATGGTTGTTCTTGGTGGTATGGGGAGCTTGTCGGGCTCAATTTTGGCGGCTATTCTCCTGACCGGCTTGCGAGAGGTGCTGCGCGATGTCAATGAACTGCGCATGATTGTGTATTCGTTGTTGCTGATTATTATGATGTTAATTCGTCCGAACGGGTTTTTGGGTACGCGCGAAATTTTTAGTTATCTGCCGGCTAAATTACGTGAACGTCTTGGCTTTGCGGGACCGAACACATGAGTACCAATGTCGTAGCGTTGAAGCTCAATAAATTGAGCATACAGTTTGGTGGTTTAAAGGCCGTCTCGGATGTGGATTTGGAGATTCCCGCCGGCGTGATTTTCGGACTTATCGGTCCAAACGGCGCTGGCAAGACCACTGTCTTTAATTTGCTGACCGGTGTCTATCAACCAACCGCTGGCTCTATCGAGGCACTGGGACAGAGCATCGTTGGCTATAAACCCTTTGAAGTAACGCGTGCTGGTATGGCTCGCACATTTCAGAATATCCGGTTATTCAAAGAACTGAGTGTGGTCGAAAATTTGATGATCGCGATGGATCATAATCCGATTCATAAACGACCGGGTATCACTGCGGCTATTTTTCGCTTCCGACATGTGGTGCAACAGGATCAAGCGTCTTTGCAACATATCGATGAATTGTTGGCGATCATGGATCTTAAAGCCCGCAAGCATGAACTGGCAAAAAATCTGCCTTATGGTGCTCAGCGACGTTTGGAGATCGCGCGGGCCATGGCCACAGGTGCAAAGATATTACTGTTGGATGAGCCCGCAGCCGGCATGAACGGCCAGGAAACCAAAACTTTGATGCATACGATTCGCAAAATCCGCGATC
Source organism: uncultured Oligoflexales bacterium (assembly GCA_964652825.1). GTDB lineage: Bacteria > Bdellovibrionota_B > Oligoflexia > Oligoflexales > CAZZCU01 > CAZZCU01. The sequence goes on from CAZZCU010000008.1 coordinate 4,538, forward strand.
AGTTTGGTTTGACCGTGCTCCTGATTGAGCATGACATGAAGCTGGTCATGGGGATTTGTTCGCGCATAGCCGTGCTTGATTACGGTGTTAAAATCGCCGAAGGCACACCCGCAGAGATTCAACACAATCCGAAAGTCATCGAAGCCTATCTAGGCAAGGCGGCAACCCATGGTTGAGCAGCGTGCTAACAAAAACGGTGACGTCATGCTGCGTTTTGAGAATGTGGACGTTGCCTATGGTGCGGTTCAGGCAGTTCATGGTTTGAGTTTTGAAGTGCTGCGCGGCCAGATTGTTACTCTGATCGGTGCGAACGGCGCTGGCAAGACTACGACGTTGCGAGCTATCTCTGGTTTGATCCCTTCGCGCGGTAAGATTATTTATCGCGATAAATTAATTTCCGGCATGGCTCCGCATCTGATTGTCAGACAGGGCATCGGCCATGCTCCGGAAGGGCGCGGGATTTTTTTGAATCTGACGGTCGAAGAAAATCTGGACCTTGGTGGCTGGGCCGCGCCGGATAAAAAAACGTACCAACGCGATCTCGAACATGCCTTTGAATTATTTCCACGCCTTAAAGAACGTCGCAAACAAAATGCCGGTACTTTGTCAGGTGGTGAACAGCAAATGTTGGCCATCGGTCGCGCGCTGATGGCACATCCGGAACTGTTGTTGCTGGACGAACCAAGTTTGGGTTTGGCGCCGCAGATTATCGAGAAAATTTTTGAGATTATTCAAAAAATCAATCGCGAAGGTAAAACCGTTTTGCTTGTCGAGCAGAATGCATTACAGGCTTTGCAGATCGCTCACTACGGCATAGTTCTGGAAACCGGCAAGATTGCCTCGCAAGGCAAGGCCGAAGATTTGCTGGCTTCGGATGATATTCGTAAAGCTTATCTTGGCGACTAATTGACGTCGTTTTATTCACGATCATAACGAAAAAATGGGACATGATTGCCCTCGCATGTCCGGGTTTTGTGCCGTTCCTGGTGTCGCGTTGGCGGATTCGATCTATTTATGCGGTGATTTATGTTGGCGCATAATTTGTATTAAAGCTATCCATGGACAAGTTGGCGCTACATATGCTGATTCATGATCTGAGACATGCCGTTAGTGATGTGCGTATCAGTCTGGGGCAGGCGCCGCGTTGCGTTGTTGGCAATACTGCGCAGAATCCGCATTTAGCTGCCGCGCTGATCGGGATAAACAGTATCGAGTCGCTGATTAAGCGCTTGGCGGTCGCGGATTGCGGACGGGCGGTTGTCAGCGATGAGCTTGTGGATATCGATAAACTGATTAGCGAACAGGCGCGCATTTTTCGTCCGCTTTGCGAGCATAGACAAATTACGCTTACCAGGCGAAGTTCGCCGCAATTGTATGTCAAAGGCAATGCCGAAGATATCGCGCGCGCAGTGCGTAATCTGCTGCAGAACGCAGTGGAAGCGATGCCTGACGGATCGCGTTTAACGATCTCTACTTATGTGCAGCGACGTTTCCTCCGACGGCGGGCTCGCATCAGAGTGCACAATACCGGCACTTATATTCCTCCAGAATTTCGCACAGGTATTTTCGCGCCTTATTTTAAAAATGCCGGCGGTGGTGAGGGGCTGGGGCTGGCGATTGTCAAAGCCATTGCTGAGAAGTATGCGGGAAGCGTGGAGTGCTGGTCAGATCGCTATTCCGGAACGGAGTTCGTACTGGACTTTCCGGCTATTACGCTCAGCTCCGCAACGGCAACGTCAAGTGCCAGGGCCCCGATTGTTATTATTGTTGATGATGACGTTTTCGTACGTGATGCCTGGCAACGTCTTGATGGAACGATGCCGATCGAGACTTACGCGTCGCCTGCCGAGTTCTGGCGTAAATACCGGCGCAAGATACTCAGACACAGTTCACGATTGATTATAGTGACCGACTACTTCTTTTCAGGTAACGGTACAACGGAAACCGGCGCAACCTTCGCGACGCAGGTCCGTCGTCGTTATCCGGCCGCCAGATTGATTTTAGCCTCGGCGATCGGTGATCTTGTGAGTGAGCGTCGGTTGTTTGATGACATTATCGAAAAAACTATGCAGCCTGGGGTTACCCTACTACAAACTTTACTTCGCGATTGAGACTTTTTAAGGCGTCGACGACGAAGGCATAATCATCGCCACGGACAATGGCGTAGCCTTTATTCTGACCGGTTCCGAGGCGTGGTCCGATAAAATCACCGGGTTTGACGTTACATTTAAATTTAATCACGCCGGGAGTTGCGCGCGCGGTATCAAGACCGATCACTTCTTTCACGTGCCCAATACCAGGATGTAAAATCAAAGCGCCAGCGAATCCATTCGCGTCATTTTGGATTTCCGGTTGTTGATTTAAATGCGTTTGAATAAAAGCACGCCAAGGACAAAAGTTATAGGCGGCGGCGATCAAATCCATGATGTAGCCACCGGGTGGTCGCACGGCGATCTCACCAAAAAGCAGGCCTTGCTTGGTGCTGAATAATTCCAAATGCGTCATGCCATTATCAATGCCGAGGGCACGAATCACTCGTTGATTTAAGTCGATGGCTGCATCGTGAATCGTTTGCTCAATCGGCGCCGGGACGATGTTCGCCCAACCGGGAATAAAGTATTCGGTAAAATTCTGAAAACAAATTTGTCCCTGGAAAACAATTGATTCCGTGCTGAATTCAACGCCATTGACAAAGGCTTCCGCCATATGACCGGCGTAACGGTTGTCATTGAGATCATCGCGGGTGCGGATAACGGTCAGGCCGCGACCGCCCGAGTTATTGATTTCCTTGATAACCAGAGGCAGCCCGAGATGATTGGCCAACTCATCCATGTCGGTGTCAGTCTGAATAGAGCGAAACGAGGCGCACGGAATTCCCGCGGCAATAATCGCCTGCTTCATCAGCAGCTTGTCATTGAACTTACGTGCGGCATCCAAGCGAAAACCGTTGATGCTAAAGCGTTCTCGTAAACTCGCGGCAACAGTGACGCCTGACTCAGTCAAAGGGATGATGGCATCGGGGCGACCAAATTCAAACCAGCGATTACAGACATCTTCGGCAGCGCCCGGGTCTTTGGCGAAATCAATGATTTCAAATTCCTGAAGATGTTGCTTCAAGGCTGGAGCTATCGCTTGTTTGGAAATCGCCAGCACACGCAAACCCAGCTTGCGTGCCGCCTCAATCGCGCCGCGTCGCACACCTAGGAATAGAACTGTTTTCGTCGACATAAATCACTTTGACAAAAAGGGCGCGATCTTTTGATCCACGCCTTGAACATGCGCCGCCAACCAGGTTTGCAAGAAGGTCAGGAGTTTTGGGCCAACCGTCTCGTCGTTGCCATGGTAGGCTTCGATATAGTCGCGGAGCTGATCACGAATCTGTTGGTGTTGCATCTGGTGTCGTCGCAGATCTTTATAGCCGGACGACAGCATGAGTGCCTCTTCTTCGGCGAAATGTTTGTGCGTGTATTCGCTTAAAGCTGTGAGAATTTTGTTGATCTCTTCGCGCGGCTTGGCGGCGGCAAAACCATCATGAACGGCGTTAATAAGATCCATTAACTTCCGGTGTTGCTTGTCGATTTGGCGGATGCCAAGATCGAAGCTTTGATTCCATTCCAGTTTAGCCATACGATCACTACACTTTGTTGTCAGACAAATGCGTCAGCTGCGTTCGTTTTTCGATAAACTCGATGATCGCGGCGGCGACGTCGATGCCGGTCGCACGCTCAATACCTTCTAGTCCTGGCGATGAATTGACTTCCATGACCACAGGACCTTTATTCGATCTTAGCATATCGACACCGGCAATGCTTAGGCCCATGGCCTTTGCCGCTTTAATCGCAGCGTTTCTTTCGTCCGCAGTGATAGTGATCGCTTCCGGTTGCCCGCCGCGATGGATGTTGGAACGAAATTCACCTTTTGGTGCGCGGCGTAACATCGAAGCAATGACTTTGTCGCCGACAACGAAGCAACGGATATCGCAGCCCTCAGCCTCCTGCACGAATTCCTGGACGATAATATTCGCTTCCAGATCGCGGAAGGCTTCGATAACGGATTCCGCGGCGTTTTGCGTCTCAGCCAGTACAACTCCGATGCCTTGCGTGCCTTCGAGAAGTTTGATCACCAGCGGCGCACCACCCACCGTGTTGATTAGGCCTTTCACGTCCTTGGTTGAATGCGCGCAGCCGGTTACCGGCAGGCCGATACCATGCTTGGCAAGAATTTGCAGGCATCGCAGCTTGTCGCGGGAGCGGGCAATCGCTTGCGAGCGATTGGTGGTAAAGACGCCCATCATTTCAAACTGCCGCACCACTGCCGCGCCATAAAAGGTATAGGAAGCGCCAATCCTCGGGACGACCGCATCAATGTCGGTTAAGGGTTTGCCCTGGTGAATCACCAGCGGTTTGTGGGTGGCGATGTTCATATAACAGCGAAGGTAGTCAATGACGCGAACATCGTGGCCGTGCTTTTCGCCCGCTTCTTTGAGACGACGGGTCGAGTACAGTGCGGATTTACGCGAGAGAATAGCTATTTTCAAGGGGAACGCCGCTCCTGTAATAAGACGTGGCCGAGTCAAAAAGTGTATCACTACCGCTGATGTCAACCAAGTTTGTATAAGAAGTATTTTTATTATATTCTGCTGGGACGATAAGGAGCCTGGTTGTGCGTAAATTGTTCAATTTAGTTCTGATATTAGCAACGTTGGCGCCATGGTCGGATCTTCTCGCCACACCGTCGTCCAAGCCGGTCAAGATTTTGTTCCTGGGTGACTCGTTAACCGAAGGGCATGGGGTTGCCAAAGAAGCGGCATTCCCCGCACTGGTGGAGGCGCGTCTCGTCGCCGCAAGTAAAAAGCCGGTACAGTTGACCGCTGCCGGCATCGGCGGTTCAACATCAGCTAGCGGACCCGCACGTTTGCGTTGGCATTTGAAAAACAAGCCGGATATTTTGATTCTTGCCTTGGGTGGAAACGATGGTTTACGCGGTATCAGCGTTGCCGAGTTGCGCAAGAATCTGGCCGCCACGATCGAACTAGCTCGTGCCAATCAGATCACAGTGCTCCTGGCCGGTATGAAAATGCCGCCAAATTACGGTCCAAAATACACGCAGGATTTTGCCAAGACTTTTGCGGATCTGGCTCGGCAATATGATGTGGCACTGATTCCTTTCTTGCTCGAAGGTGTTGGCGGCGATCCGAAACTAAACTTGCCTGACGGCATTCATCCCAATGAAGCTGGTCATAAAATAATTGCTGAAACGGTTTATAAACATTTGGTGCCGCTATTATGATTCTTCAGATGACAAATGTGCGTAAGGATTTTGTGCAACCGGGATCGGTGATCGATGTACTTAAAGGTATCAATCTGACTATCGAGAAGCCCGAGACCCTTGCAATCGTCGGCCATTCGGGAAGCGGTAAGACCACGCTTTTAACATTGCTGGCCGGTTTGGATCGGCCCACCTCCGGCTCGATCATGGTGCATGGCAATGATCTTGCCGCGATGGGCGAAAAAGAATTGGCACAGTTCCGGGCAAAGCATTTGAGCATCGTGTTTCAGCAGTTTCACTTGTTGTCTAACCTGACGGCTTTGGAAAATGTTGCGCTGCCACTGGAAATCATGAAAGTCGAGAACGCACATCTGCTCGCCGAAGAAGAATTGTTGAACGTGGGGCTCGCGCACCGCCGCCATCATTTTCCGGTGCAAATGAGCGGTGGTGAATGTCAACGGGTAGCGATTGCACGTTCGTTGGTGGTCAAGCCGTTGGTGTTGTTAGCTGATGAACCGTCCGGCAATCTCGATGCCAAAACCGGCACTCAGGTCATGAATCTGTTGTTTGATCTTACCAAGTCGCATGCAACCACGTTAATCCTGGTGACTCACAATGATCATCTGGCGGCGCGTTGTCAGCGGCAGTTTGTTTTGGCGGATGGTCTTCTTCAGCAGCAAGCAGGGGCGTAATTTGATTTGGCTAAAGTTGGCGCTTCGCGAAATTCGTAATCGACCGCAGTTCAGTCTGTTTTTTATCGTTAACCTTGCTCTTGGTCTGTGTGGGTTTATCGGACTCAATATTTTTGAAGGTGCTTTGACGCGCGATTTATCAGCGCGCTCAAAAGCCGTCTTGGGTGGTGATTTATCCATCTCCGGCGCCCGTCCGCTTAATGATACCGAGCGCGAAGCCATCCAAAAACTTCTGCCCGACGCGACGATAACCGCCGTTGTCGAAATGTATTCGATGGTGGCGTCCGCGAAGGCGTCCCGTCTTATCCAGTTGGTGGCTATCGATGAGCGTTTTCCTCTCTATGGAACCCTGCGATTAGCCGCGGCAGGTGATATGGCCGAGCCGGGTGCTCGCCGTCTGGATATCAATGAGGCGTGGACTTTTCCGGAAGTCTTGGTGCAGCTTGGCGTGCCGGTTGGTGAAACCATCAAGATCGGCGAGACGTCGTTTAGAATTTCCGACACGGTCGAGATCGATGTCGGCAGCAGTTCATCCATCGTTAGTCTGGCGCCGAAAATTTATATCAGTCAGCAGGTGTTGACCGCCACCGGTCTGTTGCAGCGCGGTAGCCGCGTGTCGTATCGCTATTTATTACGTCTGCCCGGCGATCCGGATCTGAAAGCCCTGGTGCAATCGTTGCGCGATGCCATCGGTCCAACGGAAATGTCGATTCAAAGTCATGTTGATGCCAGCGAGGCGTTGGGACGTCTCCTTGGTTATTTGACGGATTATCTGGGGCTGGTGGCTTTGGTCGCGTTGTTTTTGGCATCGCTGGGAACCGCGTATCTGTTTCGCAGCTTTCTGTTGTCGCGATTGCATGCGATTGCAACGATGATGAGTCTTGGCGCGCATCCTCGCCAGGCGCAGTCGGTGTACGCCTTGCAGTTAGCATTGTTGGGGCTGGTGGCGGGGCTGGGCGGTATTCTGCTCAGTCAGTTGTTGCTGCCGTGGTTGCCGATATTACTGAAAAGCTTTATGACCACGTCTGATTTGCAACTGGCGTTGAATGCACGCGCGGTTTTTCTGGCGCTTGTTATCGGTACGGTGGGAAGTTTTTTGGTTTGTTTGCCGTTTTTGGCGCGTATTCACAACCTCGGTCCGGCAATATTATTCCGCGAGCAGTATGCACCGGTTCTCAGTATGCATTGGCGCGGTTTTGTCTGGTATATGCCGGCGATGGCGGCATTTTGGTTGTTGGCGGTCTGGCAGGCACACTCACTGAAAGTTGGTTCGTTATTTTTCGGTGGATTTTTGCTGGCGGCCTTATTGCTGGCTGGCGCGGCCTTGGCCATTTTCCGTTTGATGGAAGCGGTTGCGCAGTGGTTTCCGATCACGATGCGTTTTGCCATGCGTAGTATTACGCGTAATCGCTTAAGCTCCATTTCCTGTTTTTTGGCGATTGGTCTTGGGACGATGTTGGCGAGTTTGATCCCGCAGCTACAAGCATCGTTACAGCAGGAGGTTAGCACTCCCAAAGGTCTGAAGCTACCAAGTCTATTTTTGTTTGATATTCAGGAAGAACAACTGCCAACCTTACAAACATTGTTGGCAAATGACGGTTATCAATTGGCACAGATTTCACCGCTGGTACGTGCTCGTCTCGAATCGATCAATGGCGTACCCATCGCTGAATATGTTGCTAAGAATAAGTCCGTGGTTACTCGTGAAGATCAGGAGACACAGCGGTTTTTGACACGCACTTATAATCTAACCTTTCGCAAGGAATTTTCGCCTTCGGAGACTTTGATCGAAGGGGTGCCGTTCACTGATGAATCTTACAATTGGGATTCCGAGCACCCACCGAAAATTTCTTTGGAGTATCGGTTCGCTGAGCGTCTGAAAGTCGGTTTGAATGATCTTCTTGGCTTTGATGTCCAGGGCGTGCCGGTCGAGGGCAAAGTGGTGTCTTTGCGGCGTGTGAAATGGAATAGTTTTCAGCCGAACTTTTTTGTGCAGTTTCAGCCGGGAGTTTTCGATGACGCGCCGAAAACCATGCTGGCCTCAATCTCGTCGTTAACATCCGCGCAGCGGGTGAGTATCCAAAATCGCATTGTCGAGCGTTTCCCGAACATTTCGATTGTTGATGTTGCGAATGCGGTTGAGCGGATCAGCGCGATTGTCGGACAAATGTCATGGGCGTTACTATTCATGGCATATCTATCGCTTTTTGCCGGTCTGGTTGTGTTGTATGGCATTGCTCGCCAACACGCTTTTACCAAACGCTGGGACATTAATTTGCTGAAAGTATTGGGCGCCGATTTTCTTGAGCTGCGACTGATGAATCTGGCTGAATTTGGGTTGCTTGGCGGATTGGCTGCGTCTATCGGCGTGCTGGCGAGTCTGTTATTTAATTTCGCGGTGGCATATTTCGTGTTTGATGGTGTCTGGGAGTTTTCCTGGCGCGTGCCGCTGCTGATCCTGGCAATAGTGGTTACGCTCAGCATATTGACAGCGCAAATGGCGGTGCGTAAGGTGCTGAGCGAAAGTCCCGCCGGCCTGCTCAAGGCAGGCGTTTAAAAGTAGAAAGTATCGGATGGATTTACGAAAGATTCGTTACACGGCTTGGTCGATGGTGGCGTTAGCGGTTTTCAGCATGGCGCTTACCTGGTTGTGGCGCACTGCGAATGCTTCGGTAGGCACAGCGTTACCAACTCCGAGAATGCTTGATGATCTCGTACTGCAGACGGACGATGGCGGACCCTGGAGTTTTGATACAACTTTGGGGCGCTGGACGTTGGCGTTTTTTGGTTTTACGACATGTCCTGATATCTGTCCGACCTCCATGCATTATTTGCGACAAGAGCTGGCGGAGCTTTCGGAAGCAGAGCGTCGGCAAATACAGGTTTTGCTTATTTCCGTTGATCCAGAGCGTGATGTGGGACGGGTGGGTGCTTATGCGCGCGGCTTTGCCGAGGATTTCGCCGGTGTCTCTGGTACGCCGGAGCAGTTGAAGCGGGCGGCGGCATTCTTCGGCGTGCATTACGAGAAGCGCGTCGCCGCTGGTTCCAAGCTTGGTTATACGATTGATCATAGTGGCGATTTTTTCCTTATTGATCCGTATGGGCGTTGGGTGAAAGTTTACCGGCCACCGCTCATCCTCGGACGGCTGGCGCGGGATTTGTCGGGCATGATCAAGCGCGGCTCGCCACTGGAAGTTGTTGATGCCTGGATTCGTAAACCCGCCGCTGATATCCATGTAACGAGTGCCTATATGACTTTACGTTCCAAGCATCCGCATGCCGACCAGCTGATCGGCGTTGAATCAACGGTCGCCGGCTCGACGGAAATTCACGAGACCGCGCAAGTGGACGGGATGATGCGTATGCAGCAGGTCACCGCCGTCGACGTACCTGCCAAGGGTGCGTTGGAGTTAAAACCCGGGGGTACGCACATCATGTTGATGGAACTGCGCAAGACGATTCAGACGGTCTCTCAAGTCCCTGTAGTTCTTCGCTTTTCCAGTGCACCGCCCATGAAAGTGATGACGCCGGTCCGCGCCCAGTGATAGCCGCAGCGGATTATTCGTGATTTCCCGTATCAGTCACATTGCTTGTCGGGCGGTTTCCTGCTATGAACGCAGCCGTTATACGTAGAACTTTCAGGGGGTAAGCCTGTGGAAAAAGCAACGTTCCGCACGAAAGTCGGATTGGCTGAAATGCTTAAAGGTGGCGTGATCATGGACGTCATTGATGCCGACCAGGCACGCATTGCCGAGGATGCTGGTGCCGCCGCGGTGATGGCGCTCGAACGTGTTCCCGCCCAGATTCGCAAAGAAGGCGGTGTTGCCCGCGCCAGCGATCCGGAAATGATTTTGAAAATTAAAGATGCGGTGTCGATTCCCGTGATGGCGAAATGCCGCATCGGTCACTTTATGGAAGCTCGTATTCTGGAAGCACTGCGCGTTGATTTTGTCGATGAGAGCGAGGTTCTAACACCCGCCGATGATGAGTATCACATTGATAAGCAGGCATTCTCGGTACCGTTTGTTTGTGGCTGTCGCGATTTGGGCGAGGCGTTGCGACGCATCGGCGAAGGCGCGGCGTTGTTGCGTACCAAGGGCGAAGCCGGCACCGGTAATATCGTTGAAGCTGTGCGTCACTTGCGAACTCTGCGGACTCAGATTCGTCGCCTGACAACTTTGTCGACGGATGAGTTGATGACCGAAGCCAAAAATCTTGGCGCCCCCTATGATCTGATCAAGCAAATCGCCGCGACCGGTAAACTTCCGGTGCCGAATTTCGCCGCCGGTGGCGTCGCCTCGCCGGCTGATGCAGCTTTGTGCATGGCTCTGGGTGCCGAATCTGTGTTTGTTGGTAGCGGCATCTTTCTGAGTGAAGACCCCTTGGCGCGCGCAAAAGCTATTGTCGCGGCGACCACCTATTGGCAGGACGCTTCTAAATTAGCGACGATCAGCACCGGCTTGGGCAAGGCCATGCCCGGCTTGGAACTTAGTGCTTTGGGACGTTCAGAACGCTTTGCCGAGCGCGGCTGGTAGGTTGTCAATTCCATGGCCGTCATCGGTGTTTTAGCACTCCAAGGTGGTTATGCGTTGCATGTTGATGTGTTGCGCAAATTGGGCCATCAGACTCTGGAAGTAAAAACCCCCGAAGATTTTCAGCATATCGCTGGTCTGGTTTTGCCGGGCGGCGAAAGCTCGGTGCATTTACGTTTGCTGGTGCGTAATGGTTTGCAAGAACCTTTGCAAAAATTTCTCGAGAGCGGGAAACCAACGCTCGCCACTTGTGCCGGTCTTATTCTTTGCGCGCGTAAAGTCCTTAATCCCGAGCAATATAGCTTTGCCTGCCTGGATATCGATGTGGAACGCAATGCCTGGGGTAGTCAGGCTGAGAGCTTTGAGTGTGCCTCGGATAAAGGTGCGCCGCTGGTATTTATTCGTGCACCGCGTATTCGCGATATCGGCTCGCAGGTGGAAGTGCTCGATACCCTAAATGGCGAGCCGATTTTGGTGCGGCAGGCAAATATCACCGGCGCGACGTTTCATCCCGAAATGTCCGATGACAGCAAGATTCATGATCATGTGTTTCGGACATTGCATTAGCCAATTAATGTTTTAACGGTTGGCTCATCATCAGCAGCAACTCATCGACGCGATCCAAGGTGACGATGTAGCGACGTCCACAGAATTCGCAGCTGACTTTAAGATCCTCATTCTTGTCGCGCAGCAACACCAACTCGTTTTGTCCTAGCAGCATGAGTGAGCGTTCGACCCGCTCCAACGAGCATTTGCAGACGTGGCGCAATTCATAATCATGTTCAACGGCGACGAGATTGGTAAAATTCAGATATTCTTTGATGAGTTGTTCCGCGTTCAAGCCGCTGATCAGCAGCTGGGAAATGGGTGCTACCTCGTCAAAACGTTTTTCGATGCGATCGATGACTTGTTCGTCGGCGCCAGGCAATAATTCAACTAACACACCGCCGGTGACTTCAATGCCGCCGATGGTATCAAGATGCGTTCCTAATACAATCAACGACGGCACTTGGTGTGATTGATCCAGATAATGGGCGATGTCGGCGCCGATACCCTGGCCGGTCAAGGCAACGGTACCAGAGTGCGGTTGTTTCTGATTCGGTACATTGCGTGTCACTGTCAATGTGCCGGCACCGATCGCCGCCTGGACATCCAGTTGACCATCACGAAATGGCAGATCGACGGTGGGGTTGCTGCAGAATGCTCGGGTTTCGCCAGTAAAACTGGATTCTGCGAATAACAAATCCAGCGGACCGTCCCCGGAAAAATGCAGGGACAGCGATTGGCCTTCATCAGTATGGCTGGCTAGCAGTGTTGCCGCGGTGACAGCTCGGGATAGCGCCATACTAGCCAAGGGGCTGTATCCCTGCGTGTCACTGATCGATTTGACGAGCTCGGTGGCGACGACTGCCGCCACGCGTAGTTGCAAATCAGCGCTATAGAATTTGACGACCTTCTCCATGACCTTGCTTCTGCTTTTACTTTATTATCCGTTGGTCGCCGGTGATCCACGATCGACGGCGTCAAGTTTGCTCAGCATAAAAGCAATCACCATCAATGCTGCACCAACAATAAACGGCAGATTTTTATCGACCTGAAATAACAAGCCGGTACTGGCCGGTCCGATAACGCGTCCAAGCGATGACAAGGACTGACCGATACCCAGAGTTTCGCCCTGCTTGCTGGCATCGCTGGAGCGTGACAGTAAACTCATGATCGACGGATTGGCCAATCCCGATGCCACCGCCATGAGACCGCCGTCGACAAGCAACAGCGGGAAACTCTCGAGCCAGCCGATTATCGGCAACACGCCCAACGATACTACATACAATATTGAGCCGATGCGCAATAACCTAATTTCGCCATAGCGTTTCGTTAGTCGGCCGATGAGACCACCTTGAACAATGGTCGCGACCACGCCCACGACAAAGAGCATATAGGCAGTCATCGCCGCCGCGGATTTGTAGCGATCAAAGTCGGTAGTGGTGGCGATATCAGCTGGCCAGGTGCGCTCGATAAATAGACCGATGACATGTTCCATCATGGCAAACGCCGATGTTGCGATGAGTAGCCAGGCAAAAATTTTGGCGATATTAGGTGTATGCGCGGCTTCGCGCAGCACTTTGATCGATAACAGGAACGGGCGCTGATGTTTGTTCGCTTGTTGCGCGCGTTGTGCTTCCGCTGGCGGCAGGGTTTCCGGCAGCATCAGAAACGCGACGATAAAATTGATCATCGCCAAAATTGCCGAAGCCAAAGCCGGTGCCGCTGGTCCGTACTGACCCAGCATGCCGCCCAAAACCGGTCCAAAAATAAAGCCCAGACCAAAAGCGGCGCCGATTAAGCCCATGCCTTTGGCACGATTCTCAGCGGTGGTGATATCAGCGACGATGGCTTGTGCCGTGCCGATATTGGCGTTGCCGAAGCCGGTAAGGCCGCGCGCTAAAAATAAAAACGACAGCGATGACGAGTACGCGAACAGCAAATGGCCGATCGCGCTGATGACGATGCTGAACAACATGATGGGCCGCCGGCCAATGCGATCAGAAAGCCGGCCCCAAAGCGGTGCAAATATAAACTGCATGATCGAATAAGTAGCACCCAACATGGTTACGGTCGCTGGCGACGCTCCGAGTGATTCCGCATAAAAAGGTTGGATCGGAATAATGATTCCGAAGCCCAGCAGATCGAGAAATATGGTGAAAAAAGCGATCCAAGCGAAGGGAGGCAAGGGTTTGCCGTTTTTTGCTTTAGGAGCGGTCATCAACAATCTTCTCAACTTCAGCGGTGAACACGGGCCCATGTGGACAAGGATTGCTTGCTTATATATGAGATTCGTCGTTATAACTATATCTATTCAACGGCTAAAACATGCAACCCGTTGTTAATTTTGGCTCTTACGGTATTCCGTTGGCGGTAGAAGTATGGGTAAAGGCTTAATCATCACTGAGAAACCTAGCGTGGCGCGCGATATTGTGGCTGCTCTGGGGGGCTTCGTCTCTAAAGATAAAGATGCTTACTGGGAAAGCGACGACTATGTCTGCACCTATGCGGTCGGACATATTCTGACCTTGCAGGAGCCGGAAGATATCAATCCTGAGTATAAGCGCTGGCGTTTGAGTGATCTGCCGATCATTCCCGAAGAGTTTGTTACCAAAGAGTTGGAGTCACAAAAGCAGCGGATTCGCGTCATCAAGAATCTGATAGTGCGTAAAGATGTCGAGTATCTGGTGAATGCCTGCGATGCCGCGCGCGAAGGTGAATTGATTTTCCGCGAAATCATCAAGCATCTGAAAAGCACCAAAGTCATTCGTCGGCTATGGCTGCAGTCCATGACCAGGGATGCTATCTGCAATGGTTTCAAAACGCTGGCGGATGGAAAATTGTATGAAGGGTTGGCGGCGGCGGCGGAGTGTCGTTCCTATGCGGACTGGTTGATCGGGATGAACGCAACGCGAGCGCTGACGATTCGCCTGAAGACGCGCACACAGCGCGGTGCTTCGTGGTCGGCTGGACGCGTTCAGACGCCAACGCTGGCGCTTTTGGTTAATCGTGAACTGGAAATTTTGTCGCATATGCCGCGCCCCTACTGGAAGATCGAGGCGGAGTTCGCCGCCAAAGATCATCAGTATCCTGGTGTCTGGTTTGATCCCAACTTCAAGAAAAGTGAGAATGATCCTGATCTGAAAGAGGATCGTATTTTTGACGAAGAGGCGGCGAATAAAATCGTTGCCCTGGTCACCGGTAATGACGGCATCGCTTCGGAAACGCGTAAAGCCAAGCCACGCAAGGCTCCCCAGCTGTTTGATTTGACGACGCTACAGAAGGAAGCCAACCGCCGCTTTGGTTGGTCCGCCGCCCGTACCTTGCGTGCGTCCCAGCGCTGCTATGAAACGCATAAAGTTTTGACTTATCCGCGTACCAGTTCGCGCACGTTGCCGAACGATTACGTCGCCGAGGTCGAGCGTGTTCTTGATATCTTTCAGGATGATAAAAACTTTGGGCCGTTTGCCAAGCATCTGATCAAGAACGGTCGCAAAAACGATAATCTCGTCTTCAATGACGCCGGTGTTACTGACCACTTTGCGATTATTCCGACGGGGCAGCTTCGTGACCTGGAAGGTGATGACGCAAAACTTTTTGATTTGGTGGCGCGTACCTTTATGGCGGCATTTTATCCACCAGCGATCTATGAAGAAATTGAGCGTATTACTATCGTTAACTCGCAGCATTTTCGCAGTAAGCCACCTATGCTTCTTAAAGAAGCTGGTTGGCAGGCGGTCTTTGATAAGGAAGTCACCAAACCCGAAGAGCGTGCTTATCCGCCGCTGCTTGCTGGTCAGGACAGCGCCAAGGACGTTAAGGTTGGTACCAGCGCTGTTGCATCCGAAGCATTGGAAACCAAACCGCCCGGCCGTATCGGTGAGGCGAGTTTGTTGAGTTTGATGGAAAATGCCGGTCGCCAGGTCGAAGATGAAGAATTGGCTTCGGCACTGATGAAGGCCGAGGGCCTCGGAACCGCGGCAACCCGCGCGGATATTATCGAGAATCTGAAAGTTAAAGAATATGTCGATCAAAGTCTGCGTCCGACCGTGAAAGGCATTCGTCTGATCGATATCCTCCATCGCATTAAAGCCAGCCGTCTGACCTCTGCTGAGCTGACGGCACGCTTGGAGTTGCAGCTTAATCACATCGAAAAGGGCAAGAGTACCGCGAACGACTTCCTGGATGAGATTAAGAAGTACACTCAAGACGTTGTCGAGGCGGCGCGTGGTTTTGATTTTGATCAGATTTATCCAGATCGCGAGGATTTAGGGAAATGTCCTAAATGCAAAACCCGCGATGTCTATGAGCGTGCCTGGTTTTATGGTTGTACGGAAAGCACCAAACGTTCTGACGAGAAAAAGACCTGCACATTTCTGATCTGGAAGGATTTTAAAGGTCGTTATATCGATCGTCAGACCGTGCGCATCTTGCTGGAGCAGGGTGTGACCCGCGAACTTGATGGTTTTACCAATCAGTATGGCAATACCTATAAAGCAATACTGGCTTTGGAAAACGGTCAAGTGGTCGAACGGCAAACGGAACAATCTCGGGCTGCGAACGAGGCGGCCACCGCCTATGTCGTGAACCCCGAGCCCCTCGGTCCGTGTCCGATCCACAAAGGTTCTGATTGTCAGGTGATTGAAACCGCCACGGAGTTTGTCTGCAAAATGCGTAAAGCCGCGCGCGAAACCGGTGAGAAAGATGTTGGTGGCATGTCCTTGCCGCGCAGTGTTTGCCGGCGGGAAATGCGTCGCGAGGAAGTCTTGCCGTATATTACCAATGGTGTGACGGAGATGTTACCTAACTTCATTTCCAAGAAAAACCGTCCGTTCAGCGCCCGCCTGCGTTTGCAGCAGGACGGTGGCTTTACGTTTGAGTTTCCTGAACGCGCTCCGCGCGGCAAAAAGAAAACCGAAGCGCCCACCGAGGAGTCCACGGCGGTATAAAAAGGGCCGCGGGATTTTCGTATTAGTCGCGCAGCCACAGCGTATTGTCTTTCTGCGTTCCGCGAAGCGTCCACAGTACCACATAGCCGTCGGTTGCGATGTCATCCACTTCGCGGACAGCGCTGGTATGATGAACAATGAGATCACCAATATTAAGGTCGATGTGTTTGACTTCGGCACCGATCAAGTCGGTATGTCGTCGTATGATGGTGTCGGCAAGCTGAGGGTTATACAACACCAGACGTGGCAGCGTCTGACTTTTGATATCCATGACCATAGTGAACAACAATGCCTCGTTCTCTCTCTCGTGTCGGTAGGGTTGGTGTAAATAATTACATTGCGCCGCCGTGATGAGTTCCAAATTACCAGCCAGATACAGGCCATAGTCAGGGTGGCTGTCAATGCGCACATCGATTTCCGTGCGTTCGTTAAGTTCGTGGCGGAAGTGGTGGATGGGATCATTTAAATATCGCCAGAGACGTTGTTGCTGATAGCGGTTCTTCACGGCTCTGACAAAATACGAAAAAATATCGTTCTGATGAAAATCGCACGAGTGAATTGGTGGTGGTAAATCAAGAGCATTTTGTTGTTGCAGGCGCCGAATGTAACGACTATAGCGTGCGGCTACAAAATTCCTGGCAACACTGACTGGTATTTCTTGCAGTGCTACCTGCGTAAGTGCGCCAACCGATAATTCGTTGGTGTTGTTTTCGATCCAAGTCATTGATTTAATTTTTTCTGCATACATCTCGTAATTCCTTAAACAATGCTTCGTATTGTTCATCGATGTGGAGATTGCGAGTTTGATGCCAAGGTATTTTTAGCTATTTTTCTCGGGTTTTTGTCGCGGCGTGTCAGTTGGACGCGTCAGAAAAACTTTATCGTCCAAGCCGCGAACGCCGTGTCCATCTTTTGCTTGAGAAGATGGCGGTGTTTGTTTAATCTGCGCGCCACATCAGAGGAGTGATGATTTGTCAGTTGGCGAAAATTTGCGGGTTCTGCATATTGATGATGATATTTTCCAATTGCAACGTCTGCAGGAGATGCTGCGCGCTGCCCGGACGCACCGACTTATCACCATTACCTCATTGCTGCGTCCCGAAGACTTCTCGCGTTGCCTGGAACATAATCAGGATTTTGATTTATTAATTTTCGATATTGGTTTTTCGGCACAGGGTTTGGCTGGTCCCGATTTAATCAAGAAGGCACGTGAGTGTTTGCCTGACGCGGTTATCGTTATGTATTCGGCGCATCAGGATGCGCAATTGATTAGCGAGTGCATGCGCTTGGGCGCCGACGATTTCTTGATTAAAGCACCGGTTAGCGCCCATTTTATCAAGACTCTGTTAGCGATCTACGATCTGTGCAAGTCGCATCGACAGATCAGCAGTGCGAATGCTGCCGAGGCCGACTTGTTGGTTGCGCCGGTGGTTGGTGCAACTTTGCAAACTGTCGCCCGACGTTTACCGTTTATTTTGCGTTCGGCGATTTCTTCTTTGCACGTTCATGGTGAATCCGGCACTGGCAAGGAAGTCGTGGCGGACTTACTCGCTAAAACTTTGGCACCGGAGGTACCCTTTGTGCGGGTGAATTGTGCCGCCTTGTCGCCGACGTTGCTGGAAAGTGAGTTGTTTGGTTATGTGCGCGGTGCGTTTACTGGCGCTCATGCAGATCGTTCCGGGCTGCTCGAAGCCGCTGACGGCGGCTGGATTTTTCTCGATGAGATCGCAATTTTGAGTCTGCCGGCGCAGGCGGCTTTGCTGAGGGTTATTGAAAATCAGGAAATTCGTCGCGTCGGCAGTACGCGCTCCAAACGCATCAGTATTAAAGTTCTCTCGGCAACCAACGAACAGTTGCCGCATCTGGTCCGCCTCGGTCGTTTCCGCGCTGATTTGTGGCAGCGTTTATGCGAGGCGGAAATCATCTTGCCGCCATTACGTGAACGACCGGATGAAATCGTGGCGTTGGTTAAGCACTTTGCGGCGGTTATGGCTGGTGGACCTTATCGCGTTTCCGGTGCCGCGCTGCAGGTTTTGATGGCGGTGCCATGGCGCGAAGGGAATGTTCGCGAATTGCGAAATTGCCTGCGTGCGATGACCGAGTTGCACATTGATCAGGTGCTGACGCCTTTGTCGATTCCTGAGCGGATCTGGTCACAGTATCACGGCGTACCACAGTCGATGTCGGTTACGTCAGATGCGACTACACCACTTATTGATGATGCTGAGATTCCTCTGCATTTGCGGGCTGCGGTGGATGACAATCTGGATTTTTCGCGTTGGTCGGATTTACTGCTGCTGGAGTTAAGCAAATGCGCCGCGCGCCATGGCAGACTTTCCCTGCGTCAATTAGCAGTGCGGCTAGGAATGTCGCGCAGTACTTTGTCGAGCCGTTTGCACGCTCTGATGCAGCGCGGCATTGTTGACTACGCGACTTTGGCGCAACTGGTCAATATCCATGAGTCGCATGTTTCAGATCAGAGAAGTCACACACAAACGGCTGATTTTGCCACCACCGAAATTGCAAATTGTCAGCCAGGATGAGGTCACGTGTTTTTAGTGCCGCGTAAAAATCGGCAATACTACTTTCATCAACGGCTTTGTTCATGATCTCGCCAAAGGGTAGGCATAGGGCCAGGGTGTCGTTGATGGCGAATGCCTGCATGGGCGGTACCAGCACTGTTCTCGCCGACCCCAGGCTATTGATACGCTCGATCCAGCGTTGCTGAGCCTTGCCGGCGAGTGTCTGTCGAAATCGGGTGTTGGCGATTTTTAGGACCATGGCTGGCGTTCCGCCTCCGGGTAGCTTGTAGGCCGCGAAATGGGCGCCTTCTCCCAAAAACTCCAATCCTCTCGCGGGGGGTTGGGTTGGCCGAAGGTTCCTCTCTATATGATGAAGGCAACGGGACATATCAAAGCTGCCCCAGAATGCTGCATGTAACTTCTCAAGATGGGCGGATACGTCGAGCACGCCACCGTCCTTTCGTTGACAAAGGCTTTGAGATGATTATATAGCAGGGCAGGATCCCGGTGTATAACTCCTAGACACCTGCTCAAGAATTGCAATGGCACGCAAATGCTGATAGCCGCCCAGGGTCCTTGTAACAAGTTGAAATTAAAGATTTTTTGTGAGATTGGAACTTTGTAACGTTTGATTTTACATGGCATGCTACTTGCTCAAACTACCATGTGCACCGCTTAGCGGGACACCTGATCAGTGGTCAGAGGCGAGATGTTGTGGAGGTTGTTAGTTATGCAAAACGGTATGGAAAAACCAGATAACGTTGTTTCTCTTTCGGCTTTCAATAAAGACAAGAAACCGGTTGTGGATGTCAAAGCTGGTTCGCCGAACGTTTCGTCCGAAGAAGTGTTTGCTGAGACCATGCGCAAAAATGATGAAGTTCGCCGTAAGATGGCGCAGGATCGGGCTAAAGCTAATCGTTCTGTCTTAAAGTCTTACCGTATTAAGACCTAGTGCTCCTCGTCACCGTAACCTTCGGGGCGCGGTGAACGTTTACTATATTGTTCGGTTATTTTGTTGTTTTTTGCCTTGTTGTTGTCGCTGTTGTTGAAAATTGTTGTCATTGTTGCTACCCCTGTTGTTGATGTTGGAGTTGTTGTATGAGCCGTGATCCTTCCCTAGACCCGAAAACCGGAGACATCGTTGACCTAGCCAGCTTCCGTAAGAAGAAGGAAGTCGCTGACAATTTAAGTCATGGTCGTCAACCGTTGTACATGAGCCATGTTGATGGCAAAGTTACTGGCAGTCCTCACTTTGATGGCAAGCATACCGATAATTTCGGTGATCGTTTGAGTCGTATTCGCACCAGCCTGGAAAAAATCAATCGCCTGATGGCTGAATTGAAGAAAGTCGCCAGCGATCAGGATGCGGCCAAGAAATAAATTTTCAATTAAGTACCTGGGCGATATGTGGCAGGTTGCGGTAGACACCGTCGAGATCCAGGCCGTAACCGATGACGAATTCTTTGCTGATGTTAAAGCCGACGTAATCCGGGGCGTGTTCCATGGCATGTGATTCGGGTTTGGCGAGCAGGCTACAGACTTTGAGGCTTTTTGGTTTTCTGGTGCGTAACATGCGCAGCAGATAATCTATGGTAATCCCGGTATCAATAATATCCTCGACTAATAAGACATCACGATTCTCAATATCAGTAGCCAAATCCAGGGCGATGCGGACATGTCCGGTCGTGGTGGTGCCTTCGTAGCTGGCAACACTGATAAATTCAATCTGGGTCTCGCACTCAATGTTTCGCACTAAATCCGCGAGAAAAATAAAAGCGCCCTTCAAGACGCCCACAACCAGGAGTGGTTGGCCACGATAGTCGTTCGAGATTTCACGTCCCAGCTCGGCCACGCGTTTGGCGATATCTTGAGCGGTAAACAGCGGCCTGGTTGTTAGCTTTGTACTCACCTGAGCTCCTAACTAAAGTGGCAACGTGCTGATCGCGGTCTTCAGAATGCGTTTTAGTTCCTGGCTATGTTTGGCGCTGATATCGAGAACGTGCTGATGATCGATGTTAACACCGAGACCGCCGCATAAGTTTGTGACAAACGATAAACAACCCACCCGCAGATTGAGTTGTCGTGCGGCAATAACTTCCTGCACGGTACTCATACCGATAACATCACCGCCAAGTGTAGCGAACATTCTTGTCTCGGCAGGGGTTTCATAAGTGGGGCCCAGCGTGCCGATATAAACACCGGTTTTGTTGTGACAAAGATTCCGCAGAACCTGCAACCACTCCGCGTCAAAGCCTTGGGTCATGTCGACAAATTGTTTGCCCAGCTCCCGTGCCTCGTCGGTCAGACAATTATGTCCACTTAGATTAATTTGATCACGAATAGCCATGACATCGCCGGGACGAAGCTTAGTATGCAAGCCACCCGCGGCATTGGTCAGCAGTACGCCAGTGACACCGCAATTGGCGAGCACGCGCAATGTATGCACGACGTCGTGCGCGCTGAATCCCTCGTACATATGCACTCGTCCCGAGACGATCACGCATTCACGGTCACCCACTTTGGAGAACAATAACGATTGACCATGCCCCGCGACCTTCGGCACAGGAAAACCGCTCAGATCTTTGAGATTCAATTCCAAGCTGAAGCTGAGGTCGTCAAGAACCTGCTTGAATCCTGATCCCAGGATGATCGCAAGCTTGGGCAGTGGTCGGCCGTTGAGATGCTGGCGGAGGGATTCACTGCTTTTATTAATCCGTTCGAGCAGTGTTGTCGCGTGATTCATCCGATCGTCTCCAGAATCAGCGCGGTTGGTGGTGCTTGTTCATCCAGCTCATAAGCGTTCATAATCAATTCAGTCGCGCGTTCGACTTTGCGATGATCATTGCCGTGAATGATCGCCACGGGCTCATCACTGGCAACATGGTCACCGTGATGTTTGAGATTGGTGAGACCAACCGCGTGATCGATTTCATCGCTGAGCAGTCGTCGCCCCCCACCCAGCTCAAGGATTGCCAAACCGAGTTTACGCACATCGATTTTACTGACGACTTTGCCGGGTTTTCTGGCATGCACGGGTTTGATGATGGCGGCCTTGTGGAATTTCTCCGGGTGATCGAGATAACTGCGATCACCACCTTGTGCGGCAATAATCTCACAGAAACGTTCCCATGCCGCACCGCTTCGCAAATGCCCATGCAATTTAGCGATGATATCGTTTTCATCACGTTCAGGATAAGCCAGTTGAATCATCGCCGCCGCCAGGCCGATGCTAAGTTCGGTGGTATCCGCCGGTCCTTCGCCACGTAATACCGCTATCGACTCCAGCATTTCGAGCGTGTTGCCGGCATGGGTGCCAAGCGGACTGTCCATGCTGGTTAACAAACAGCGGGCTTTAAGTCCGCATTGACCCGCGACGTCAATCAGGCTTTCGGCCAAGTCGCGTGCTGATTCCACCGATTCCATGAAGGCTCCGGAGCCAAACTTGATATCCAACACCAGACCGCCGAGGCCTTCGGCCAGTTTCTTCGAGAGAATCGAGGCGGTGATGAGTGGAATCGATTCCACCGTCGCCGTGACATCACGCAACGCGTAGAGCTTCTGATCGAGAGGTGCGAGATCTCCCGATTGGCCGATGAAAGCGCCTCCGTAGCGACGCACCAACTGTTGAGTTTCCTCGGCGCTTATACGCACGCGGATTCCTGGTATCGATTCCAACTTGTCGAGCGTTCCGCCGGTATGTCCCAAGCCGCGTCCGGACATCATCGGCACCCGTACGCCTTCGAGTACGCACAGCGGTAAAAGGATCAATGATGTTTTGTCGCCTACGCCACCGGTACTGTGCTTATCAACAACATTGGCGCGCGAGCCCTCCCATTGCAAAACTTTGCCGGAGTCGCGCATGATGCTGGTCAGGATCGAAGTTTCCTTGCGATTCATGCCCCGCAGGAAGATCGCCATTAGCAAGGCACTGGCTTGATAATCGGCAACGCTGCCGGTCAGATAACCGGTGAAGAAATCCGTCAACTCGGCTTCCGTTAGCTCAGCACCTTGACGTTTTTTGCGAATAATTTCCTGAGCAGGTGTCACAAATAACCTTTTAACTCTAGCGTGATGAGTGAGGTACTGATTTGGGGTCTAATGGCAAATACGTGGTCGTGCCAAGTACCATTTCAGCACCTTTAGTTGGAGCATCTTTATCATTGCGGGAAAAATCTTTTACACCATGCAATTCAAAACGCAACCATGACTGATTTTTGCCGGGGATCGTCATATTCAAAACATCTGTTCCTGGAGCCGAGATGGATGTTTCGCTGACAATACCTGAGTCGCCGTAAGCGACAATTTTGATTGGGCGAAAACCGGGCTCGACATATAGTTTGAGATCCGCCGCGATGTTCAGAATACGTCCCGATCGATCACGATTGGCGGCGATTTTTGGTGTTTCAATCGCCGCACTGTCCGCCGTACTGGTGTCACTATAAGCATTGAGCGGGATGGAGGTATGAGCGACCTGCCGTTGTAATTCAAAATACAATTCATCCATGCTGGTATGTTGTCCGACCAGAGCGCAATCAAATAACAAATATGTCTGAGGTTTAAGAAGCCGCATAAACTTAATGTACGTGGCTCGTTCGATGCCGGCGGCTGGACATTGCATTTCGATATGAATATTGGTCTGCTTGCTTAATTCGGTGCGAAGCGTTTCAAACCAGCGATCGGAAACCTTATCTTTTAGTTGTTCCACCAATGTCTGTTTGGTTTTGGTATCCAGACCGTAAACGATTAGAGCTTGACCGGTGCCGCGTTCCACCAGCCGATCGCCACTGTTCAAGCGCAAATAACTGCGCTCCTGACTAAAACTGCGCGTGATGCTTTCCGGTATTGGATCCGTGCAAGTCAATGTCATGGGTTGGTCGGCGGCGACATTTACCGGCAATGTGCAGCTTATACCTTGTTGCAGATCGCGGATGCGCACACGGTAATGGCCGGCCGGCAACAGCAAATCAACCGGCCACTGATTGGTACGCAAGCCGTTTCTGCTCAGATATAGATTCGTCGGTAACGTGCCCGGCAAGGCCGCGGCACGGGTAAAATTCGGACTATCGGCTTCGATGGCAATGAAGCCCGCCGCTGTCTTGCCGTTGGTTGCGGTTTTAATTTTTAGACTACCCAGCGGCCGCGGCGGCAGTGTCACTATCAGTGGTTGTTGATCCTGCGGAGTGGCAGCAGGGACGCTGACTGGTGTTGTCAAACCAGAGAAGTTATCTTTGATGATCACATCGCCGGGAGTTGCCAAGGCGACCGTGATGCTGGACCCGGGAAGCAGATTCACCAGGTCAAGGAGTCGGCCATCGGCGCTATAAAGACTGAGCGAGCGTGCCATCTGGTTGGTAACATGACTTTCCTGGGTTGCGTGAACGGCGACCTTAGGTGCGGATTCATGTTGCGTTTTGGCAAAGCGCGTCGCCAACCCTAAAGCTGATCTGACGGCAGGTATTAGTATCGTGGTGCTTTTGGCATTGGCTTGTTTAGTTTTTGCGTACCAGTCGCCGCTGATCTGCTGGAAGGGTGCCTGTTTTTGCACTACGGCGACCGAATAATCCGCATCCACCAATGCCAGTACATCGTGCTCATCGATGCGACTGGTTATCGGCGTCTGGCCGGCGGCATTAAAGGCAACCAACAATGACTGTGGATTGTCGCCGCGCTGGTGGATAAACAAACCGGATTGATCCGCGCGCACGCTGAATTCAATCTGATACTGATAGCTTGATTTTGCATCCGTGAATTCAAGCGAGACTTTGGCTTCATGCTCCTGAGGCTGCTTGGCGAACGCCACGCGCGCGAGCCGAAAATCCAGATTATCAGTACGGAATAAGCGTACCGGTGCGGCGAAAGCCACCGACCGGTAAATGGCTTCGTCATTGCTGGCACGCAGGAATATGGCAGATACCAGCGTATAGGTGGTGAGTTTTTGCGAGGTGGACATGCCCGGTAAAACATATTGTTCGCGGCCGCGGCTAAGCAGCAATGAGCCACCGTGCTCCCGTAAATGCGGCATTTGCCGGATTAGATCGAGGTCGATAACGCGGATTTGCGTCTCCGTAGTCTCTTTGACTAGCTGACTAGGGCTAAGAGCTGCGGCAACGGGAGCTTCTATATCCGGGTTTTTCGTCGCGCAAGCAAAATTTGACGTAACTATTTGAAATAAAAGAATTATTTTGGATAATTGACAAAGTGAAATGCGGAATTTTCTTGACAACGAATTAAAAATGGTTAAATATTTAAAGTCTTTCATATGCTTCATTAACTATTAATTGATTTTTAATCAAATCAGGTGCGACATGACGTTAGAAATCGCAAAAGATTTTAACTCCAACAAAATTAAACGTTTACCGCCTTCAGTCGTAAAAGATATCGAGCTCAAAAACCACGCGCGGCGCTTAGCCAATTTGTCGCCTATCAAAATCAAAGTCCGCCAGTGTATTTCCTGTGGCGCTTTGTTTGAGTCAGCCGGCAACCGTACATGTGGCTGCAATACCCGCAGTACCGGCTATATTGCAGGACGTGAGATAATCTAGCAACCCCGTAATTAGTGAAAATAACGAGTATTTCGGCGATTTCTCCGGGGATCGCCGATTTTTTTTCTCAAAGCCGGCTAATTCCCACCGATAAAGACTCAATCAAGGTTCTGATAAATCGCAAAAAAGCGGCTGGGAGAATCAGTGAGCGAAATTCGCTTCGATCGCAAACCCTACAACGTCACCTATGTTGATCTCAAAGGTGATCAGAAAACCATACGTCGCGTGCCGCCGCCCAAGCTGCACGAGATGTTGCCGACGGACGTGGTGGAGTTAACGACTAAAAAGAATGATGACTTTCAGGCGGGCGATCAATTTACCGTCAAGCATATCAATGCGCGCCATCCGAACATTATTCAGATTGATGATGGCGACGGCAATGCGACTTTCGTTCCCTACTTTGATCTAAAGCTGGAGCCGAGTGGAGAGATGGCGCCGCGTGACGGACAAACAGCGCCGCATGAAGTACCGGCTCGCAATCGCTACCTCTTGTGGCCGTGAGGCAGCGTGCGACCTATTCAGGTTCCGCTGCGAATGCAAGCCTTCGGTGCAACTGCAATTGTCGATGGTTCAAACTTGGTTAGATAAAAATCCACCATGGACCAGCCGATCAACTCACTTTGTGCATCGTAAATCAAGAGGCGGTAGAAGTGGCGGCCATTGTCATTTGGTCCGCCGTCAAAAACAACCTGCGTAAAATCTTTGGTGGTTTTCGAGCGTATGCTTTCGCTGTGCACCGGCGCCCAGACCAGTTTTTGTTGCTGATCGGTGCAGCGAACCGCCCGTTCGAGTTGAATCAGTTTGGCATTGACCTGAAAGTTGGCTTTGAGAGGAATTTGTTCCCCAGCCTGATAAGCTTTGCGCTCGCTTGCTAGACGTAATGTTGCTTCGCCGTTGATCATATAGTCGTCAGAACTAAGATAGGCCCAAAAAATAGTTTCGTCATAATCAGGGATATCACCCCATTGATAAAAACTCTGAGAGCTTTGGTGCTGAAAGGTGACGCCAGTTTTGCTGTTTGGCGTGACACACTTGCTGAAATCAATAGCCTCATTTTTTTCTTTCAGTTTGGTACAAACGGCGCTGACAATCACACCCAGATGCGACAGCTGCCAACTCGAAAACCAGGTTGGATCAGCGTAGGTCCGAATCCCCTCGACGTAGCGTCCGGATTGACCGACCAACATGATCACGATGGCATCATTGATAACCGTCGATTTGCCAGCGTTATCGGTTATCTCAACCACGTTTTCGTGCGGGGTTACCTGTAGGGGTTTTTCGACGATATTTTGATTAGGTGGAATCACGTAGTGCGCGCGCAAGCGCGCTTGTTCGCTATCACCGGTGCGAGCGGGATTTTGCAGCTCCAGGCACGCTGACAGATTGAGCGGGCAGTGAATAACATGGATGCGCGTTGGCTGATTTTTTTGTTCGTTGGATGGGATTGTCGTCAGCTCAAACTGGCGGGCGTTATTGCCGATCTGTGACGAGTCATCGCGTAGCTGGAACAAACGCCGATCCGGTTCGTCAAAGTCTTCAACGTTGATCGCCGGCTGTTCTTTCTTGAGCTCAAGGATCTGGGCATCGCGAGGATCCTGCCAGACGTCGCCTTGGTTCAGTGTCTCGATCAAATTGCGTGCGAAGACCACGCGCACATTGCGCCGTTGTGCTTCGCCGCGCCGATGCAGTTGTGCAAGTTGCCAGATCCACTGGAATTTTTCGGCCGGGGTTGCTGGTGCCGGATTGAGTTCAATTTGCGCGGCGTCAAGTTCGGCGCGAATCCACTTGGCATA
Organism: uncultured Oligoflexales bacterium; assembly: GCA_964652825.1. GTDB lineage: Bacteria > Bdellovibrionota_B > Oligoflexia > Oligoflexales > CAZZCU01 > CAZZCU01. The sequence goes on from CAZZCU010000008.1 coordinate 31,379, forward strand.
GTGTTCGATTTGTACTTCCAGTTCGTGGGCTTGTTCATGACCAACGAGACCAAGCGTTTGTTGGGGAATGCCAAAAGCATTTTCCGTCAGTGCAAAGCCAAGGGTACGTCGATTAGTTTCGTTACCGCCGTTGGTATAAACCGCCGAAGCAGGAGCGGCATTCATTTTTGATTCGGTGAACGCGGCCGCCATCAGCATGCGCACGGGAATACGTTGGCTTTGCGCATGACGGTGAAACTCCTGTTCGACTTTGCTCATGGGAACTTTGCCGCCACCGCCTTTTTTGTCAGCGTCGCCGCAAGTGGTTGCCAAAGCCGCAATAGCAAGAAGAGTCACGGGTAATAGATATGAGCGAAGTTTACTGGCGTTCATAAGATACTCCCTATTTATTACATCCATTATAACGCAGCTAGGTTTGCCCGTCTGCTATCGGAGATAGAAAAGGTGCTGATGCCGACGCGGTGCTACGGTATTTTTGGTATTTGCCAAATTAGCCCCGGAAGTTCGGAGATTCCCGGAACTTGGTCAGTGCTTGCCAGCGGCCGCGATGCATATGGTCATGGGCGATCAGTAGCACGGGATTTTCCGTCTGCGTTGATTTGCGCCGCGTATACACCGACGAAGGAATGATGCCTTTGCCGCCATAGGTTTGGAGCCAGTGGTGTCGGGCGCTGAGCGAATTGCAAATGAGGACAGGCGTTTTATCCTGTGTGGTTTTGCGTGCGGCAAACTCGAAAGGACTCAGGATATTCACCAATGACGAATTTTTCTCGTCGTTGACATATTTATCAAGCGATTGATAGCCGAGTGTTTCGCAATTGCGAAACTTTTTTTTGCCGGGCTCGCGTGAGCTGAAAATAACATCCAGATTGCCTTTGGTGAATTCCTCTTCAAGCAAGCTTAAGTCGTGGATTTGCAGCTCGATGAGTTTAATGTTGCTGGTCGCAAACAAATACTGACAAAGACCGGTGGCAAGCGGCACCAGACCTTCGAGTGTGCCGACGGACAGGTGATCGGGTTCAGCCAGATTGAGCACGCTTTTCACATCAGCATCAAAGATGCGAGCGGCGTTGGCATAAATATTCACCAGCTTAAATGCTTCGGGTGTCCAGCCTGATTTGCGTTTGGCATCGCGATCAAGCAAGGTGACGCCGTAACGCTCCTCAAGCTTGACGATAATGCGCGACATCTGTGGTTGGCTGAGACCAATATGCGGTGCGGCATTCGACAGGTTCGGATAAGCGATCGCCCTGCTTAGGACATAAAGATCCCAATTTAGATAGTCTGTGGCCATGGATGTTGGCTCCCCCGTTTCTCGCCCGCATACAACCAATCCCATTCGGGATGGTAGTTTAAAGCAAATCGTTCCTGTCCGCACGTGCTCCCGCAGACGCTAGCGATTGCCGCCAAGAAATCCGGTAGGTTTTTCGTTCGGAAAACCTGCGGCGCAAATGCCGCGGTTGGCATGGATGAACGCCAATAGTTCCAGAGCATTTTGGTACGACCGAGCGTGTGTGGATGAAACGTAACGTCTTTGGTATCGCCGGCATCGTGGGCTTTGATCAGGTATGCAAGTATATATAGCCAACGATCAAGATCGGTGTCACAAACGGGCAGGTCATGAAATATCTCGGCCACGTGCAGCAATTGCCGTGGCTTGCTGAGCTGCAAATTTTGTAACAGACAAAAAGCTTCGAGTGCGGTCAACACGGTGGCAGCATCAATCCATGTTTCGTCGGGTGTTGGTTGGCGAATAGCAGAAAAAATCCAAGGTTGGCGCAAGGCGCCGCGACCAATCAGTACTTTGCGGATGCCGGGATAGCGCTGTTGTAGCAGCCGGAAATCAGCGGCGGTGTTGATGTCGCCAGAGCCTACGACTGGATAGGACGTGGCCGCCGCCGCACGAGCGATCGGTTCCCAGCGGGCTTTACCGGTATAGCGATCAGTGCGGGTGCGACCGTGGATTTGCAGTTGCGCCAGCGGCAGGTCGGTAATCCCCGCGAGCAAAGCAGCGAATTCGTTTTCATCGGTAAAACCCAGACGCATTTTTACGCTGAGTCGTCCCGCTCCTAGGCTGGCACAGAGTTTTTCGACATAGGCATGGAACTTCTCAGTCTCACGCAGAATAGCGCTGCCAGCGCCGTTCCCCACGACCGTGGGAGCTGGACAGCCGCAGTTTAAATCCACGTAGTCCGTATAACGTAGCAACTGTTCCGCGATGCGCGTGAAGTCATCGGGATTACCGGTCATGAGCTGTGGCGTCAGTTGATAACGACTCCAGCCCGCTAGGCTAAGCAATTCCGGTGCGTAAAGAGGATCAACTTTCCGAAAGGGAAAATGCTCGGTAATACGCAAAAACGGCGTCGACATAAAAGCCGGCGCCGATGTCAAAGAAAACCATAGTCGGGTGGCAAAGTCAGTCACGCCCTCCATGGGGGCGAGACCAACGTCGAGAGAGGGCTTCACAGCCGACTCGTTTAGGATTCGATAAACGCGCGCAATTTTTTGCTGCGCGATGGGTGACGAAGTTTGCGCAAAGCTTTGGCTTCGATTTGTCGAATACGTTCACGCGTTACATCAAAGTTTTGACCAACTTCTTCCAGCGTGTGATCGCTGCGTTCGCCAATACCAAAGCGCATACGCAGAACTTTTTCTTCGCGCGGCGTCAAAGTCGCCAAAGCTTTCTCGGTTTGCTCAGACAGGTTGCTGCCCATAACCGATTCCGATGGTGTCGATTGCGACTTATCTTCGAGGAAATCACCAATATGATTATCTTCTTCTTCGCCGATCGGTGTTTCCAGAGAAATCGGCTCGATGGCGATCTTCAGCACCTTGCGGACTTTATCCAACGACAAGTCCATACGCGCGGCGATCTCTTCGGGCGTCGGTTCGCGGCCCATTTCCTGGACCAGATAACGACTGGTGCGGATAAGTTTGTTGATGGTTTCGATCATGTGAACCGGAATACGAATCGTACGTGCCTGATCAGCAATGGCACGGGTGATCGCCTGACGAATCCACCAGGTCGCATAGGTCGAGAACTTGTAGCCTCGACGATACTCAAACTTCTCAACGGCTTTCATCAAACCGATGTTGCCTTCCTGAATCAGATCCAGGAACTGCAAGCCGCGGTTAGTGTATTTCTTGGCGATGGACACGACCAGGCGCAGGTTTGCCTCCACCAGTTCGCGTTTGGCGTCTTCGGCTTTTTGACGCATATCGGCGAGATCCTGGTAGGACGAGTTCAGAATTTTTGCGTCCATGCCGGATGCAGCCGAGCATTGATTGATGGCGTCGATCGCTGCCTGGAAGTTGCGGGCAACACGTTGCCACTCACGCTCCGAAGTACTGCCAAACGGCGCGTCCGGAGTTTTGCCCAAATGATCGCGTAAAATCTGTTCGGTGGTGTTCAGGCGTTTAGTGTAATACGCCATGTCCTGTTGTGCCTCGCGGAGCGTGTTAACGTGTCCAGCGAGCAAATCAATAACACCGGTCAGCAATTTACGATTGATATTCAGTTCTTTTAAAATGCCGAAAATTTTGTTGCGCTGTGCTTCAAACTTGCTGATGGTTTTTTTGGAAGCACTGGCTTTTTGCGAAGCCTTCAGCAAAGACTCAAATTCTTCGTAGTCTTTAATGAAGTCGGTTGTTGATTCCTTGAGTTTATCAAGATGCAGCTGCTCGTTGGACGAGGCTTCATCATCGTCAAAGCCTTTGATAAAGCTTTTCATGCGCAACTCACCGGCAACAAATTTGCGCGCGGCGTCAATAATTGTATCGCGACCGATCTGCAGATCCAAAAGTCGCTCAAGAATGCGATTTTCTTCGGATTCAATTTTTTTGGCGATAACCACTTCGCCTTCGCGTGACAACAAGGCAACGCTACCCATTTTGCGCAAATAAATACGCACCGGGTCGTTGGATTTGCCCAGAGCCGCGTCCGCGGTTACAACAACTGTCGGCTCGGGACGTTCACCGTCAGCGGGACTTGGTTCGTCGTCGCTACTCTCGCTGTCAGCGGTATCGATCTCAAGATCAAGATCGATTTCCTCGGCGTCACCATTGGCCGCGAATTCATCGTCTTCTGAGCCGATCGCGCTAGCGCCTTCGATGGTGCGGCCGCCTTCGGCGCCTGCACCCGCGTCAATCACCTTGATGCGTTTTTTGCGTAAACCGTTGATCAACTTATCGATGAATTCGGGCGTCGCCATTGCTGCGGGAATCGATGCCGAAATTTCTTTATAACTGATTTGACCTTGTTCCACCGCCAGCGCTTCCAGGTGCGCGGCGATTTGGGCTTTTGATAGACCGATCGGCGCTTTCTCAGTTGCCGCCGCAGCGTTTTTACCTTTTTTGATTTTTTCTTTTGCCGCCTTGGCTTCTATAGCTTTGACTTTGGTTTTGGCGACTGGTGCGACGGCTTTAACAGGTTTCGCTTTTACCTTTTTAGGTGCGGCGACTTTCGCTGGTTTGACCGTTTTGATTTTACCTTTACCTTTGATGGCTTCGGTTTTTTTGGTTTTGCCTTTTGCCTTTTTAACCTGAGCGCCTGTGCGTGCCACGATTGCCAACGATACGCCTCCGCGCGTTTTCGGCGCAAGTTTGCGGGCTTTGATAACTTTGTTTGATGATGGCTTTTTCGCTGCGGTTTTGGTCACGGTGGTTTTCTTGACTTTCCGGGCCAGGGTTTTAGCAATTTGTTTTACTGCGCGTTTTACCGACAACCCGGCGGAGACAGCCGGCTTTTTTTGCTTAGCGTTACGAGCTGCTTTTGCAGGTTTACGTGTCGCTGACTTGGTGGTTTTACGAACAGCTTTCGCCTTGGAGGTCTTTTTATTCCGGCTCATGCGCAGAGAGCTCCCCGGTAGTTATAGTTAGAATAAAGCGAGGCATAATATGCCGCCTCGTACATGAAATCAACACCTAAAACCCTAAATTTTAATATTTTAATTCTTTTCTAATGAAATTATATCGTTATTAATAGATTTTATGGCTTTTAAAAGCTCGGGAACTTCGCTGCCGTCCGTCTGCGGCATGGCGCTGGCCTTGCGTAGGCGGACCTTCAAATCACTTAAGGCCAACTTAAGTCTCGTTTCTTTTTGGCGGAGGGCAAGTTTGGCCAGACGTTCTCGTCGGTTAGAGCAGTCAAAGGCAATCGCGGCGGCACGTGCCCGCTCCAGAAACTTTTCTACTTCCGGATCGGCATTTTGTTGCAGCGCGGTGAGTTCGAGGCTCGCGGGTGATGAACCGTGCGTGAGGATGTTCATAAAATACTCGGCCACACGGCTCCACCGTTCATCAAATTCCAGCTCTTGATGAATCATGGTCTGAATCAGCTGATTGTCGAGTTCGCCAGGCTTGGAGAAAAATAAATGCGCCAACAATTCATACTCGATCTGTGTCAATTCACTGGCGGGTTTGCCGACGGTGGTTTTGGTCGCTACTTCATCAAGCTGCGACGTGGATTTGGGTGCAACTTGGTTTGGGCGTGCCGTTGCAATCGCGCTTTCGATATCCTTGATTTGCACGCCACTAAACTGCGCAAGCCGACTGATGAGAAAACTTCTCTGGATGGGATCACGAATCTGTCGCAACCACGGTACAAATTCGGTGTTCACTAGTTCAGCGATGGCAAGACCTTTGATGCCGGCCAATTTCTGGCGCAGAGCATAGTCCAATAAATCAGGCGCTTTATTGATGAGTGCCAGCAAGCCCTCAGCGCCGACGCGACGAATATAAACATCCGGGTCTTCCTGGTCGGGCAGGACGGCGACCTGAACCTGCATCTGCGGTTGTGTCAACGCCGTGTCCACTGAACGCAACGATGCCTTTTGTCCCGCCGTATCACCATCGAATAATAGAACGACGCGACTCGTCACTTGCTTAAGCTGACGCAAGTGCGCTGGCGTCAACGCAGTGCCCAGACAGGCGACGGCATTAGGGACGCCGCATTGCCAAAGCATCAATGTATCCATATAGCCTTCGACGATGATGGCGTAGCCCGCTTGGCGAATCGCGGCTTTGGCGCGATCAAAGCCAAACAACACCGTGGATTTGTCGAACAAAGGATTGTCGCGACTATTCAAGTATTTTGCCGGGTGATTGACAGTGGTGCGACCACCAAAGGCGATCAGGCGGCCTTGGCCATCACGAATGGGAATAGTCAGGCGATCGCGAAAGAAATCATAGTAACGTTGGCCTTCCTGGGAGCGCGTGAGCAGTGAGACGGAATCCAAATCTTCGAGGCGAAAACTCTGGCGTCGCAAACTGGTGAGCAGGGTGTTGGTATCGCCGGGAGCAAAACCGAAGCCGAATTCCTTAATCGACAACTCGGTGAAGCCGCGTTCAATCAAGTAGCGGCGATATTTGTCGTTGCCCGGTTGATACAACTGCGCAACGAAATGGTCCTGGGCTGCATCAAGCGCACGATACAGATTGGACATGGCTTGGCGCTGGCGGTTTTGGCGTTCGCTATCTTCAAACTCCGGTGCCTCGATGGCGAACTTCTTGGCGAGAAATTTCAGTGCATCGATGAAGCCAAGTCCCTGTTGGTGACGCGCGAAGTCGATCGCGTCGCCGTGAGCGCGGCAACCGAAGCAAAAATAGTGACTATCGTAGATAGTGAAGCTGGGCGATTTTTCGGGGTGAAACGGACAAAGACCGACCTTGCGGCCGGAGCGGGTCTGCAACGAGAGTGACTCGCCGATCAACGCATCCAGCGGTACGCGTTCCAAAATCCGTTTTTTGACTTGTTCAATAGGTGTCAGTTAAGCACCAAATTTGCGAATTTTCTTCATCGCCCGCTTGCGTGCGGCGGCGGCTTTTTTCTTACGTTTTACTGAAGGCTTTTCGTAATGTTCGTGTTTGCGTAAGTCAGATAGGACGCCAGCTTTTTCGCATTGTTTTTTAAAACGACGAACCGCGGCTTCAAATGACTCACCTTCTTTTAGGCGAATACCAGGCATGCTTGATCTTTCCTCCCCAATAGCTCAGAGCTCTTGCTTTAAACGGCCTGCAAGTTGATCTCCGTAATCGCACAAATTTTTGACGCTGGCTAGCAGTAAATACTCGGCGCGATCCTTGAGTTCGCCGCCAGCCTTGAGGACCGCCACCCAATGGTGCGGGCGCGGCTGTCGGCAAAGATTCTTGGGGTCGCCCTCGGCATCCCATTCCTTGACCGCCGCGGTACTGATGACCAGATACTTGCCGTTGGGGCTGAGCGAGGTTTGATAATTACTGCCTAGGCGGGAAGCAACCAAATCTGCGTAAACGTTGATATTTTCCGTCTGAGTCTCCGGATTAAAGAAGGCAACGCCAAAGTAAGGGTGAAGCAGTTTTTTGCCTTCATCGAGCAGATAGTAAATTTTGATATTCAGGTAATTGGGCGCTAGGTCGCTTTCGTGAGCGCAGTGACCTGAGGGGAAAAACACTAAATAAGATTGTTGATCGCGATAGGCACGGCCGAAACCGCGCAAATCGACATAATCGGTTTTCTCTTTTTTTCTGGTTTGTCGGCCAAGCACGCCCAGAATGTGGCGGCTGTCGAGAGTGTTCAGGCCGGCGAATATCTGTGGCACGTTGCCGAATAAAAAATACTCGCGGGCTGCCGGCTTGGCGATCGCGTCTCGCAGGGGTCTGCAGGAATAGCCCGGCAATCCGGGAAGATTCCAGGGTATTTCGTTATTTAATCCGATGCCGCCGAAGTAAACGCGCTTGGCCGGATCCAGCCAAAAGGGGACCGCTACCTCGCCCGAGAAGCTTTGTTCCTGAAGATTGTTTTGGCACTCGGTTAGCGCTTGTTTGAGGCTGACGCGATCTTTGCGATGAGTTTTGATCGCGGTCTTTTTGCACCTGCTGTAGTCGACCGAGGTTGGGAACAGTTCGCGACAGGCGACCATGCTGGCTTTTAATCCGCCGGTGTTGTCGCGTTGGCCGCCGGCTGCGCGCCACTCTTTGATCGCGGCGGTTTTGCAGCTATGAAAACCGGCTTCGCTTTTTTTCAATGCGGATTGTTGTGGCTGTAAATCACCGTCGCGAGCGCGGGCGGTAGTCACGGGGACGATGCCGCAGATTGCCAAGAGAAGGAACATCGCTGATGATTTTATTCTTTTCATGCCTGCCAGCTTAAAGTAATTAAGGGTCTGCCAAAAGGGAATTTTCTCGAAATTTATCTTTGGGATACGGAGCGGCGTGCACATGCCATCATTTGATATTGTCAGCAAAGTCGAGGTTCAGGAAATCGACAACGCAGTTAATCAGGCGCAAAAAGAAATCGATCAGCGTTTTGATTTCAAGGGCGGCAAGTCGGCTTATGAGCTGGATAAGGCGGCGATGACCATTAAGATCACGGCGGACGACGATTTTAAATTGCGCTCGATGCATCAGATTCTTGAACAGAAAATGGCGAAGCGCCAGATCGATCTACGCTGCCTGGAATACGCGGACGCGGTGCCGGCCAGCGGCAATATTTTGCGCCAGGTTGTGAAGCTTAAACAAGGCATCGATCGTGAGTGCGCCAAACAGATCACCAAAATAATCAAGGACTCCAAGTTGAAGGTGCAGCCAGAGATTCAGGATGAGCAAGTGCGGGTTTCCGGCAAAAAAATTGATGATCTTCAGACGGCGATGCAGATGTTGCGTGGCCAGACGCTGCCGGTGCCCTTGCAGTTTGTGAATATGAGGAGCTGAGGCGAATGGGTTTCAAATGTGGCATCGTTGGTTTGCCCAATGTTGGCAAATCGACCATTTTTAATGCGCTGACGGCTGTGGGTGCGGCGGCGGAAAATTATCCGTTTTGCACGATTGACCCTAATATCGGTCGTGTTGATGTGCCGGATCCACGCTTGCAGGAGCTCGATACCATAGTGCATGCGCAGCGGATCGTGCCGGCATCGATGGAGTTTGTGGATATCGCCGGTCTGGTTAAGGGCGCGGCCAAAGGTGAGGGCCTGGGTAACCAATTCCTCGGCCACATCCGCTCGACCGATGCGGTGGCGCATGTGGTGCGATGCTTTGCTGATCCGAATGTGACGCATGTCGACGGCTCAGTGAACCCGGAGCGCGATATCTCGACGATCGAAGCCGAGTTGATTTTTGCCGACGAAGCGACGGCGAGCGTGGCGCTGGAGCGTTATCGGAAATTGAGCAAGGTGCCGGATAAAAAACTTCCCCCGACTATTAAGATGCTGGAGGCGTTGCAATCACATCTGCAGAAGCTACAGCCGGCGCGTACTTTTAAAGTGGACGATTACATTGGCGACGTCAAAGAAGTCGGCGAGGCGTTTCGTGATCTGCATTTAATCACCAGCAAGAAAGTCGTGTACGTCTGTAATGTCGATGAGGATATGGCGGCTGGTGACACCGATAACGAATATACATTGATCGTGAAAAAGCATGCGGAGCGTGAGGGCGCAGGGGTCGTGATTATCTGCGGCAAGCTGGAAGCGGAGCTGTCGCAGCTGGATCCGGAATCCAAGGCGGCGATGATCGCCGATCTGGGGATGCATGAACCGGGATTGAATCGTTTGATTCGTGCTGGGTACGTCATTTTGGGACTGCAGACTTATTTCACCGCAGGTGTTAAAGAGATAAGAGCGTGGACGATCCATCGCGGTGATAAGGCGCCGGCGGCCGCAGGTAAAATCCATTCCGATTTTGAGCGCGGTTTTATCTCGGCAGAAGTTTGTACAGTAAAAGATTTGATCAAGGCGGGGAGTCGCGTCAAATTGAAGGAAGTTGGACTCATGCGTATGGAAGGTCGTGAGTATGTTGTTCAGGATGGTGACGTGATGGAATTTCGTTTTAATGTTTGATATGACGGCAAACAGAATTTCTGTTTCCTGGTTCTAACATCTATAAAGGAGATGATAATGTTAAAGAAACTGGTTGCGGTGGCATTGATGTCCGTAGTCTATGTGCCGCAAGGATTTGCAGATCAAACTTTGACGAACACCGCTTTTCGGACAATTCAGCAGACCAACAATGATTTGCAACGTTGCGGCTTGCAGTTCGCAGCGCCGAATTCCCGTGGTTTGCCGTATCCACCGCGCGATGCCCGCTATGCTATCGTGAATCGCTTCGGTCGTTTGTTGGCGTATTACCGCGAAAATACTTTTGGTTATACAAGTCAGTATTACTACAGCAATCCCAACGGCACCTTTCCGCACTTCGTAGAGTTGCGCGACGATCAATTGCGTTACTCAATTCCTGGTAGCATGGTGGCATCGGCGGATCGCGTATTTGTACCGGGCGGTGTTGGCTACAATTTGTATTGCCGCGATACTGGCTACGCGCGCAATTGGCCGACGTTCACACGTTGCGTTGATCGCAATTTCGTTCATGTGATTACCTCGCAGCTATGTCGCTGGTCGAATAGCTTAGGCGCTGAAGGTTTTGGTTATTAATTTTTTGTTCTGATTTTGGCATGTGGCAACCCCCGTCGTATTTGCGGCGGGGGTTGTTTTTATTTAGAGCGCCGTAGGCCGGCTCGATTCTTGTAGGGAATTTTTTCCTCAAACTGCGCTTCCCAGACGTCCATGACATCTGCAATTTCTTCAAGTGCGTCAGCGGCTTTAAGTTTTTTGCTGCTCAACTCTTTCATAATTTCACTGATGCTTTGACAGACTTCCACGGATTGTTCAAAAAATTTTGATTTGTTGTCGGTATCATCCGCCAGACGAAGTATGTCCTGGCGTAAAGAAATACTGATGCCTTTACGTTTTTTTTCTTCTTTCAGAGGTGGTCGCGACATAAGCATCGCTCCTTTGTTTTCAATCATATACATCTTTGCGGTCTCCGATTTTGATGATCGATACGATTTTCACATCATCATCAATTTCATAGACAATCCGATAATTGCCCTGGCGTATGCGAAAATGATCGGACATTCCCCTTAACTTAATGGAACCATGTGGACGAGGGTCCTCAGAAAGTAATCGAATTCGTTCCTCGATCGCAGCCTGAAAATGCCAAGGGAGATTTTGGAGTTGTCGCTCAGCCTTCCTCGTTATGAATATCCTATAGAGCATCTTTTATTGGCTTCCCCCTACCGATCGGTAGGATTGAAAATAAACATAGCATAAAAATAATATAAAAATACTTGAAAATGAATTTTACAATATTGTTAGTTAGTTATGTCGGGAGACAAACCTGAGCCACATGACGTATTAGAATTTAGACGGAAAGAAATGAGTCAGCCAATGACTTGTGGTTATTCTCACTAACCGATTACGAACGTGAGGATAAAAATTTCTGCAGGAATGCTTTGTGGGCGTGTTTGCCCCAGAGGTTTTTGAATTTCAGTTGTTCGGCGCGGTCGATAGGATTGGTATTGCCGTCAGCTTGTCTTAGCATTTGTTTTTGTGCGGCCAGGGCATTGCCATCAAGGGTACAGAATAGTTTTGTCAATGTGGTTAAGCGGCGCTCCAGTGTTGTGTCATCGTCAACCAATTCATGAATGAGTCCGAGTTCGTAGCAACGTCTGGCATCCAAGCTGGCGGTGGTTAGTAACAGGTATTGCGCCTGCGCTTTACCGAGCAGGTTGACGAGTCGACGCGTGCCACCAAAGCCGGTCGCCAGACCGACTTGCAGTTGCTTAAGGTCAAACCGCGCCGCTGTAGTGCCGATCCGAATGTCAGCGGCAAGGGCGAGTTCAGCGCCGCCGCCGATCGCAGCACCATCAATCGCCGCGATAACCGGCAACGGCAATTGCTCCAAACGTTGACACACGTTGAGCATGGTCTTTGTATAGTTCAGACCTTGGTTCGTTGATAGAGATACCAGTTCTTTAAGATCACCACCGGCGATCCAGATTTTATCTTTCGTCGACATCTGGGTATTTGCGCGCAGTATCAAGACGCGCGACCTTGCCGCGGCGCGCTTTTTCGCACGCAAGTTGGTCTCAAGCTTGCCAAGCAGTTGGTCGAGTTGTGTGGCGATGGTTGGGCCGATGGCATTGGCGCGATCCGGTCGATTGATCGTCCAAATCAGGCATTCATCCTGTCGCTCCTGGCGGACAAAAAGCGGTGGAATGGGTGAACTCATGCGCAAATGCCTATTGGTGATTTGATAAAAACCAAAGTTTTCTGTCTGCTTAATAAGTGCCTAAGTCAGATGACCCTGCTATTTTTGTGGCCGATGAGTTAAAATATAGCAAGGTAATTTTCTAAGCATTTAGCTGGGATAGGTGTAGTTAAGTAAATTGACTGAATATCATCAAGATAAAGATGGCGGTGGCGCGGACCGCGCCCCTAGTCATAACGATAGCAAAGGCAATATCGTTCTGATTGGCGTGACCGGTAGTGGTAAGTCGAGTTCGGGGTGGTTGCTGGCCCGGTTGCTTGGCTATGGTTTCATTGATGTTGATCAATGGATCGAAACAAAAAGCGGCAAATCGGTAGCGACGATTTTCGCCGATCAGGGTGAACAGCAATTTCGCGAAATTGAACAGGAAGTCATTCAGAATCTTGGTGAAGTTCGTCATCATGTGATCGCTGTCGGTGGCGGTGCCGTCGAAAACGAGGATAACTGGCGAACGCTGTCGGCGCTTGGGACTACGATCTGGCTGCATAGTCCAGCGCAAGAAGTAGCGCGTCGTTTGTTAATGAAGCCGGATGAAATACGGCGGCGGCCTTTATTGCAGGACCTGGTAAACGTCGTTGATCGGTCTGATCGTTACAAAGGCTTAACGGAACGGATCAATGCTCTAATCGGCCAACGGAAGGCCAGATATGGACAAGCGCGGTTGATGTTGCAGAATTCGCATTCAACTCCCGAAACCACCGCGCATTTATTGAAAGAGTTATTGGTTACCGAGGGCATCGTTAAGCATTGAGCTTGAAGCGACTTATGCCCCGTCGCCGCTATGGCCTTAATGAATTCGTAGATAAATACAGATAGGTAAACATGCTTGGGAAGTGGGTTGCTGTCTTATGCGCCGCGAGTTTGGTTTGACCGACTTTGAAGACATCATCAAAAAACTGAAGCCATTGCCGTGGCGGTTTTTTGCTATTGCGGTTGCCATCAGTTTTGTCATCGCGAGTTTGACATCATCGTTGCTGGGTTGGTTGATTAGTACCAAATCCGACGCGCTCAAATTCAAATCGGTCGCGACTGCGGGTCGGACGTCGCCGCAAAACGAAGTCGCAGTCGTGCGTCCTTATCTACCGGATGCGGAAATCGATAAGATTCTCAAACGCAACATCTTTAATTCCGAGGGTGCGGTCGGCGAAGACACTGATAACAATGTCGCCACTGAGGATTATCCTAAATCAGATATGCCGATCAAATTGATCGGGATCATCTATGGTGGCGATCCTTATAGTGGCATGGTGACCTACGAGAACACGGCCAAACAGAATAAAGTCGACAGTGTTTCCGTCGGCCAGAAAATCGAGCCCGGCGCGTTGCTGCTGGAGATTCAGCGTCGTCGCATCATCATCGAGAGAAATGGCCAGAAGGAATATGTTGAGCTTATCGACCCAGTGATTCGCCGTTCCAGTAGGACGGCGTCGCGTTCGGCAACGACGACGCCGACCACCACTAACGGCATTACGCCGGTGGCTACCAAGCCACCGCCTCCGGCCTATAAGGAGCCTGGTTTTGATCGCGAGGGCGACAAGATTAAGATGTCGGGTGATTATAAAGACCGCTTATTGACTCAGGATTTCCAGAAAGTTTTGCAGGATGCCAAGGCCGAGCCGCATATGGTGGACGGGTCGTTGCGAGGATTCCGCCTGACCAAGATTCGCGAAGCCTCGATTTACGATAAAGCTGGTTTACAAAATGATGACATTATCGAGGAAATCAACGGGGTTCCATTGAACGATACGGCTGGCGCCATCCGGCTTTTGCAACAGTTGCGCAACGAAAAAGAGATTGAAATCCGCGTGCGGCGCGGCGGTAGCCCGGTCAGCGTGACATTGAGCGTGATGTAAGTCAGATGAATCAAGGAATACATGGTTAGATGAGAACAAATATCAACATCGAAAAACTTTCCGACCTATTCTCGAGTTATAATTTAAAGAAGGAGAATTGGGTCGTGCTGCTTGGCTTTACCAAGCGGTTTAGTTTGGTGTTGCTGTTTGCTTATATCGCTGCGTCGATTGCCTCGGCAGCGATTATGTCGCTGCTTATTGGCTCGGCGGTTAAAGGTTTCTCGGCGAAGCCGCGCATTCAAAGCAACATAACGACTTTGAATTTGGTCAACAGTACGAATTATCGCGATTTGTCGCGGAGTATTGTTGAGCGAAATCTTTTTAATTCCGATGGTGAGGTTCCGAACGAACCGGATCCGGTGAAGTCGGAAGGCACGGCGGGCGTCTTCGATCCAAACGCGGGTTGTCAGAAGACGTCGCTTAAAATCGCCTTACTAGGCACGATCTATCTTGGTGCTACAGGTGATTCGTTGGCGACGGTTAAAGATGAGACTTATTCGGAAGCAGACATATATAAGGCGGGCGATGTGATTTTTGGCAGCCAGGCAAAAGTACATGCGATCGAGCAATCTCGCCTGATTATTAACAACAACGGCGTGAAAGAGTGTTTGGAACTGGTTCCCGCCGCGGTGCTGACGGCGCAAGCAGGTGGCGACGGCACAATAGCGGATGATAGCACGCGTGGTGGTGATGATCGTAGTGAGGGCGCGGGTGGCGGTGGCTGTACATCGGCGACGGTGGAAGCGGTTTATGTTGAGAAAGAACTTGGCCCTGGCTTCGCGAATATTTTGACCAAAGGACGATTGGTTCCCGATAGTGCTCCGGACGGTACAACGAAAGGCTTTAAATTGATCGGTATGGACTCTAACAGTTTGTTCGCGAAGATTTGTTTGCGCAATAATGATGTCATCACTGCCGTTAATGACACGAGTATGACGCAGCCGGAGCAGGGTTTTGCGCTGTATCAAGCATTTCAGGATGATCGTGAAGTACGCATTAATATTTTACGTGGTGAGACGCCAAGAACAATTACGGTTCGCATTCGGTAACGGATGGCGTGAGGAGCTAGAGAATGTTTAAGACATTTCGTTCGACAACAATCATGTGGCTGCTGGTCTTCGGCTCGACCATGCTCATGACGCAGGTCCGAGCGCAGCAACCACCTGTCGCTCAACCCGATACCGTACCGCCGTCGCCTGCAGTTGAGCCGCCGGCAGAACAGCCGCCGGTAAATGAAGCGACTGCCAACGAAGTGCCCGAGGGGCTGCCGCCTCCGACGGGAACGGCGACAAATCCTCCGTCGTCACCGACTCCTGATGGTGCGCCATCGATAACACCGCCGCCGGCATTACCACCGGAGAATGATATGCCGCCGCCGGAGAGCATAGCGATGCCAAACGACGAACAGGCGCCCGCGGAAGTGATCGCGCCACCACCTGCCAGAGCGCCGCGTCGAGCTGCCGAAAATCCCGAGGGTAAAGTCGGCGCCGATAGCGTGCCGCCGGGGCAAGAGTTGGTGAACATCGATTTTCCCGAACCGACGGAAATTAAAGATATCGTCAAAGCCGTGTCGATGTGGACCGGTAAGAACGTTATTTTGGGCCGCGATGTCGCCGGTAAAGTGACGATGTTGTCGCCGCGCAAAGTGACGAAAGAAGAAGCTTATCAGATGTTCTTGTCGGCACTGAATATGTTGAACATGACCACGGTGGAAACCGGCAAAGTCATCAAGATCATGCCGGTGCGCAATGCGGTGAAAGGTAACCTGAAGACTTATATGGGATCGAGCTACACGCCGCTTACGGACGAGTTGATTACGCAAATCGTGCCGTTGAAGTATATCGATGCCAAAGAGTTGCAAAATACTCTTGGTCGCGTTGTGACGCCAAACGCCATGATCGCGTATTCGCCGACCAACACACTGATTATCAGCGACAGTGGTTATAAGATCCGTCGCGTGCTGGATATTATCGATCTGCTTGATGTTCAGGGACAGCAGCCGCAAATTGCCATCGTGCCGATTCGTTATGCGGACGCAAAAAGTATTTCCGAGAAAGTTTCGGAGATTTTTAAGTTAAGTGCTGGTTCCAAAGCGCCATCAAGTCGTGGTGGTATCTCCAATCACAAGTTGATGGTGGATGAGCGCACCAATTCAGTAATTATTTTTGGGCCGCCGCGCACTATTCAGGATGTGCGAGCATTGGTGAAGCGCTTCGATGTGCGGATTGATGATCCTAGTCGGCAGGCGTCGATCCATGTTCGGCCGTTGGACTACGCTGATGCCAAGAAGCTGGCGGCGACTTTGTCATCATTATCGCAGGGTGCGCAGAATAACCGTGGCGGTGCGGGTGCGAACTTGCGACGCCCGCCAACGCCGCGTCTCAATGTTCCCGGCTCACCCGCGAACACCGTTGATACCAGTCCACCGGCGGTGGCAAGTCTGGGTGATGACGTTAAAATTACCGCTGATGAGTCGCTTAATGCTTTATTAATTACCGGTAGTCGCGCTGCTTATGACAGCATCAATTCGCTGGTGCGTAAACTGGATGTTCGCCGCAGTCAGGTATTTGTCGAGGCGGAAATTCTCGATATTAATATCGACGGCGGCTTTAATTTTGGCTCCTCGATTTTCGCCGGCTACGGCAAAGAGACCGGCAACAAAACGGCGATCACCTGGGAAGCTGGGGGAATCGGGCCGTTGGTGGCATCGCAGGTGACGGAAAATCCCACGGCTGCGGCCAGCGCTATCGATGCGTTTAAAGAAGAAATGAATATCGGTATTTTGTCCGGCACACCGGTGACAGTTCCTGGTATTGGTACCGTCAATCCTGGTGCGTTGATCAAGATGATCAAAAGCGACGCGGCTACCAAAGCTCTGGCATCGCCACACATCCTGACCGCTAATAATGAAACAGCGAAGATTGTGGTTGGTGATAAGATCTTTTACAAGACGCAGGATCCCGGTGGTCTTGGCGGCGTGCCGATCACTAAAGTACAGCATGAAAATGTTGATCTCAGTCTGGAGATCAAGCCGAACGTCAGTTATTCCAATTATGTGACGTTGAAAATCGATTTGGATGCGAGCGAAGGTCGCTATGATTCGATTGCGCAAATTCCTGTCGTTAACACCCGCAAAACCAGTCAGTTGGTGACGGTGAAAAATGGTCAGACGGTTGTTATCTCCGGCTTGGTGAAAACCACGGAAAGTGAGCAGTTTAAGAAAATTCCCCTGCTCGGTGACTTGCCGATTCTTGGCTGGTTGTTTCGTAACTCGTCGTTTGCCAAAAAGCGCAATAATCTGATGATTTTCCTGACGCCGCATATTGTACATGGCGCCGATGACTTGGCCGCGATTTATCAGGCGAAGGTGCGTGATCGCGATGAGTTTTTGAAAAAAATCTTTGGCTCCAAAGGCGTTGAGGATGATTTCTATGCAAGTTTGCCGCGTCTGGAGGATGGCGAGTATCGTCCTGATGATACTGATCGTCTGGAGCAGGAAAATCGGACGCGCCTGATGCAGGATATGCGTCGCGACATGGGCTATGCCGATGGAGGCCAGGCGGCTTTGGCACCCGACAACCACGCTGATGATCATGATCCTGATGACACGGTGACGGTGCCGCTTGGGTCGGCGGGTACCGGCTCGAGTGGTGGCAGTGATATGCCGTTAGGCGGCGCAGTGTCGAATTCACCTCCTGGTAGTGGGGTGAATGTTCCTGATGATGGACCCGGCATCGGCGATGACGGTCCACCGCCGGTTGATGACATGCCACCACCAATTGATCCGCCGGCTGGTGATATCGATTAATATGACACGACGGAAATTATGAGCGATAAACCGATAGAAAATTTAAATTCCGATGAGGTCTTGTCGGATCTCGACCCGACCCGTTGGACTAAACTGCCGTCGGTGGAATTCCGGAAGCTGCAGCATAAAACCCTAGGGCAGATTTTAGTCGAGCGCGCGGTAATTACCGAGGAGCAACTAAAAGAAGCCTTGGCGATTCAGCGTTCTGAAGGCAGCAAGAAACTCGGCGAAGTGCTGATCGAAAAGGAATTTTTGTCCGAGGATGCGATGCTGCGCGCTCTGGCGGCACAACTGGATCTGCCTTATTACGATCGTTTGCCAGTGAATGATATTGATCCGGCATTGGTCGACAATATCCCGCTGCAGTTTTGTCGCGATAACCGCATATTGCCGATCGCACGCGATGATTTTAACGTCACGGTCGCCGTGGCCGATCCATTGAATATTTTTCCTTTGGATGATTTGCGCTTAATCTTGTCGACTAATATCAATGTGATTCTGACTTCGGCGCGCATTATCGATAACAGTATCAATCGGGTTTACGAGCGTGCCAATGATGCATCACAAAAAGTGATCGACGAACTGAATGTTCCGGAAGTCGGCGCGGATCAAGATCTGGAAGAAACGCGCGATTTACTCGAATCGACCGACGACGAGAAGCCGATTATTCGTCTCGTCAACGGCCTGCTGGCGCGCGCCGTGAAAGAGCGAGCGTCGGATATTCACATTGAACCGTTTGAGCACGAAATCATGGTGCGGTTTCGTATCGATGGCGTTTTGCAGGACAAGATGCAGATTCCCCGTCGTCATGCCGGCTCGTTGGCCTCACGTATTAAAATTATCGGTAAATTAAATATCGCCGAAAAGCGGGTGCCTCAGGACGGCCGCATCAGTATTAAAGTGGCCGGTAAAGATATCGATGTTCGTCTTTCCGTTCTGCCAGTGGCGCACGGTGAGCGTATCGTGATGCGTCTATTGGATAAGTCAGCCGGTGGCAAGCGACTGGATCAGATGGGGATTGAGCCGGACGTCTATCCGAAGTTCAATGCCTTGATCGAGCAGAAGCACGGAATTTTTCTGGTAACCGGTCCGACTGGTTCCGGTAAGACGACGTTGTTGTACGCAGCGGTTATGCAAATCAACACCACCGATATCAATATTCTGACTATCGAGGATCCGGTCGAGTATCAGTTGGCCGGGGTTGGGCAGATCGAGGTTAAAGATAAAGTCGGTTTGGGTTTTGCCGAAGGTCTGCGCTCGATCCTGCGTCAGGATCCCGATGTGATTATGATCGGTGAGATTCGTGATGCTGAGACCGCGCGCATCGCGATTCAGGCATCTATTACCGGTCACTTGGTGTTCTCGACGATTCACACCAACGATACGGCATCGACGGTCACTCGTTTAACTGATTTTGGCATCCAGCCATTTCAATTGTCGACGGCCATTCTTGGGATTGCGGCGACACGTCTGATGCGCAAACTGTGTCAGGTCTGTCGCGAGGCTTATATTCCATCCGAGCACGAGTTGTCATTGTTATCCATCAAACGCAATATGTTACCCGAAGGTAAAATCTATCGCGCCGGTCATGGTTGTGAGCGATGCGTTGGTCAGGGTTATCAGGGGCGCGTCGGCGTTTATGAGTTATTGGTCTTTGACGATGATATTCGCAAGCTGGTCCTGCAGACCCAGGACTCCAAGGCTATCAAAAAACTTGCCGTGGAAAAGGGTATGCGAACCTTGCGCGACTCGGCGGCGGCCAAAGTCGTGGCTGGTTTGACGTCGCTGGACGAGGCGATTCGTAAGACTCAGACTGATGAACTCGAAATATCCGAATAGCCGAATAGGGTAGACTAACCAGTGCCAATATATGCGTACAAAGGATATGACCTAGCCTCTGGCGCTGCCCGCAAGGGTAAGATCGAAGCGGAGTCACTGAAGGCCGCACGCGCAAAGTTGCGACAAAAGAGCGGGATCATTGCCTCGGAACTCAAAGAAGAAACCTCCCTCGAAAAAGTCAAAACCAAATCGCGTTATTTTAATAGTCGCGTCAGTGATACGGATCTTGCGATCATGACCCGGCAGTTCGCAACCTTGCAGTCGGCGCACGTACCGCTGGATGAATCGTTGCGTGCTTTGACCGGGCAAGTCGACAATATGGTGCTGCGCAATACTCTGGCGGCTTTGAAGGATCAGATATCGGAGGGTAAATCGCTTGGCGACGCGACGGCTTCTTATCCCGGCGTGTTCAGTCGCCTGTATGTGAACATGGTGCGTGCTGGCGAGTCGTCCGGCACTTTGGATGTCGTGCTGGTGCGGTTGGCTGACTTTCTCGAAGCCCAGGTGGTGATGCGTGGCCAGATTGTCAGCGCGATCGCTTATCCGGCGATCATGATTTGCGTGTCGATGGCGATCATCATGTATTTATTCGTCTCGGTGGTTCCCAAGCTCACTAAGGTTTTCAAGAATCTTAAAGTAACTTTGCCCTGGTACACCGAGCTGCTCATCGATTCCTCAAAGTTTGTGCAGGATTATTGGTACTTGGTGATCGGTATGACGGCCGCTGGCTTCTATCTGTTCAAAACCTGGGTGTCGAAGGATGCCGGTCGCCGCAAGTTTGATAGTTTGGTCCTGAAGCTGCCACTTTTTGGGTCGTTGATATTGCGGATCAACGTGGCTCGCTTTACGCAGACATTGTCAACATTGCTTAATTCTGGCGTACCGATTATTCGGGCATTAGAGATTACGCGTAACATCGTGACCAATACCATCATTGCTGATGTGATCGAGCAGGCGAAAATCGCGGTGCAGGAGGGGCAGAGTCTGGGTGCCTGCATTGAGCGGAGTGGCAAATTTCCGGCATTGGTGACACATATGATTATGACTGGCGAGCGGACCGGACAACTCGAAGAAATGTTGAATCATGTGGCCAAGGCTTATGACAGCGAAGTCGAGCGTAAGATTGAGACCATGATTAGTCTCATCGAGCCGGCGATGATTGTGGTGATGGGTGGCATTGCCACGCTGGTTGTTATGGCTCTGATGATGCCAATGCTTTCGATTATGAATCAAATACGGTAATGTATGAAGTTATAGCGTAGAGCCGTTTTTTTGCTGGAGTGAAAATATGAAAAATCCATCGAGCTTTAATCGTAACCTCTTGGCATCCGGTCAACGAGGTATGAACCTGATCGAGATTATTATCGTTATCGGCCTGATCGGCACCATCATGGCGATTATCGTCACCAACTTAACCGGTAAACAGGAAGAAGCGATGAAGGATGCAACCAGACTTTCCATTAAGACGATGGAAAACAATCTGCAGTTGTATAAAGCCCATAATTACTCTTATCCAACGACGGAACAGGGATTGAACGCGCTGATTACGGCGCCCAGTGACAGCAAACGCTGGCGCGGGCCCTACACGGAAGAAGAGAAGCTGCAGGATCCCTGGGGCAATGCTTTTGGCTACGAATCCGACGGGCGCAACTATCGCATAACCTCTGGTGGACCAAACCAGACAATCGGCGACGAGGACGACATTGTCTATCCAGAGCAAAAGGGCGAGTAGGCGCCACGCCCTTGGCTTTACTTTTATTGAAGTCATCATTGTCATCGCTATCATGGCGACGATTTATGCCGTGGCTATTCCACAGTTCAACATCATCACTGGTGCTGAGACATCCACCAAAATCGGTCAGTTGGTAACGGACATTCGTAGTGCCTATGATATGGCGGTTCTGACGAACATGCCGCATCGTCTGGTTTTCACCTTGGCGACGGGTGAATATCACCTGGAGGTGGCGGATCGTCGTGAGGTCTTGTTGGGTGATCGTAAGTTAGGTCATGATCCCACCGAAGCCGAAGAGAAGGCAGTTTTTGAAGAATTTGACGAGCGCTTCACTGAGTATCAAACGCTTGCCGGGTCGGAAGTGCGGGATACTGTTAATGATGAAGTGATTCAACCAACCTCGCCGCTATTAAGGGCGAAAAACCGTTTGCGCCCTCCCAAATGGATTATGGTCGATGATCTGGAATGGCGCGCACGTCGTCTTGGTCCGCATCTTGGCATCATCAGCATGCAGGCGGAGCATCATGAAACCCGACAGATGGCAGCGGATCTGGGTCCCGAGGGTCGCGCGATGTTGTACTTTTTCCCGAGCGGTTATGTGGAGAAGGCAGTGATTTATGTCGGTGTCAGAAGTGGCGATGCTTTTGATGAAAATCAAACACCATACACTGTCATTACTAAATCTT
The DNA here is from genome assembly GCA_964652825.1 of uncultured Oligoflexales bacterium. Taxonomy (GTDB): domain Bacteria; phylum Bdellovibrionota_B; class Oligoflexia; order Oligoflexales; family CAZZCU01; genus CAZZCU01. The sequence continues at coordinate 53,378 of CAZZCU010000008.1, forward strand.
ACGAAGGCGAAGCCGAGGCTCTGAACGGCATGCAGGAAGTTGATCTTGAAAAAGGCACGGTTCAAAATCAATAGTGGCGAGCGTAGCTTCTCGTTGGTTGAGACCATCGTGGCCATTGGTCTGTTGGTGATTTTTGTCGTGGAAGTTGCTGGCGTCCAAGGTAATGCCGTCTATTTTGCGGAGTATTCGCGACGCTCCGCGCAGGCGATGTGGTTGGCGCGGGCGTTGATGGCGAAAGTGGAGTATGCCGGTGCGACGCGGGCGTTTACGGATCTGCAGTCGGAAGAAAAAAATGCGCGCTTTGATGACTTTCCGGACTATACCTATGATTTTTCGATTCAGGAATGGAAGTTGCCGGTGGCTCAATTGCTGGGAGCTGGCTCGGCGAGCGAAGAAGACGAGGGTCCGCAACAGGCCGGTGCTAGCGATCCGCTAACCGATGGTATCGCTCAGGTGCTCGGCGATGATTTGTTCCGGATTGCGCATGTCGAGGTTTTTTGGGCCGAAGGCGCGATTCGTAATAGTGTCACACTCACTTATCTTCTGACCAATCAGCGCAAAATCGATGAATTCGTCGGCGGCTTGAAATCCGTCTATGACTCGGTTTACAAACCGCTGCTTGCGGGTACCGAACAAAGACAGCAGAGACAGCAAGGACGCGCTGATGCCCCCGGGCGTGGCGACCGCGCTTCAACTCCCTCGGAATCGGGGGGACAATAAGATGTATGAATGTGCTATGTCACGACGCCAGCAAGCCGGTCATACGATACTTGAAATTATTATCAGTATTTCCATTTTACTGTTTATGACCTTCGCGGTTTCATCGTTGATGCGTTCCAATATCGATATGCGTTTTGCTTTGGCGGAGCGTTCTGCGGTGACGCATCGCTCGTCTTTGGTCATGCAGCGACTGGTTCAGGATATTCAGCATAGCTTTATTATTTCCAGTCGTGATCAGATCCGCAATCCAGGGACGCGAAAGAATAATGGCATTTTTAAAATCGAAGTCTCGTCGGGCGGCGATCAGCTGACGCTGACGACGATGTCGAAGATGCCATTGGTAGCCAACAATCAAGAGGCAGATACGACTTTGGTCGTTTACAAAATGGAAGATGATCCGGAGTCCATCGGTCGCCGGCGCCTATTGCGCGGTGAAGCAAAGAAGATTCCTGATGACCTGAAAGAAGAAATTCCAATGCAGGTTCTGGCCACGAATATGAAAAGCATTAAGTTAATGGCTTGGCGCGGTGACGATTGGAGCAAGGATAGTTGGGACACGACGCGTTCGGAATGGCGTAATCGTCTTCCTTACATGGTCACTGTTGAGGTCGAGGCTTTTGAAACGGATCCGTTACTGGTGCAAAATCGTGAATCAGCGGATGAGCCGACGTCGCTCATGCGAACCGTTGTGTTCTTGCCGTTTGCAACCAGTTTCGAGGAGATGCGGCCGCAGGCCTCGACAGTCAGGTGGAAGGTCTGGTGAAGCGATTACTCGCAAATTTACGTCAGCGTTTACCGCATACCCAATGTGGTTTTCCGGTTGCCGATGCCAATGGGCCGGCACCGGGTGGTGGGAAGCGGAGCCGCGGAATTTCTTTGATCATTGCCGTCGTGGTCATTGCCATGATGATGGTGTTCAGTTCTGATTTGATTTTAAATTCGCAGGTAAATCTCGAATTGGCGGTGGCGCAGCGCGATAATGTCAAAGCTGAATACATGGCGAAGTCGGCGCTGAATCTGGGGATTTTCCTGGTGTCGGCTGATTTTGCCCTCGATTTGTTCCTGGCATCACCGCAAAGTCCGATGAAAACCAATCCTACCGACGGCTTCTCCGATATCTGGAGCATGCTTAATGGTTTGCCGATTGGCGGTGGGTCGTTAGAGTTATTGGCCGCGACTCAGGAGAGTCTGGACTTAAGCGCGGTGAATGACGGCAAAGTGATCGATATGCTGAAGCTCTTTGACGGAGAATTCTCGGTCGATGTCGTGGATGAGAGTAACAAAATTAATCTGAACTACTGCGCGATTGGTCGTTGTCCGGAAGTTCTCTCAATGATGAAGTCACTGATGAGTTGTCCTGCCGAGAAATTCTATCTGGACGCGCAGAATTTTCGCACCAATGAAGTTATTTATAAAATCAAAGATTGGGTTGATAGCGACCGACGGGCCGAACCGGAAACGCTGGTCAATGATGAGGACGATCCTTACATGAAATTGCAGCCATCATATCGCGCCAAGAATGCGCCGATGGATACTCTGGACGAATTGCGGCTGATCGATGGCTGGCGCGACGACGTGCATGCAATTTTTTCGCCTTACTTGACGGTGTATCCATTTCAAAAATCAGGCAATGACAAGCCGAAAATCAACATCAATACCGCATCTCGTGAGTTGCTAAGCTGCTTGATTCCGAGTGCTGTCCGTGACTGTAATGAGAAATTTCAGATAGCGCTTAAAACGCGTGGCGAAGATAAAACTAATCTGGCTACCGATGGCTCTGGCATCTTGTCGACATTGCAGCAGAGCTTTTGTTACAGTCCTGCCGCCGAGAATCCCGCCGAGCCCGGAACCGGCAGCCAGGAAAATCGTGCTCAATGGTTTACTACCATCTCGTCGGTGTTCCGGATAACCGGTCGTGGTCATGTTGGCGGCCGCATGCGGGAGATCACGATTGTTATTGAACGCGAAATGCCTGATGCCGCTCGGAAGTCGCTGTCGTCATATAAAGTCCTGGCTTGGAAACTTTCCTAAAGCCGACCTATTCCTCTTTAATTATATGAGCTTAAACTGGCTTCATCGCGGTGGCGCTACGTTGACTTGTCCGGTGAGACGCGCCAGAATACTAATACCACGAAATTCCAGGGAATAATCGTTATATGCAAAAAGTTATCGGACTTGATATCGGCAGTTATTCCATCAAGGCTGTCGAAATTGTCAAAACATTCAAGTCGTACGAAATTGCGAATTTTTATGAGAACGTGATTCCCAATCTGGAAGGCGTTCCCATGGAAACCATTGTTCCCACCTGCATGGAACAACTCTTCCAGGAAAATGATCTGGTCGCCGATCGGATTGTCACGGCGATGCCAGGACAGTTCATTTCCAGCCGCATTTTAACCTTTAATTTTTCTGATCCGCGTAAAATTCAAACTGCCGTCTTCGCGGAAATCGAAGAAGCTGTGCCGTTCATGATGGAAGAGATGATTATCGATAATCATGTTCTTGGTACTTCTGGTGGCAAGACAACGGTATTGGCGGTAATGACGCGCAAAGCTTTTCTGCGCAATTTCCTGGATTTGTTGCAACGTATCCACATTGATCCCAAGTTAGTTGATGTCGACAGTCTGGCTTTCTACAACTTGTGTTCCTATTTGACTTTGGAGCCTGGCAAAAGCGTGGCTTTGGTCGATATTGGTCATGAGAAAACCTCGGTTTGTATTATTCGCGATGGTTTATTGAAAATGTTCCGCTCAATCAATTTGGGTGGTCGTTATGTCACGGATTTCTTGGCGCGTGATTTTGAAACGTCGTTCCAGGAAGCGCAACGCATGAAGCACGCTATCAGCCGCGTGATCTGTGTTGATGATCAGGCCACCGATCTACAGGGATCGGATAAAATGGTTGCTGAGCGTTCGACTCTGGCGGCCAGTGCTATCGTCAAGGAGCTTGGTCGTACGATCTATGCTTATAAAACCGTCGGCCAAGAAGCGATCTCGCAGATATTGATTTCTGGTGGAACGTCGAACATCAAAAATTTCGACTTGTTCCTGCAGGACCATCTTGAAGTTCCGGTGGAGCGTCTGCGTTTGGATGCCACCAGCCTGAAAATTAATCCGGAGTTGCAACCGCAGATGTCGATTATGCCGCAAGGTGTCGCTATCGGTATGCGCACGGTGACGACGATCGGCAATCAGTCGCAGATTAATCTACGCAAAGGCGAATTCGCCTATGTGCAAAATTATGAAGCTTTGCTGCATTCGGTCAGCCAGGCGGCGAAGATAGTCGGGATCGCCGTAATGTTGTTGCTGGTCAGCTACGGTTTTCAATACTTCTTTTATGCAAAGCAGATTAAGGAAGTGCACGCACAGTATTATCGGCAATACGGTGATATCTTCGCGGATGCGAAAAGAAAATCCACGACGAATGTTTTGTTCAAAAAATATCAGAAAGACGCGGAAACCCGTTTGCATCGCGAAATTGAACAAAAGCGCGCCGCGGTTGATGGTTTCATCACCGAAAATACGGCAAGCGGCGTTTTGCCGTTGATGCGGGATCTGAGTACGGGAATTCCCAAGGATTTGAAGGTCGATGTAACGCGTTATGATTTCCGCGTGACGGCGCCATATGAAGCGAGCTTTGAATTACGTGCCGAGACGGATAGCTATGACAATCAGGGGAAGTTGGTCGATGCTATCAAGCAGGTTTCTTCTCTGAAGGATCTACGGGAACTAAGTTCGGGTGCTAAACCGGGTACCAATAATTCGGTCATTGAATTTTCGATTCGTGCAAATTACGACGGTCGCGCCGGCAAGCGCGGCGCTTAGGCAAAGGTAAGTCATGTTAGAGCAATATTTGGATAAACCGAAAGCCTACCTGAACTACGGTGTGGCGACAGTCAAGCGCTGGACTCTCGGGGCTAACAATGAGCGTCTTGATTTTGTCATGGACAGCTTTTACAAGCTGGATCCACGCGAGCGGATTATTGTTCTGGCCGGGCTGGGCGGAGTTATCGCCTGCGCTATTTTAGGAGCGGGATTCTTTTACCTGGCGCGTGTCAATGCGCTGAAGACGGAGTTAAATGACGGTTTTAGCGCTCTGCATAATCTAGAGAGCCTACGCGCATCTTATCAGCTCGAACATCAGCGCTTTGAATCAGCGGTGGATCTTGTTCGTCGGAAAACCGCCGGCATGAAGGTTAAGCCGTTTTTTGAGAAAACAGCGCGTGATATCGGTATTCAAATCGAAATTGCCAACGAACAGCGTGAACCGATTCCGCCGGATAATCCGCTGTCGGCGCGTATGCAATATGTAAAAGCTGAGTTGCGTTTGAATCGCATATCATTGCCGCGTTTGATTAAACTCCTTACGGAAATTGAAAAGGCGGGCAATTTTTTGATGGTGGATGCGATTGAAATACGGTCGTTATATGGCACTAAACTGTTCTTCTCATCAACGGTGAAAGTTCGTGGTTACACTCTCGGAGATATTTAAAACCGATTTTTCCTGGAGTCGTAAAAAAGCAGTGCACATTACGCTGCTGGTTGCGGCGTTTCTTCTGACATTTTTATTCTTTCTATATCTGACATTTCCCTATGGGGTTTTGAAGGAAGCGATTTCCGTTGAGATCAGCAAAGCGGTTGGTATGAATATCCGGGTTGCTAAGCTTGGGCCCAATCTTCCGGCCGGTGTTGACTTTGATGGGGTTCAGATCGAGGCGACACCTGGGGGCAAAGCTTTCAAGATCGACCAGGTTTATGCTGGTATCAGCCTGTTTAAGTTGCTGTTCACACGTCTCGGTGTGGATATTGATTTGGCTGCCGGTGGTGGCACATTGTCATTGGATGTTCGAGACTGGTTGTTCCGCATGTTGTCGGGTACTGGTTTGCCCAGGGGATTAACCATGCAGGCGACAAAATTCCCGCTTGATGACCTGGTCAGTTTTGCTTTGAGTGCCGCCGCGAACAGTCCAGATATGAATCAGTTGTTGGCGCCGATGCTGGCTAAATTGATTTTCCGCGGCAATCTTAACGGTGATATTGATATGAGCTTTGCCAAGGATACCTCTGAATCCGAGGGTGAGTTCAATATTCGTATTAACGACGGCCTGTTCATTATCGATGATCCATCACTCAATATCGCTGACCAGCGTTTCGAGAAGGCGGTATTAAAGGGCAAATTGATCAAAGGTGAAATTAAGCTCGATGACAGCTCCGGCTTTAAGACGCAAGAGCTGGAAGTATCGGTGAAAGGCGGCATCAGTCTGCGTGAATCGCTACCTAAGTCGTTGTTAGGAATTAGAATTGCCTTGAAACTTGATAAAGGCCTCAAAGATCAGTTTGGCTTTTTGCTAAATACTGCTGGTGGGCAAGACGCTACCGTGGCTTGGAGTGTTTCTGGAAATCTGGCTGCTCCAAGCTATGCGACAGTGCCTTACGGTGATTGACTTCGTAAGTTTGACGGTGTGGTGAGCCTCCGTTACAATTTTAGTAGAGACTTCCTTTAATCCCTTTATTCGTGGCTTTTTAAGATGCGTGATTTCGAGGCGCAGCTGTCCGCCATCCTTCGCGTGTATCTCGAACGCGGAGTGTTGGCATTGGACGCCGTTGTAGCGGAAAATGACGACCAGCTTATCCATTGGATGCGGTTACGCAAGGTTGCGTTCCATAATCTGCTGGCGTTGGATCATATCGCTGCGAGCGACGGGTTTAAGTGGGATAATAGCTCGGTGATGGCTGAGCTGTTACAAAGAGTCGAGCGTTTTAATCATTACCTGACGGAACGGATTCAGCAGCGTTTAGACGCCGCGCGTGATGATTTAACCAAGCTCAATGGTCTTCGCAAAAATTTAGGTAAATTTCGCTCGGGACAGCGACTCTCGGAAGTATTCAGCAAGTCGATCTAGTTTGTACTCATATCTCATGAGTGCTGGGAGCACAGTATGACAAAAAAGAAACTGGCAATAGTCTATGGCAACCTGCCGACCGTTGACGAAGTCGATCAGTTTCAGTTGCTGGCGGATCAGTATGATGTTTCGGTACTGACCTCGGCATCGGTATGTACTTACATTGCCCAAAACAGCCGCTTTAATAATCTGCGCTGTATTGCACTGGCGGATCATGACGAAAATCCCATGTATCTACCAGGTTTGGAAAAGGCACTGGGCGGATACGACTTGGTTATCGTCAAGGAACGCCTTGGTCTGTACGCCTATCAGGCGGTGAAAGCAAAATGGCGTCATAAATTCCGACTGGCAGTCTGGGTCGATAACCTGGCACCCAATCCCGGTGAAGACATTAATCAGATGCGTACCGTTCGCCGCGAAATTACCGCTGCCGCCGATATCTTTTTGGTGCAGACGGAAGCTGCTCGCGAAACTTTGCGGGTGGAAGGCATTGCTGACAGCCGTATTTGTCTGTTCACGCCGTGGGTGCAGCCATATGCAAAGCGCACCAAGAAAACCCGGGCCAAAGCTCTGGAGCACCTTGGGTTTGCCGAGGGTGATTTCGTCATTGCTCATACAGGCCAGATTGAGTGGGAAGAAGCGATCGGTGATTTGGCACACGCTGTGAAAATCGCACAGACGATCGATCCGCGCGCGGCGCAACGTCTGCGTATTGTTTTCTGTGGGATCGGTTCCTATGTCACCCAGGTGCGTGATACTTTTGTTGCGCATAAGCTAGATGATCGCGTCGCCTATCTGACACCGAGCCGCGATGCTACCAGTGTGTTGTTGCACGCTGCTGATGCGGTATTTGTCTCGGGTTTTCCGGGGCGGGATCGCGTGGAAGGCGAGCCGTACCGGTTGTTGACGGCGATGGCGAATGAGGTTCCTGTCATTGCCAATCGCACGCCGATTGTTGAAGATTTTTGTGGTAAACACCGCTTTGATTTTTGCGGTGGCAGTATTCATAGTTTGGCGCAAGCTCTATGCAAAGCTGTTGAGGCGGTTGGTCTGCGCAATGATATCGCCAAAAAGAATGTTCAGGCTTATCGAGCGCGCGTGACTAACGATAAAGTTGTTACCGAGATGAAGCGCATGCTGGAGTTGCTCGGTGATTCACAGGCGACTGATCAGGCTATCGACCAACAGGTACGCGATATTGAAACCAAGGTCAGTACCAAGCAATACTTGGCGGCCATCGACGCAATCGAACAAGTTTTCAAGATCAAGGATTGTCCGATTCACCATCGCTCCAACTTGTATCGTCTGGTTGGTGATTGCTTTGCCAAACTCGGAGATAATGACGCAGCTAAAGATGCTTATCTGAAGGCGATCGAGTTGGATCAATACTCGGTGAAAGCTTATATCGGCTTAGGAACGATTAGTCTGGTGAAAGGTAGCAATGATGTTGCGATGCTGCACTTTCAGAAGGCGGTTTCGCTGGCTCCGGATGACGAAATGGCAAGTTTGGGACTTGGTTTGTCTTTCCAAGGCATGCGCGAGTTGAACGAAGCGACGAAGTGGGTGGTCAAGGCTTTGGAAATCGATCCGGAAAATACGCCAGGGTTATTCACTCTGGTGCGACTAGCATATGAGCGGAATACATTTGGCGAGGCGGAAGTGGGGTTGCGTCGTTACTTGACAAAGCGTCCGCACGATCTGAACATGACATACGCGCTTGCCGGGCTTTTGTTTAAAATGGAGCGTTTCGCGGATGTGATCGCGACGACGCAATTGATCCTGGCGGCGGAGCCGCAGGATGCGCGCGCTCATGCTTTGCAGACGCAGGCGCAAACTGCTCTGAGCGGCATGGGATCGGCTGCTGGTTCCAAATAGGATGTTTGGGTGATCGAAGGATCCTTTCATGTTGAAACGCATACTTATTAATCGCCGCTCGGTACCCGTCCCGGTGCCGATTAAGAATCTTCAGCAGGCACTGCATTGGGTGCAGCAGACTTTAGTGCTTGGTGATCAGGTCATTACCAAAATCATGCTTGATGGCAGAGAGATCGACGAGACAGCCGATGATATCCGTTTTGATAGTAGTTCTCGGCTCGAGCTTTTTATTGAATCCCCAATTGATCTGTCCGTACAAACTCTCGAAACCGCGCGTAATCTGGCGTCGGTATTATGTCGGAGCCTGAAACCTCTCGCAGTGGCTTGTTGGGAGGCTTCGCCGAAGGCGCCGCCCCAGGAGTGCGAAAGCGTCTTGGTCGATCTGCGTCTGGTCGTTGATCTCCTCGATCATTTTCAGGCTCTGATCAGTCCCAAAGATTGTCAGAGCTTGGAACTAGCCAGTCTTGGGCAGGCCATAGTCCAGAGTTTGACTGGTTTGCAGATGGCTCGCTCGCAATCGGATTGGCGCGGCTTTGCACGCGTACTGCTTAATCGCCTGGAGCCTGAACTCGATAAATTCTGCTCAGAATCCGCCAGTATTCAGGCTGACTTGCTAAGCTATAAAAGCTCCCGTCGCGCCGATCTCGGCGAGAATAAAATTCGATAAAATCTGCGTTTTTCCCGCCGCGCTGATGTGCCGTCTGTGTTATGATGTGGCATATCTAATCTGATCTATGGCAGCGGTGGTTGCGTGAAATGGTGATACATAAATCAGCATTGGCAATGCTTTGGGTGACGGTGTATCTAGGCATCACTTCGGCCTCGTTACCAGAAGGTTACGCGTTTAAAACGGCGTCAAGCTCGGCAAATCGCGTCGACCCCGCTCTGACGGTTTGGTTTAAGGACCATGCCAATATCATTATCAGCGTTGACGAGCCACGATCCATCTATGACAAAAAATTGGCCAAACACGATGATTTGACGCGCGCTTTTATGCGGCTTCGCTATGCGAACGCTCGCATTAAAGACGATAAGGAGAGCTACGATCAAGCCGTGGCGGTCATGACCAAGGCGCTCGCCGGTGGACCCGAAATTTCGCAGGCGCATCCACTGATGTCTTATCTGGTTGCCGAAGTCGGTAAGAGCCAGTTGGCCACGCCGGATGTTCGCAACCAGGCCAATCAATTGCTCGATAATTTTCCCGGCCGCAGTTGTCCACAACGTGATCGTATTCTGAAAACTCTCGAAGAAGACGCAACCAAGAATCTGGACACGGATGATCTTAAACTGTTGCTTGGTAAAATCGCATCATACCGTTCGGCGCGTTTTCGTGAACGAGCACTCGATACGTTTGTTTATACTTTGCCTTTGGATAAACAGCAGGTCGTCAAAGAGCAACTGTTCCCGATGGTTCAGGAATTCGCCAGGTTGGTGGATGACAATGCCTGGTTAAAACCATCGGCCAGCTCTGATAAAGAGCAATTTAAACTGGCGTTTCGCGAAATCGCTCAGGCCGCGCGCACCGGTAAATGTAATACGGCGAGACAAGATATCATTGATCTCGTGGCCAAAGTCGATGGTGGTCGTTTTGAACAGGTTAGATCGACGGCGAATATCGTCGCCAATTGTTTCAAGCGCAAGGGTGATAATGCTCGCGCTCAGTTCTGGAGGGATTTGGAAAAACCCCTGGAAGAAAAATTCAATTTTTTGGGACGCGAGCTGGCTAAACGCAGTCAGGGCGCGATTCTTTGGGGAGGCGATCAGTTTGACGGTGCTAAACGCATCTTTCGCGATTTGATTAAAGAGGCGCAGTTTCATCGTCAACGCGACGTCGAAGCGAACGCATTATTTACTTTGGCGCGCATTGAGGAAAACGAAGGCCGCAATGAAGATGCCATCCGTTCTTATGATAATTATGTCGCCAATTTTCCGGATCATGAGCGTTATGAAGACGCCGTCATGTCATTGCTGCTGTTGAACTTTGTCTCCAGTCGCTATGAACAGGCGCTTAAGAACGTTGATGATTATTTGCTGGCGCAAAGTGTACTGACGCTGGATGAGAAGTCGATTTCGGCGAATTCATTTATGTTGTTTTGGGGTGGTCGTTTGCATCTGGCGCTTGGCAACAAAGCCATGGCTATCGATATGTGGCGCCGATTGGCGGCTGACTATTATTCCACGTTCTATGGTGCGATGGGACATTATTTGATGGAGCGTGTCGCCGGCAAAGCCTATGAACTGCAGCCGTCCCGGTCACCTGCTTTCAACGCTGATCAGATATTCGCATCATTTAGTGTCGAAGAACGACCGACACTTGCGCGCATTCAGATGCTGTTGAAACTGGGTATGAAGAACGAAGTCGCCTGTGAATTGGTTGAACTCGATGCCAGCGGACCGAACTTTGATCGGCAATTGGCAAAAGCCATGATGCAGTATTCCGGCGGGCAGTGGCTCGATGCGATTAAAACTTTTGATGCTTTGCCGCGCAGCTATCGGCATGCATTGCCAGTAGGGTTTGAGCGGTTGCTGTATCCAATCGCCTATCAGCCTTCCGTGACAGCCTATGCTAATCGACTTGGTGTTGATCCGGATTTTGTGTTTGCGATTATTCGTCAGGAAAGCGTGTTTAATCCCGAGGCGCGTTCCAGCGTCGGCGCGAGTGGTTTGATGCAGTTAATGCCACGCACCGCTGCGTATGAAGCCAAACGCCTGAGTCAAAACTATTTGTCAGCGGATAAGCGCCGCCAAATTCAGGCGGTGGCGTCTTCGGCTTCATCGTTGTTCAATGCTGATACGAATGTGGCGCTTGGCGTCCATCACGTACATCGTTTAATGAGCAAGTATAAACATCCGGTCTTGGTTCTGACCTCATACAATGCCAACCCCACGGCAACCGAACGTTGGATGAATAAATTACCAACCGATGACTTCCTGGTCTTTATTGAACGTATTCCCTACAACGAGACCCGGGTGTATGCGAAGCTGGTGCTGCGAAATTATTTTTATTATAAACGTTGGTATCAGGGTTCAAAGAAAAGCATGCCGCATCTGGATGCCGTGGCTAAGAAAGTATTAGTCGCGGCGAAGATCCCCAATAATCCCACACGCAAGCCACAATAGAGCTGAAAAATTCTCGCCTTGGTCGCTGTTCTTGACTTTGACAGAGTCTGAATTGAGGTCGGTCGTTTCGCGTTTTCCTTTTTCATAACCATCTATAATATCAGGATTTTTTCTGGGGCATAGAGTTTGCACCATTCCTTCTGGTCCGCGTCTTTACTCCATCCGAGGTTCATAAGATATGAAGAAGAATGTTTGCGTGCGCGCTTATGCTCAAAAGGTGTCATGGACGATGGCTTTAGCATCAGCCATGTTTTTTACCGCCTGCACCAGCAGCAACTTTGGTGGCAGCACTGGTACCAAGCCGGTTGATAAGCCAGCGCCCGCGACTAAACCTGATCCCGTAGTAACAACAACTCCATCGCCATCAACCGCTGACAGTACGCCGGTTCAGGTTCCGGTACAGCAGACGCCGGTTATCGTTCAACAACCAATAACGCCCACGCCGCAACCAATCGTGGTGCCAATCTCGCCGCCAGTAGTTACACCCGTCGCTCAGCAGCAACAGCCGCCGGTGACTCAGGTAACACCGCAGATTGCGACGCCGGTTAGTTCGGGTGCTGCTGTACGGGTGCCGATCATCGGCATTATCAACATGGATTCCAAGTATCAAATTACCAATGAAGGTTATCGTGTATCGGTCGAGGACGAAGCCGGCAAGGTGCTTGCCGCAGGTCCGCTCAATATTCAAGCGGTTATGGACGGTGAGGCGTTTGATGCGCCAGGCTCCGCTTACGGCAAGCCGTATTTGTTAACAGTGAAGCCGCAGTATCTTGCGGCGGAAATCAGTAGCGGTCAATTGCAAGGTGCACGCAAGGCGAAAGTATCCATTTGCATGCCGGAGAATTTAAACCAGGCGTGGAATGAGTCAATTCAATGTCGCGATCTCAATAAATATGTAGGTCACTCCAACGGCAGCAATACTTTTGTGCGGTTGAGTTCTGACATTAATATCCAGAATGATCAGGTTGGTATTACTGCGATACACAATGCTCGCAGCAAAGGTGACTGCGGCACCAGCAAGATTCCTTGTGCTTCCGTTATGCATCCTATCTTTGGTTTTGCGGCGGAGTCGGGGGCGTTTCGTAACGATAATGCTTCGCCATTGGTACTGGATCTGAATAAGAACGGCAAAATCGATTTATTGAGTGCTTGGCGCAAAGGTGGGCCAGTGCAATTTGATCTTGCCGGTGATGGCGAAAAAATTCGCATGGGCTGGGTTGCCGCCGGTGATGGCTTGCTGGCATATGACATCAATAAAAACGGCGTGATCGACAGCGGCCGCGAATTATTCGGTGAGAGCACCGAGCGTGTTCAACGTGACGAGGTAAACGGCAAGTTTACTAACGGCTTCCTCGCCTTGGCGCAGTTTGATCGCAATCACGATGGTGTGATCGATGTTCACGATCCCATTTTCAACGATCTGGTGATTTGGCAGGATCGCAATGCCGATGGCATTAGTCAGTCCGGTGAATTGATGAGCCTGGCAAAAGCCGGAGTGGTATCGCTCAATCTGCGTTACCAGACCGTGAGTCGTGCCGACCAGCCGAATGTCGTGGCCGGCAATGACATCAAGCTGATGAGTTCTTATACCGCGACCGATGGAAAAGCTTACAAGCTGGCGGATGTCTGGTTTGAAATGCGCTTATATAAAACTATTTCTCAAATTATTGGCCTTAATAAGTAATAGGGGCAGCTAATGAAACGTGTCAATTTGCAAGCAAGTGTTAGTTTTGTTGGTCGCCTCGTTTTAGCAGCAACCATGGTTGCCTGCAGTCAGTCATCGCTGACCACGAATGATGGTGGCTCGACTTTGAATGCTTTTAATGTCAATGGTTCTGTAAAGCAGGTCAGTGTTGCCGAGTTGCAAAGCACTAAACTTGGTGCTGTCCTGGCGGCTCCGGAAAATTGCCGGGGTTTTGTTAATCAGGCAATGACGGTCGGTTTATGGGCCGGTTATACCGATGACGAGAATAAGTGGGGCAAGGCGAGAGCCAAATGCTCGGTTAAAGATGGTGGCACTTATTGCCAGCAGGATAATAGCTTCTTTGGCGAAAATACCTCCGGCGGACCGACGATGGGTATGGAAGTGCCGCGGGTATTTGAGTTGGGCAGCACGGTGCAATATCTTTGTATGAGCGCGGGCCGGGCTGTGGGTCTGGTTGGCGGCGCCACGCGTAGCCGCTCTTTATCCAACGACCAGGTTACGGTCGAGCACGTTGCTAATTTGACCGCGAGTAGCAATGGTCAGGAACGTTCGCTGAGTGACGTGTATGTGATTTCGATTACCAGCACGAACAGCAAAACCAATCATCGCCTGGAGAAGAAATTATATTTTACCGGCGAGGGGATGCCGATTGGCGCGCGCAACTCGCAGGCACAAAGCTATAACGAAGATGTTCAGAAGCAAACCGCCGAGCTGCATTTCGTGTACCCGAACACGCAAAGCGTTCTCGGTGAGCCGCGTTTATAAGCGCTCGTGGACTTGCGGAGTCCGCATGCCAAATTGGCAGAGAATGGTGTTATTTTGGCACCAGTCGGGTAACAATTTGCGACCTGCAAGCTTCTGAATCCGGAGACAGAAAACTAAGTTAGAGATCCTCATAATCCTTGTGTAGCAGGGGTTATGGGGATTTTTTATGCGTTCTGTCCTGGTTGGTATGCGCCTTGCTTTATGCAGTTTTCGCATAAGGAGGATCGCATGCATATGTTTTTTCGCATTGGCCGCATGGCGGCCGCAGTTGGGGTATTTTCGTCTGGCGTGATCGCCATGGCATCGCTGGCAGTGGCCGGAGGCTTAAGCCGGGATCAACGCCGGGTCGCCCAGGAAATTTACTTCAGTGCCGGCGATGAACCGCCAAGCATGGATCCCACCAAGCAGGCGGATACAGTCAGTGGTATTTGGCTTGGTCACATCTACGAAGGTTTGATGATGTATGATGCTGCCGGCAATGTCGTGCCTGGCACCGCCGAATCATTCGTCTTAAGCGCCGACAAGAAGATTTATACCTTTAAAATTCGTAAAGACGCCAAATGGCACGACGGCAAATCCGTGCGAGCGCAGGATTTTGTGTTTGCTTTTCGTCGGCTGGTTGATCCGCAGTATGCCAGCGAATATTCTTTTATCGCGACGGTGGCCGGCATTGTGAATGCCGAGGAGATTCTCAGCAAAAAAATGCCGATCGACGCACTTGGCGTGCGTGCAATCGACGATCATGCCTTGGAAGTTCGACTAAGCCGACCGGTGGCTTTTTTGCCATCGCTGATGGCGTTTCAGATTTTCTTCCCGGTGCGCGAAGATATCGTCAAAAAATATGGTGATCGTTTTGCGACGGTTACTGAAAGTATCATTGGCAATGGTCCCTATCGTCTGGCTTCTTGGCAAAAAGAACAAAGCATGCGTATCGAGAAGTACGCGCAGTATTGGAACGCCAGATCCATTCATATCACGGCGATCGACGCGCCGGCGATGGTCAAGGACGCACAAGCCACTTTCAATAACTTCAGTACCGGCGGCATTGATATCGCTTTGACGACGTCACCGGAGTTAATGAAACAGGCGCAGGACAAAAAAATGCGGATACAGTCGTACGCTACCGGTTGTACCAGCTACATGCAGCTGAATTCCCGTCAAGGTGCATTGTTTGAAAATCAAAGTCTGCGTCTGGCGCTGCGTGATGGCATCAGTCGTCGTGAGTTTGTCAGCAAGATCATCGGTGTTCCGGGTACTAAACCGGCGTTCGGCATTGTTCCTGATTTCATGCCAGGCGCTAAAGCCGGCTTCACTTATCGCCGTGAGGCGCCCCTGAAAGTAAAAGATGGTGATATCAGCGCCGCGCGTCAGCATCTGGCGGCTTATGGCAAGAAAGTATCGGGTTTCACGATTCTCGCCGGCGATACGTCACGTGCCAAGAAATACGCCGAGTACTGGCAAAATAGTCTGGCCAAAATTCTCGATACCACCGTTAAGATCGAAAATGTTCCCTTCAAAACACGTTTACAGAAGATGCGTGACGGACAATTCGATGCGGTGTTGGCCGGTTGGTGTCCGGATTATCGTGATCCGATGACGTTCATGGATCTCTTTACCACTAAGAACGAGAACAATAACAGTGGCTGGTCCAATGCAAAGTTCGACGCTTTGATCGAACGCGCTAACCAGGAAGTAGATGCTGAGAAGCGCATTGCGTTGATGCATGAGGCGGAACAGTTGTTGGTTGCCGAGTCGCCGATGGTCGCAACCGATCAAGGCGCGACCACATATGTCGTGGCTGATGGTTTGACTGGTGTCAGACGGCAGGCTTTTGGAGCTGATCCTGACTTCCGGTTTGCGCAGTGGTCGAAAGCTGTCGCTAAGAAATAAATGGGGATACGAATGACTCGGATACTGTCACCAGCATTACTCGCATATCTCGGCAAACGTTTGCTAGTTGCCCTGGTAACACTCTATGCCTTGGCGACGCTGACCTTTGTTCTGATGCGGGCGGTACCGGGAGATCCGTTGACTCGGACCAAGGAAATGCCGGCGCAGGTGCGCGCCAATCTGATGGAAAAGTATGGATTGGATAAACCACTGTGGCAACAATACGTCGTGCAGATGCAGCGTTTGTTTGTGCACGGGGATTTCGGCGATAGTTTTCGCACGGTTGGTCGCAATGTCAACAGTATGATTGTCGAGCAGTTTCCCGCCAGCGCGATGCTTGGGATGGTTGCACTGACGATGGGCACAAGTGTTGGCTTGTTGCTGGGAATTGTGGCGGCGCTTTATCGTAACACCTGGATTGATAAAAGCGCGATGATTCTCTGCGTGCTGGGTATCGCCATTCCGTCAGCACTGATGGGCTATGTGATTCAGTATGGCATAGCCGTCTATCCGTTGACCGCTTTGGGCATTAATCCGGAGTATTGGGTGCGAACGGTGGGCTGGGGACAACCTCGGGATATCATCCTGCCAAGCCTGACTCTGAGCTTGGGTATCATGGCGGTCATGACCCGTTACATGCGCAGTCAGATGATCGAGGTCGCGTTCTCGGAATATGTGAAAACCGCGCGCGCGAAAGGGGCATCGACGTTTCGGCTGATAACCAAACATCAGATTCGCAATGCGATTCTTCCGGTCGTATCTTTGATAGGTCCGGTGTTTATTGCGGCGATTTCCGGGTCTTTAGTGGTCGAAGGGGTGTTCGGCGTGCCTGGTCTTGGCTCGGCGTTTATCAACTCCATTAACAATAATGACTACAATGTTTTGATGGGACTGACCGTGTTCTATGGTGGGTTTTTCATCCTGATCAATTTATTGACCGACATTTTGTACGGAATTATCGATCCGCGTATTCGAGTAGGATGACAGTCATGAAGTCGATCAATGCCAGCGTAGCGGCGGAAATGTCCTCAAGTGCGTCTTTGGATGTCAGTCTATTTGAACGTGCTTCGGCAGGTACTGGCGCCGCTGAGCGGATTTCGCGACCGACTTTGTCATACTGGCAGGATGTCTGGTTGCGCATCAGTCGCGATCACTTGGCGGTTCTGTGCGCACTGTTGATCGGCTTTGTCGCGCTTGCCGGTTTAATCGGACCGCTGCTGTTCCCAGCCGTGGTTGACGGCGTGTCTTATTACAATCAACAGAATGCCAACGCTATCGATCAAGCTCCTAACTTTGGTCTGATGATGACCGTGGTTGAAGATGAGTACGGCGTTGCTATTGATGAATTTGCGGAAGCCACCAACATAGCGGTACCAGCTGAGATTGCGACGTCGCCAATGACCTTGCAGGTGGTTGGCGTTGCGTCGGTGAATGGCATCACGCTGAAGTGGGATCACGTCGCCGGTGTTACAGGTTACTTGCTGTATCGCAGTATTGTTCCGCGCGGATTCCGCGATTTGGGCGCGTTACGTGCTGATGCCGCTGTTCAGGGGCTACAGGTGGCGGAAATCAATGATCCAATGCAGATTTCGTTTACGGATATTACCGGTCTCGATGCGGCCGAAAGCTATGCTTACACGATTCTCGGCTACATCGATAATTTTGCAACCGGTGAGCGTCAGGTCGCGGAGGATTCCGCTGCCGTGATTACGACGTTGACGCGGGTGATCAAGTTAAGCGATGCACAAGCGATTAAAGCGGATGCGATGCTAGGCGAGGAGCTGCGTGGCCGAGTGCAGTTGTTCGGCACGGACGCGTTGGGGCGGGATGTGTTCGCTCGTATGTTGCAGGGAACCCGCGTTGATATGCTCCTGGCTTTGTTTGTGCCGGCAATCTCCATTCTGATCGGTCTTATCTACGGCGCGATCTCAGGCATCATCGGCAAAAAAGTCGATATGCTCATGATGCGAGTGGTGGAAGTCGTCGATAACTTTCCCGATCTTTTGTTTTTTATCCTGCTGCAGGTGGCGATCGGTAAAGGTTTGTTCAGTCTGGTTGTCGCCATGACCTTATTCGGCTGGGCGGGATTCGCGCGTATCGTGCGCGGCGAGGTGTTGCGTCTGCGGGAGATTGAATTCGTTCAGGCGAGTCAGATTCTGGGCGCGCCTTTGTTGCGGGTCGTTGTCCGGCATGTGGCGCCCAATCTCATGGGTATCGTGATCATTGCCTGGTCGGCACGAATTCCGGCGGTGATTGCCTACGAAACGTTCCTCTCGATGCTTGGCCTTGGTCTGGAGCAGCCAGAACCATCGTGGGGCAATGTGGTTTTTGACGCGGCGCGGCGCTTGCAAGTCAACCCGCTACAGTTCTTTCTGCCTGCGGGTGTGCTTGGTGTCACGTTGCTGGCCTTTTATTTGTTGGGCAATAGCTTGCGTGATGCTTTTGATCCGAAGTTACGCGGTCGTATATGAGGCGGGGAGGAACACATGCTGCTCAATGAAGATCTGGTCATTGATGTCCGCAACCTGGTGGTGAATTTTCAGGTTCATCAGGGCGAAGTCGCTGCCGTGCGTAATGTGTCTTTGCAAGTCCGCAAAGGCGAGACGCTATGTATCGTCGGTGAATCCGGTTGCGGCAAATCAGTGACGATGCAGGCGATCATGGGTTTGTTACCAACACCACCGGCGCGTATTGTCGGCGGACAGGCGTTTCTCGGCGGTGATCGTCGGATGGATTTGCTGAGCATGACACAACAACAGCTCCGACACGTATTGGGTCGCGAGGTGGCCATGATCTTTCAGGATCCGCTTGCCAGCTTGAACCCGACCATGACCGTGGCGGATCAGATTGAGGAGTCATTGATCCTGCATAGCGATTTGGGGTCGGAGGCTCGGTACGAACGCGTTCTGGAATTACTAGAGCTGGTGCGGATTCCAGAACCCAAACAAAGGATGCGCCAGTTTCCACATGAATTGTCAGGTGGTATGCGTCAGCGAGTGATGATTGCCATGGCTCTGGCGTGTAAACCCAAGCTTTTGATCGCGGATGAGCCGACCACGGCTTTGGATGTTACCATCCAGGCGCAGATTCTGGCGTTGTTGAAGGATCTTGCAATTAAGCTTGAGATGGCGACGATTCTGATAACTCACGATCTTGGCGTGGTGGCACAGATGGCTGATCGGGTCGCGGTTATGTATGCCGGCAAGATTGTCGAAGAAGGTCCGGTTCACGATATCTTTAAGTATCCCCGTCATCCCTATACTCTGGCATTGAAGCGGGCCATGCCGGAAAACAACAGCGCGGCAAATGGTCGACTGCTTTCCATTCACGGTACACCACCGGATTTGTTTCAGCCGCCGCGCGGCTGCGCGTTTGCCGCACGTTGCGACGCGGCCATGAGTGTGTGTCATCAATATCAGCCGCCGACCTGGAGTATGGAGAATCAGCGCGTTAGTTGTTGGCTACAGCACGCGAATGCCGCGACGCAAAGACAAACGCTTGGAATTATGGAGTTAGGTTCTCTGGAGCGGGGAGGGCAACATGTTAGCTAGTGATACTCAGGCGCTCGTCAGTGTGAAGGGAATTTCCAAATTATTTGATGTCGGCCGAAAGCGTAAACTACACGCGGTGGACGATGTGTCTTTGGATATTTATGAGGGTGAGACTTTTGGTCTGGTTGGTGAATCAGGGTGCGGTAAGTCGACGCTGGGACGGCTATTGGTACGTATGCTTGAGAGTACATCAGGCTCCTTCCAATTTGCTGGTCGTGAAATCGCCGGCGCTCGTTCGGGACAGGAACGTCGGATTTTCTCGCGGCAGGTACAGATGATCTTTCAGGATCCTTACGGGAGCTTGAATCCGCGCATGACCGTGGGCGACATTATTGCCGAGGGACCGGATATTCATGGCTTGTGGCGACCGCAGGAACGAACACAACAAATCAATTATTGGCTGGAGCGCGTTGGTTTAATGCCTGAGCATGCGTTTCGTTTTCCCCATGAGTTTTCTGGTGGTCAACGCCAACGGATTGGAATTGCGCGGGCGTTAGCGGTACGGCCGAAGTTTGTCGTTTGTGACGAGCCGATTTCGGCTCTGGATGTTTCGGTACAGGCTCAGATCGTTAATTTGTTGCAGGATTTGCAGAAGGAATTGCAGCTAACCTTTTTATTCATCGCTCATGGTTTAAATATGGTGCGGCACATTTCCGATCGCATGGCCGTCATGTATCTTGGCAAGATCGTCGAGGTCGGTCCGGCTGATGATGTTTATACGCAGCCGCTGCATCCATATACAACCGCGCTTTTGAAAGCCAATCCCAGCTTGGATCCTGGGGATCGTGGTCATTTGCAGGAAAGTATGTTGCAGGGCGAGATCACCAGTCCGGTAAATCCCAAGCCAGGTTGTCGGTTTGCGGCGCGTTGTAGTCGGGCAGAAAAATTTTGTCGCGAAGTGACACCAATGCTACGTGAAATCACTCCCGATCGGCGCGTTGCCTGTCATTTCATTTGATCGTCGAATTACTTGCCGTTGGTTGTTGGATTATCGGCGTCGCCGTTAATTTGCACCAGGGCCGACAGCGATGGATTCAATTGGTAAATATTACGAACGATGGTTTGCCAGGACGGTCGTCGCCCCTCGATAAAGCTGCGGATAAAAGCGATATCGCGTTCCGGACCTTCGTCAAAAGGTGAGCCAACCGTGGTTGTGAAAATATCCAGCGTGGGCGAGCGATCGGCAACCTGAACCTGCCACGACGTCCAATCAATTTCGGGATGTTTTAGCTGAAGATAGTCCTGATTGTAGTAGGCAAAGGTTGAACAGCCGTCAAAGTATAAAATCTGTTGGCGGTCTTTGAGCAATTGTACCCTTTTTCCGGCATCATCTTTTAAGCGCAAGGGATCGAGAAAGTAACCAAGTCCGGAATGACCGGTATACATATAGATTTCCGCTGAAGCCAATGCCTTGACTGTGGCACTGGCAAAGGCTTTGTCACCTTGATCGAACAACCGCGCATCAATATTGACGACCAGGCCGTCAGCATTGGTGCGGGTGAGTTTCTTCGCGTTTTTTTTGTTCTCGATAGCGGCAAAACCATGCTCATTGATTAATATGCCCACGGCACGATCAAAGTTTTGGCGGCCTAAATCGCCTTTTTGTTTGTTGACGTCAACGCCGACAAAATAAGCGATATCAAGTTGATTATCGGCATAAAGATCGTTGTAGTACGGATAGGATTTTTCCGTTGACGGCAGACGCTCAAAAGTGGCGGTGATTGCGGTTGTTTCACTGTCCAGCTCGCGACGATAAGGGCAGTCTTTCTTGTAGGGATTCCAAAAATACCAATGATCACCTTCGCTGTTATAAGTGTCGTCAGTACAGCGATTGATGCTGCCGCGGGGTGGGATACCTGCTGCGAATATGGTCGCCGGATTTGTCGGCAGACGAAAGTTGATGGTGCCGCTTTGGCGTTTGCCGATCAAATCTTTGGAGAAAGCAAAAATATCGCGGTAGTCGTATTTAACAGCGGCTAGACGCTGATCTTTGTCCAGCCATTGTGCGCTGCGCATGTTGATAGTCGGGCGATTGCGCGGTCCACCAGGGGTATCGACAAAATCAGGATGTTCCATGAAAACGCCGAATAAATGGACGGTCTGAAGACTGATGGTTTCCAAAGCAATTTCCGCGAAGTCCGTGGTCAGAATTCCTCGTAAATCACTACCATATTCGGTGGGAACCTCGACGGCCACGCTTGCAGTGAACTCCAGTTTGGTTCTTGTTGAATCCTCACCCACATAGCGCAGCGATGAGTCGCTTGAGCGACGCATAGTGCAACTACTGGTGGCAAATGCCATCAAGAGACAGGTAACGACTGAGATACGCATAAAAAACCTCGTCTTATGGATCGCATCACCCGTTGATCTATGTTAGGGTTTTTGGCCCATTGGTTGCTGTGTCATTGTAGTTGGGAGATATTGTAGTGCAGAATAAGACCAGACCCAAGCGTCAGCCGCGAAAATATTTTGATAAATATGATCATTATTTACGGGCGGTACAGTCGCCGGATGCCGATGCCGAGTTTTTAGCGGATGTTTATAAAAAACACCGTAAGAAGGCCGCCGTCACCATGCGCGAGGACTTTTGCGGCACGTATGCCTTATGCGATCAGTGGGTGCGGGATAGTCGCCGGCACCGGGCGATTGGCGTTGATCTGGATCCCGAGCCGTTGGCTTATGGTAAAGACCGTTTTTTTGACAAGTTAAAGCCGGAACAGCAACAGCGCTTGCTGGTGTATCGCGCCAATGTTCTCAGTAAGAGATTGCCGTCCGCGGATATTATCTGCGCGTTGAATTTTTCTTATTGTATTTTCCATGAGCGGCGCCAAATGCTGGAGTACTTCGCGAGTTGCCGGCAGGCGCTTAATCGCGATGGCATTTTAATTATCGATGTTCTGGGCGGCAGTCTGTATCAGAAGGGCGAAGAGCAGATGACGCGTCTGGAAGGTTTTAATTATTACTGGGATCAGGAATATTTTAACCCCATTGATGGTCGTACGCGCTTTCATATTCATTTTAAGCGGCGGGGCGAGATCAAACGCAAAAAAGTTTTTACCTATGATTGGCGTGCGTGGAGCTTGCAGGAGTTGCGTGACATCATGCACGAGGTTGGCTTCAAGCGCACGGTCGCTTATTGGGAAGGCACCAAACGCAACGGCGAAGGTAACGATATATTTGCCGAAGCGACCAAAGGTGAAGAGTGTGATTCCTGGGTCGCTTACATCGCGGCGCTGAAATAATGAGTGATACTAGAAGCTGCGAATAAACTCCCAAACCATGACTGTGTTTTCGTCGACGATTTGCTGCACCTGACTGAAAGGCGGCGCTTTGGCTTTCGCAACTTCGATACCATAGGCTAGGGTTCGCTTTTGCCAATAATAATAATCCGCACTAGATCCAGGTGCGGCATAAAGAATCTTCGAGATTTGACCGGAGCGATAACCGTTGGTAGCGCTCATTCGCTGCGCGATATCGATAAATCGTCGATGGTCCTCAGCTGGCACGGTCGAGGTTGTATAGGCCCAAGGATACATAATCATTTCGCCATGCGCGTGGAAACTCAAAAGACCAGCGAAGTGACGGGTATGAAAAAAATCAATCAAAGCCTTAATGGGGCGAATCGAGCTGCGGTTGGGTTTATCTGGCCATGGATACTGTCGGTTCGGGTCTTCGCCATCGACATAGCGGCTACGTTTGACGTAGCTATCTGGTGATACGACCGGAATAAAAAAGATTTCGTGGTCGTCAATCATCGCGGTTTTCTCGCTGTCTTGGCCATAACCGTCGACAAGTTGATGCAGTATGCCCATCACCACCTCGACCGAGATGATTTCATCACCGTGGGTTGCGCCGTCGACTAGTAGTTCCGGCTCGTCCTCATCTTGGTGGACATTGTCGGATACTTTCACGGCAAGCAAGGGTCGGCCTTGTGTCGAGGTGCCGTAGTTTTCCAGCTTAACAAGATCGGGATGCTCCGCGGCTAGACTCTGCAGCTCCGCGACTAAGCCGTCAAAGTTGCGATAACCATTGAGCTGATCTGTTTGCGCCAATATTTCTAGCGCGGCGTTTTCATTCTCTTGTATTAGCTGTGCCTGTGGGGCTAGTTGCAAGAATCGTGAGCGTTGGCCATGCGGCACCAACACTGCAAAGGTTTGGTCGTTAATGCGTTCGACGACTTCAAACTTTGTGGCAATTTCCTGCATTAGCGTTTCAGGGATGTGACTAACTTGGTAACGCGCCAACGTGGGGAACATTCGCTGGTCGTCACCGGTAGTATTGGCTGTGGCCGCGGTGATGAGAGGTATTGCCACGATCAGCACGGCATGCAGCATGGTTTTAATCGGGTTTATCAGTCGCATAAAATCCCCTGACGCTAGAGTAGATTATCTAGAGCCGGGTTTGTCGATCCAGCTCCTGAACAAGCTCCGCTACCTGTGCTTCGGACATACCTTCGGAGGTATGTTCCAGTGCCTCGATAAATGAGCGTGGTGGAATACGGTTCATGAGTATATGCGGGTTATATGTACCTGTATACACCGGAGTATGGCCGCCGACGCGTTTGGTTTTCCAGGTGCTGAACGCGATAATTTCTTCCAGACTGATAAAGCCGTCCTTAACGCCATCGACGTGCCCGTCCGCATAGCCGATCAGGGCTTTCCAGAGGGCATGACCAAAGGCGCTACCGGCACTGCCGCGCGGTTGATTCGGCTCGTCGGGATCCGTGCCCGGTCCGGTACTGGACGTTTCATGGGCGCGGCTGGAGGCCATCACCAGCAAAGTCCGCCCGTCTTCGGCGAAGCGTTCCCAGTCCGAGCGCCGGGCATTAAATGAGTTGACCAGATTGCCGGAGTAACAGGCCATGGTGAAGATGATGATTTCCCGTGCGGGCATTGCCAACGCGGCGTCGCGCATGTCATCGTAGCTAACGCCCACCATCAAGCCGGTGCGCGAACCGTGCCCACTGGAATACTGCACATACATGTCTTCGCTGTGCATGTTGCTGGTTAGTGTCTCCCATTTCTGGCGAATGGCGGTACCAGTCGCCAACGCTGGGCCAATTAACTGGCTGCCGATGTAATCGCCACCCACCTGATCGGTGAAGATATTATGGGTATGCAGGACATCGAATTTGACTTCGTTGTGCATGGAGCTGGGATCACTACTGGCAGCTGCTCCCCAACCGAAATAGTGTTTCTGGCCGTTATAGTCTGGGCCGGTCAGCGATAATATCTGGCTTGGTTGTGACGTGGTCGCGGGCCCGCACGCGTTTAACAGGACAAACATGAGCATGGCGCTGATAGCGACTATAAAGCGTTGTTTTCGCATAGCTGCATCCCTTCCCTGGTCTGACGGCTTAACGTTGAATTTGTAAGTTTTCGAGCAGTGTTATCGCGGCGGTGTCGGCCATGACAGCCGAAGAACCGCGCGCAAAACCATAATAGGATTTGTTGTTCAGCTCGGTTTTAAATGCCGTGATGAATACCACCGGTGTCTCACTGGTCGCTGCCTTGGTGGTTTGCAGCATGTGCCAACTGAGATCGCCAATGGTTCGGCGATGGATATCACGGGTGAGTGTTGAACCGTTCACGAAAATATCGTGCATGTTCAGATTCAACTGCTCACGAGCATACAATGTCACGTAAACACCGGCACCGGAAAAGCCGGCCAGGAGGACGTCCTGACTGCGAGCTGTTTGTTCGGTGCGCCAACCTTCGGGTACTTCAATCAGTACGTCTTCAAACTGAATGGAAGTGGGCTTGATCGGAACAGATTGAGCGTTGAGTTGGCCGGGCAGAGGCAAGCCGCAGATTAACATCGCCAGTGCGAAAGCTCGCATGCGTTCTCCTTCCTTAGAGAGGTGCAATGTCTATTTAGCTGTCGATTTTTTCTAAAACCAATTTTAGCATTTCTTCGGGATTTGCGAAAAACTGGCGCATGGCATAGGACTCGTCAAACCATTCTTTGAGCGGATCACGTTCGCCGGTCTGGGCTTTTTTAACCAGTTCCGGATAATCAGTGGTCAGGTTGACCAGTCGCTCGACGACGCCGGTAGCTTGTGCGTCGTGTGCCGGATAACGTTCGCGTAAAAACCGAAATACCATGTAGATAATTAGAGGATCGCAGGGTTCGGCGGCCTTGGCGATGGTTTGCAAAGGCAGATTGCCGTTTTCCACGCCTTCGAGAAAGTAAAGCGCGTCGCGTAATTCCTGGCTCATATGATCATCCCATCATGACGGCGGGTTTTCGATTCAGCCGCGGTGTGCTCTTGGGTTTCGCCAGAGCAACAATCTTGGACTTGCCTAACATCCAACGTGCCGTCGACTCGCGCAAGCCCCAAGCTGTCAATAAATCGTAGCCGTAGCCAGCAGCAATTTTAACATGCCAGAACTGTAAAAAGATATCGTGTTGGCGTTCAAGCGCCAAAGAAAAGCGCGCGGACAACAAGGCTAACCCGGCGGCATGGGCATCAGACGGCGACTTGAGGCGTTTTTGGAATTTGGCGAGACGGTGAACGATCATATCGAAGTCAGCCAGCTTGCCGAGAATATCCTGCGCTTCCGTCAAAGTCGCACGCAGGGGGGACGGAGTCGCAATCGGGAGATGCGTCTGAAAACTATCAAGCGTATAGCGCAACTTCTTAAACTGGCGTCGCAAACGATGCGTGCTGGCGAAAGTCTCGTCCTGATCGGCGAGTTCGTAGAGTTTATAAATATCTTTGAGTTCGCGGGCGATGACCATGGGTGCGAATTCGCTGAGTTTGCCGGATTGCTGAGCCGCGATTTCCGGTCGCGCGAAGTAT
Source organism: uncultured Oligoflexales bacterium (assembly GCA_964652825.1). Classification (GTDB taxonomy): domain Bacteria; phylum Bdellovibrionota_B; class Oligoflexia; order Oligoflexales; family CAZZCU01; genus CAZZCU01. The sequence continues at coordinate 79,708 of CAZZCU010000008.1, forward strand.
TTGGTTGCACGACGCGCGATTTTTTTGGCGGCGCCGGCTTTGAGGCGTTTGCTGGTTTTCAAGCGTTGCTTGTGCAATTGTTTACGGATTTTGCGCGCAATGGTGTAAGCGGCGAGCAACTCGGGTTCGGTGAGCCTGTCACTGGCTTCGGCAATCGTGCGTAGCAGGATTTCGCGGTCGCGAATCTCGCCGCACTGGCGGCGCAGTCGATTAATATTGCGTTTCAGTTGCTTGCTGAAGTCGTCATCAATAAAACTGGCGTAAATATCCAGAGCTGTGAGGGAGCGTCGTGCCGCCACCCGCAGATCATGGATGGCTTTGGAGTCGCCCGGGTTACTTCGCAGCGGCTTGGTGGCGGCTTGCATGGAGCTAATATGTTTGAAAATACAGGCACTTGCGGCTTTGATGGTCTGCTTGGCTTCACGCTCGGAGGTTGATGCGCGCATAGGGTTTCTCCTTTGGAGATGCTAGTTTTAGGGCCCAAGCAGCTTATTGGCAACCGTAAAAGCTTTGCTCATGTCCGGTAAGGTGCCGGCATTGGGCACGACCTGCAGGTGCCGGATCATGCCTTGGGCATCAATCACGATGACCGCGCGCGCGAGCAAACCGGTTTCTGGAACCAACAGACCTGTGCTTCTGCCAAAGTTTTTGTCGGCGAAATCAGACAGAAACGTGATGTTCTTTAATTTGGCATCCCGCTTGAACCGCGCCTGGGCGAAGGGCAGGTCCATGCTGACGGTGTAGCGTTCGATGCGAGGATCAATGCCGTCGCTCTCACTGAGACTATGCGTTTGCTGTTCGCACACCGGCGTTTCGACAGAGGGAACAACGCTGACGATCTTGATGCCACCAGTGGCCTTGAAGCTTACGGGTTGCATGTTCTCACCTTTAGTCGTGAAACTCGGGAAACGTCCGCCCAGCTTCAGCGTGCTTGAGTTGAGCAGGGGCAACTTGCGTTCGCCGAATTGCACAGAATCGCCAGGGCCGATCGTGCGATCAGACACGGGAACCTTACCGGTTGTGCAGGCGGCGACAAAAGCTAGAGCAAGCAATAACAGTAGGCGTGAGTGGGTCACGATCGACTCCTTATCAATAATGTCCATGCGTATTGTAGCATTGCTGATGTCAGAGTGTGAGATGCTCACGAAGAAAACACGGCATCGAGTATTTTTTTAACGCCCTCATAACCGAGGAAAAACAGGCCGACAAAAAGCAGAATATTGATAATAAATGCGGCATAGCCAACCAGCATGACAAAAGCATCCTCTTCAAGATTGGCTAAACTAAGAAAGATAATCGCCAGAGCCGGTGGAAAATTGGTACCTGGGGGTAACGGTAGTGCTAATAACAAACCACATACGGCAATCAATAACCCGTTGAAACGTCGCAGGCCGGGATGGTTCACATAGGCCCGGCCGCGCGGTTTCACGATGTGTTCGATTTTCGCCGCCAAGGCGACACCATAGCGGCCGATATGCTGTAACAACTTTGGCGAAATCTCACGTTTGCGCCATAGCGCCGGGACCCACGGTGGTTTTTCCAACAAGGCAGCGATCCCGGCGGCGGCGATAACAATGCCGAGAACAACTGACAATCCCGGTAGAGGTACTGGCAGCATGAATGGCAGGCACAGGATTAAAGTCACTAGCATGTGACCGCGTTGTGCCATCTGATCGAGGAATTCACCGAGCTGAATCTTGCCGTCGCCATCGAGATCACGCAGCTCGCACAGAGTCTCCCGCAGACCGCGCGGGGATTTTTGCTCGATGTTATGCTGAGCGGCGGTCAAACGTAGGTTAGCCATGTTTGGTATTTGCGATTCTGACCACGAACACATTTAAAATATTCGTCGGCAAGTTTTTTGCTGATCGGACCTGGCTCACCGCTACCGATTTTGCGGTGATCAATTTCGCGGATCGGCGTGACTTCGGCCGCCGTGCCGGTAAAGAATACTTCGTCAGCAAAATACAGTTCGTTGCGGGTAATGGTAGTCTCGCGTACTTCGATGCCCAGGTCTTTTGCCAGAGTCATGATGGAGGCGCGAGTGATTCCCGGTAATATCGCCTGTGCGGTTGGCGTATACAAAACGCCATCTCTTGCAACGAAAATATTTTCGCCGGAGCCTTCGGCGACGAAGCCATGCTGATCGAGCAGAATTGCTTCATCCATTTTGTTCTGACTGGCTTCGCGTCGCGCCAGAATCGAGGTGAGATAGTTGCCGCTGATTTTTGCCCACGGTAGTGAGCTGCCGGGATCCGGACGGCGAAACGTCGATACCATAACGCGAATGCCTTTTGCCAGACTTTCGGCGCCCAGGTATTTGCCCCAGGGCCAGACGGCGATAATTTGATGTGGTTTTGGCGTATCCGGTAATTTTAGACCTTTGACGGTCTCATCAATGTAGGCGAATGGCCGAATGTACCATTCCTGAAGACCATTCGCTTTAATGCATTGCTTTGTTGCTTCAATGTAATCTTTAACGGTGTAACTTGCTTCATAACCGAGTACCTGCATCGATTTAATGAAGCGTTGATAATGGGCTTCGGCGTGGAATATGGCAATTTGTCCATCGGCGGTTTGATAGGCGCGAATGCCCTCGAACGCACCCGAACCATATTGAAGCGAGTGTGACAATACATGCACATTGGCCTTGTCTGCTGGTCGTAATTCTCCGTCAAACCAAATAACTGATGCCTGGTCAGCCATTACCCGCTCCTTCTTGGTCATTCATCATTGCGGGCGAGACACTATCACACGTTAGCGGGTTTTCTAAATGTAAAAGGTCGTTATCGATGCTCGTAACCCTCCCAGGTAACGGCTTCTAATGCTTGGGTTTTATCGTTATGCCACCATAAGCCATCGCCTGCACGGATCGTTCCGACCTGTGTTATGGGTAGCGACAGGTCCTTGGCGTGCGGCAATAGCCGATCGGCGTCCGACTGGGCAAGAGTAAAGCATAATTCAAAATCCTCGCCATCGGTCATGGCGTGTTCCAGTGTGGTGCGATCATCGCGGTGCTGTCGCGCCGCCGGATTTATCGGTATGGCGTTTTGCTGAAGATGCGCGGCGACACCGCTGGCAAAACAAATATTGCGCAAATCAGTGGCAAGTCCATCGCTGATATCAGTCATCGCATGCAACGGATAATTTTTATGAAGATATAAGGCTTCGCTGACGCGCGGCAGGAAATCAAGATGCTTGCCAAAAATACTACCACCCAGATCACCGGTGACCAGGATCGCATCACCAATGCGTGCGCCGGCGCGACTGATAACGCCGGGTGCTTCCGGACGACCAAAGGCGGTGATGCTGATAGTTAACGGTCCGTCCCACAGACTCGTATCGCCACCGGCAATATGCACGTCGAATTTATCCGCCAGTGCGAACATACCACCGTAAATAAGTTTGAGTGATTCCATCGTCAGCGTTCGCGGTAGCGCAATGCTGACGAGAGTCGCGATGGGCGTTGCAGCCATTGCCGCCAGATCGCTGAGATTAATCGCCAACGCCTTATGCCCGATTTGATGTGGAGCGACTTTGTCATAAAGAAAATCAACGCCGTCCATCAACATATCAACCGTGGTGACGAAACCATCGGTGTTGCTAAAATTAATCCACGCGGCATCATCGCCGATGCTGAGCGGAACCAATGGGTGCGGTCGTTGTTGCTGGCGCAGCCAATGAATAAGTTCGCGTTCTCGTATCATGTCAACAAACTCCGGACGGCATCGGCAGGTATCGATTTGGCGGTGGGCTGGAGACCGGCCAGGAAAGCAGCTTCACCGATAACTGCGGCAGGGGTTTTACCATTTGCGCGCAGGTTACGCACGCCCAGATCGGCGTCGCGCTTGCTGAGTTTACGACCGCTCTTGTCTTTCAGCAAAGGATGATGCGCGAATAACGGCGGTGGCGTGTCACTCAATTGTTGGCGCAACGCTAACTGACGGCCGGTGGAAGTCAAAAGATCCATGCCGCGTATCACCAGATTGATATCATCGTGTAAATCATCAACGGTCACGGCAAGGTGGTAAGTCCAGTTGCCGTCGCGATCACGTAAAAGTAAATCGCCGCATTGTTCCGCCGGGTTGTGCGTGAATTCCCGCCGCAACCAGGCGTCGTTAAAAACCATCGGTGTCGAGTCCAGTACCAGGCGCACACCGCAATCATTGCCGTCGGCAAGCCGGCGGTTGCGACAATGACCGTTATAACGTGGCTCCGCATCGGTGCCTATCGTTGGCGCGGGCTGAGAGCGGATGGCTTTACGCGAACAGTCGCAATAGTACAGTTGGGCTCCGCGCGCGCGTAAATCAATCAGAGCGTCTTGATAGCGTTGCGCATGACTGCTTTGGCGATAATCATTCTCTAGTTGTCTTTGCTGATCCAAGCCGACGTCGGGAACAAATCCCAGCCAGTGCAGGTCTTCGAGAATACTTTGCTCGTACTCTTGGCGGCAGCGGCCGCGATCGTGATCCTCGCAGCGCAGAATAATTTTGCCCCCCAGATGTTGGGCGATGCCCCAGACAAAAATAGCGTTAACGACGTGCCCAAGATGTAAATGTCCGGTTGGACTAGGCGCAAATCTGGTTGAGATTTTGCCGCGTTGATCAGCAAACTGCGTTAGATATGTGAGGCTTGCATGTGGCATCAGCACTGGTATCTACGACGATCACGACAGAGTGTTGGCGCACCATAACACATTATATCTACAGAAAAAAGAGTATGCCTTCATTTGGTCTTTTGGTACCCTGAAAGCTTATGAGTGTTGGACCCCATACATTATTTAAGTTGCTGGTTTGGGCGCTGACGTTTTTGACCGCTGATGTCGCCATGGCCAGGTCATTACGTGAGCACCGCAAAGCCGTGACCATGCGTGGCGGTGGTATTTCGTCGACTATATCCCCGCGGGATATGGAGGCGGCGGAAACGCCGCAGACGATCATGAAGCGCCAGCTGGTGCAGCTCGGGGAGCGCTTCGCCGATATGAATTATGTGCCCTACATCTGGGGTGGTGAACAGATCGGTACCAAAGCTGAATGCGACGCCTGTCGTGCCTGTGCCATGCAGGCCAAAACCAGACTGGATAAGCGTTTGGCTCGTTGCGATGCCTGCAAACGCTGCGGCATTGATTGCAGCCACTTCGTGCATCGTTTGTACAAGACGATCGGCCTGAACTATCAGTACGCGACTACCCGCGAGTTAACGCGGATCGATCATAAGCAATTGTTGCGTCATTATAATATGATTGATGTTGGTACCTCTTTGAGCGATGCCCAACCAGGGGATTTGTTGCTCTACAAGAAGCATGTGGCCATGGTGTTGCGTGTACGTGACGATCAGCACGCGGATTTTGTTCATGCTTCGCGTTTCCGTGCCGGTGATCGCCATAAGCTCGGTGGTTTGCGTCTTGATATGAATCAAAACGTCTATCGTTTTCGTGGCGAATTGGTTCGGATATTACGTCACCAGTTTCTACATGACGGTCAGGCGTCGATGGCCGTTAACCGTTCTGCTGTTTCTTTAACGCCTTTTTCCATACCTCGGCGGCAATTAATGTATGAGTGGGCAAATCCAGGTTAATAGTACTGTTCCTCGTATCGTTGTCTTTGATTCCGGTGTTGGTGGTCTCAGCATCTATGAAGAGATGCGTCTGCTGTTGGGGCCGGCGGAATATATCTATTGTTCTGACAATGCCTACTTTCCTTATGGCATTAAAAGCGATGACGTGGTGACGCAACGGGTGATCGATGTTGCGCGAGCGCTCGAAGAAAAATTTCATCCTGACGTGTATGTCGTTGCGTGTAACACCGCTAGCACTGTGGCTTTAGAGCCATTGCGACAAAGTATTACGGCGTCAGTGGTTGGCGTGGTGCCGGCGATTAAGCCGGCTGCCGCCAGCAGTGTTAGCGGTATCATCGGTTTGCTGGCAACGCCGGCGACGATTAAGCGGCCTTATACAGATGAACTTATCAATAATTTTGCGCCGAACACTCGCGTGGTTAAAGTCGGTTCGGCGAAGTTGGTCGGTCTTGCAGAGGATTTTCTGCGCGGCTTGCCGATTGATCAAGCGGCGGTTGCTGCGGAGATTAAGCCGTTATTTGTTAAGGACGCGGATGACAAACACGGTACGGACACCGTTGTTCTTGGTTGTACGCATTTTCCCCTGTTGGTGGATTTCTTGATCAAAGCGTCACCATGGCCCGTACGTTGGCTGGATTCGGGGCCGGCGGTTGCGGCGCGCGTGAAGAGCTTATTACCTGCGTTGGGTGAGCGTGGTGTGCTGGCACCGACCGGTGTCGCGGTATTTACGCGCAAGGATAATACGCAGCGAGCTTTGTTATCAGTATTGGAACGTTTGAATCTAACCGCCAGTCAAATTCTGATCGTCGATTAATCAGCGCACCTGAACGATGTCTTTGCCGGCGACGGAGAAAATAAAGCTTGGCCATAAGCTGTTGCGTTGTTCATCGAAGATGCGACCGCTGCTAAAAAAGCCGGGTTTTTGTTGGGTTGTATCCGCAAGTTCCTTGGCGATTTCGCGACGGAGCAATTCCGTGTCGCTGACCAGTGGCGCGAGCAGCGCGGCGGCGTGATAGCCGATCAATTGATAGTCGAGTTGAACGGCGGTATCGGGATGAACAAAGTTTGGCGACTGCGTCGTCGTTACTTCGACACCAGGCGGCAACTTTTGATAACTGCCAATAAAATCCGGAAAGATAGCGCCGTTTAGATAGGGCTCGTAAGGTTCCACGAGCGCGGACGACCGCCACTCATGGGTCCCCAGCAGTTGGAGTTTGCGTACGTCCAGATACTTAAAAATTTGCACGAAGTGCCGTACAGTCCGGAAATTATCAGGTATCAAAACCGCATCGAATTCAACAATTGGCGCCAATGCCACGGTACGCGGATTAAAAGTCGTACCCGCATCCTCGGCTTGTAAGCGTTTGCTTTCAACCAGCTCGGCATACTCTTGGGGTCGATCTTGAACCTCCAGCTTAAAAAGTTTGCGGGCGGCGCTTTCCATCGAATTAAAATCGTCGCGATTGTAAGCGATATCTTGCTTGATGATAATGTCATAGGTATCGCTCTGCTTAATAAACTCATCAATGAAAACTGTTGACGCTGCACGCCAGGGTCGTAGAACCCCGACGCTGCTGATGCCGCGCGTGCGCAGGTAGTCGAGCAGAGAGCGGGCGAGAAGTTTCTCACTAGGAAATACTCGAAACAAAAACGAAGACGTGGCAGTTTCCGTTGATTCGGCTGAGACCAAGACGACGGGAATTGCCATTTTCGGCGCCCAGGTGCTTAAAATGCGGGCTTCGCCACTGGTAACACCACCAATGATTGCCGAAATCGGTTCGCTCAATACGGTTTGTGCCAGAACTTTTTCGGCTGTTATCGAATCGCCGCGCGTGTCACGAACAGTAACCAATTCATCGAAATTTATTTGTCGCTGCGCCAAAGCTTGGCGCATGCCGCTTAAAATTGCATTGCCTGATTCATGCAGAGGTCCGGTCAACGGCAGCAGCACCAGAATGCGTCCGCCATGCGCGTGAGCGGCCAGATAAAGGGAATGCACCAAGTGACGTTTGCTGGCCTGCAGACTGCAATCAGCGACGTTTAAATCCAGCGTTGCGCCCAGCGGTCCTGGAGCCAATGGTGGCAGTGGGCCGGCGATTTTTGCCAGCTCTCTGGCGGGGGTTACGATCTTATCAAAGGCATTGTTGCAACTGCGGCGATCATTTTTGCTGGTGCGAAAATCTTCGGGTCGCGAGCGTTTGATAGGCGAATTGACGGGCGCTTCCGGCTCGCTCAATTCGTCATATGAAATTCCCGGATGTTGGCTGGCGGGAAAAATCAAATCATCATCGTGGCTGCCGAAGCTGGCGCAACCGACTAGCGCGAAATACCAGCTCGCGGTAATGACGAATTGAAAATGCCGCCTAATCATATTGGATGAACCACTAATGCTCAGTTGCTAAAAATACGACGATAGCTGCCGCCTGATTGTTGGAGCTTTTGTAACGCCGAGTATCGCTTACTTGGTGCGTTGTTCTCAAGGAAATACATGTCGATGCCATTGTTGTCGTCCTGATGACCATATTGCGGATGAATCCGCATGCTGACGATGCCTTCGGGAATCTGGAATTCACCGGGGTTGCGGCTAGACAGGCTTTGTTTGATAAAGTCGTCCCAAATGGGCAGGGCCAGAGTATTGCCGGCAGCGCGACCATCAATTGCGACATGATTGTCAGCGCCAACCCAGGCGATCGTCACCAGATTAGGAGTATAGCCGCAAAACCAATTGTCCTCGGAGTTGTTGGAAGTGCCAGTTTTGCCGGCGGCGATGTCGGCCAGCTCAGAACTGCGCATGGCGGTACCGCGATCAAGCACTGCCCGCATACCTTGCGTCATCAAAAAGGCAAGTTGAGGACTGATAACGTTTTTGCTGAGTTGTACTAATGGTGGACGTTCATACAGCGTATTGCCGTGAAGATCGGTGATCTTGGTGATCGCGCCGGTATTAACGAGAGTTCCCTGGTTGGCAAACACTCCATAGACGCGGGCGAGATCAAGCATCGATACTTCCGACGCTCCCAGCACCGTTCCGGTTTCTTCTTTGAGCGGAGCTTCGACGCCAAGACGTTGCGCGAATTCCACGACGTTCTTCATTCCCAGTTTTTCGCCCAACTCGACTGTTGGTGTATTCATGGAGCGATAAAATGCTCGCAGCATGGTGGTTTCCGACAGGTAATCATTATTGAGATTACGGGGTCGATAATCTTTGACGCGAATAGGATCGACGTACATCAGGTCGGACCATT
>CAZZCU010000009.1:0-29687 GCA_964652825.1 uncultured Oligoflexales bacterium
TCGGGTTCAGTCGTGTGTCCCCAAAATCGCTGGCGTGGACCAGTGTGCTACCTCACAAGCCTGGAGCTGATGTCAAATATCTTTGGTTGAGCCGGGTATAAGCTGGCCTACTTAGGTGTGCTGTACCCTGTGCCATCCATAAGTAACCACTTGATTGTGGTACCACGTATTTTATCGTGCGTTAATGCAGCCGGGGATTTCCGCGCACCGCCGCATCGCACAGAGATCTAAAGCCAGCAATTGATTTTGCCAAAATATCTGGACTCACATGCTCCCTCGCCTGTGCTTCGATTTTGGCTGCGATTCGGCCCATTTTGGGGAAACCGTATCCTCCGGCCGCGCCTGCCATTTGATGTGCCTGGCTTTCTACTTCGTGATAGTCCGAGTGTTCTTGGGCGCGAATGATAGCGGCCAATCGTTTAGGCAAGTTTCCGACAAATTGAGCAACGAGCGGACCCACGATCGGATCATCAGCCAAGAGCGATCTTCCTGACATGTTATCAGGTGCTAGGATTTTTTTTTTAACAGCTCTCTCGACAATATCGATGAGCACGTATGGTTTAACGGGTTTACTGATGTAATCGACGCAGCCGGCAGCCAGACATTTTTCTCGTTCACCTTGCATTACATGTGCAGTGAGCGCAATGATTGGTGTCTTAAAGCCTTTCGCCCGCAACCTCTTTGTCGCCTCGTAGCCATCTAGAACGGGCATCTGAATATCCATCAGTACAATGTCATGGTGATTGGCTTCAGCTAATTCAATGGCCTTGGCACCATTGATTGCCGTCTCGACATTGGCGCCGCTAGCTTCAAGGAAACTTGTCATGAGGGCTTGATTGTCAGGTCCGTCTTCGACCAAAAGAACTCGAATTCCCGCTAATCTTTCACTGGGACGAAACCAGTTAGAAACCACTTCTTCGTGCTTTTCTAGATCCTCTTTTGTCAAATCTTTGAGTAAAGACACCTCGTCCAATGGCCCTGGATCAATGCTGATGGTGAATGTGCTGCCCACGCCCACCCGGCTCTTTGTTAAAATGACGTCGCCGCCGAGTGCTTCGGCAAGTCTACGCGCTAATACTAATCCAAGCCCTGTTCCGCCGAATCGGCGCGTGACCGAACTGTCCGCCTGACTAAATGGTTTAAAGAGTCGGCTCTGCTGCTCTACATTAAGCCCACAGCCCGTGTCGGTAACAATGATACAGAGCTGTGCTGGTCCGGTCTTCTCGGAGGCTGGTAAGAACTGGATACAGATACTCACCCCACCATGCTCGGTAAACTTCAGCGCATTACCGACAATGTTAAGAATAATTTGTCTCAGACGCTTTGGACATGAGGTTATAAACCCAGGAATATCTGTCGCAAAGTTAACATCAAAAGATAGATTTTTACTTTCTGCGCGAACTTGCAAACTAGCAAGGGTTTCGGCAAGTTCGGGCAGCAACTCAAAACGACGGCGCTCAATATCGAGCTTGCCAGCTTCGATTTTTGCGATATCCAAGATCTCATCGATCAATTCGGTAAGCTGTTCAACATTCTTTCGGATTCGCGTGGCGGAGTGCAATGTTTCCGAGCTGGTCTGGTTGGGGTTTGCCAAAAGCTCGGAATACCCCAGGATTGCTCCAAGTGGAGTCCGAATCTCATGACTCATATTGGCAAGAAAATCACTTTTCGCCTGGCTGGCGGTCTCAGCAAAGTCCTTCGCGGCTCTGCTTAATTCCTCTGAGTGTTTTTCCTCGCTCACATCTTGAATGGCGAGCAAAATTCTTGGTTCCATTTTTGTTTGCTGAGCGAGCCGCCGGCCGCTGAGGCGTATGACTCGACGTCCAAGTTTTGGGAAGTTGTGATCGATGATGAAGTTTTCCATGAGATCATTTTTTGGCAGAATCTTCTCAAGAAGCTCTCGCATTTTTGGCACGTTCCATTGCCCATTGCCGATTTCGTAAATTTTTTGCTTTTCGGTTTCCGTTTTTGTTACCTGAAAATGTTTCAAAAAAGCTTGGTTTGCCGTCATAACGCATAGATTTTCATCAAGCACCAAAAGCGGCACTGGCGCTGTTTGGACGATGGCGTCGGCATAATTGTAAGCAACCGCCACCTCGTGGAAACTTAGCTTCAAAGCATTGATATCCACCAGAGCTATGACGGCACCTTCGATCTTGTTGTCGATTGTGCGATAAGGTTTGACACGCATTGAATACCAGCAGCCGCTGCGATCCTGGACCTCTTGGTCTTTGGTGTTTAGCGACTCAATGACTTCAGCGGCGAGTTTGTCGAGTCCATCCACATGTAACTTTGAAGAGATCTCAGGAAGCAGCCGACCGATATCTGCTGGCGAAAGGTTTAAAACCTTTTCTGCCGCAGGTGTATAATGTCTAATGGAAAGGTTTCCCGCAAGCATAACGATAGGAATTTGGACGCTACCGAATAGGTTCGACAGATCGCTATTGATTCTTATCACTTCCTCGTTACGGTTTTGCAACTCTTCATTCACTGTAACTAGTTCTTCGTTGGTTGCTTGAGTTTCTTCTTTTGCGGTGGACATTTCTTCGTTGCTGCTTTGGAGTTCTTCATTGGCCGACAAGATTTCCTCGCTGGCAGACTTTAGCTCCTCGTTAGTGGCTTGTTCTTTTTCGATGATAGCATTCAGATACTCCTTGGTTTCCGCAAGTTCGCGCTCAAGACGCTGGTAGGCGTTGTTGTCTTTCGTCTCTTCAGACGCCGACTGACTAGTTGAAATCGCTCTGGGTGCAAAAAGTACAATGAAGTATCGCTGCGCGGTGACTGAAGCCGTAAACGGAATCAAATTGATGGTGACAGGTGTTGCTTTCTCGCCAGAATTTTTGATCCATCCATCTTTTTTTACCAGCTCGTTGCTCACAGATGCTTCGTGAAGACCCATCCTCAGATCAACGAGAAGTCCCGATCGACACATTTTGAAAAGATTGTTTGTCGCCTCACCAGGCGGATGCCGGAGGTAAGGTGTGGTATCTCCTCGAAACTGGAGAATATCCATACGCTCGTTGATTATGACCCCGGGTGAAACGTACTTTGCCAAGATGACTCGCTCGGCATCACCCTTAAGATCAGGTTTTTTTCCGGTTTCACCCCAAGAAGATGCAGGTAATGACGCCGGCATCCGCTCTTGAGATCCCATAGAAAATTCAGGAACGAACATCCCATGCAGGGCTGGTTTTCTAGAAAAAATCTTGCAGGTTTTATCGACAACCCCAAATAAATCCGTATCCGCGCCGATCGTCTCGGCGTTGCTAAGAATTAAAAATCCGTCAGGATTTAGCGCAAAGTGGAAGGTCGATAGGATTCGTTTTTGGATACCAGGAGTCAAATAGATAAGTACGTTGCGGCAGCTAATGAGATCGAGCTTGGAAAAGGGCGGATCGCGCGCAACATTTTGTTTTGCAAATAGGCAGCAGTCACGAATCTCGGACACAATCCGGTAGCTTGTTCCTTCCTTGACGAAGAAGCGTTTTAGACGCTCTTTCGATACATGCTCTACAATGTTTGCGTCATATTTACCAAGACGTGCTTTAGCAAGAGCCCTCTCGCTAATATCTGTGGCAAAAATTTCAATTTTCGTGTCGGGGTAAGCTTCATCCATAAATTCCAGAAGACAGATGGCAATAGAGTAAGCTTCCTCCCCACTCGCACAACCTGGCACCCAAATGCGTATCGGTATGCCAGGGGTTCTCTCTTTAAACAGAGCGGGAAATACCAGTTCTTTTAGAGCCGCAAAACTTTCTGGATTGCGGAAAAAACAGGTCACCTTGATCAAAATATCTTCATAGAGATTGTCAACCTCAGTGGGGTGTGTCCTAAGAAAGGCTGCATAGTCCTCAATTTTTTGCATCTTTTGAATTGCCATGCGTTTAGAAATGCGTCGCTGAACAGTCGGCTGCTTATAATGTGAAAAATCCAGTCCTCTGGCGGCACGTAGTAAAGCAAAAATCCTCTTGAGACTATTTGGTGCTTCTTTCGTGGGACTTCGACTTTCCTGATCCGTGCTGCTTTCCAGCGTTAGTTTGTTGCTTGCAAGGATGGCGAGTTCATCAGCAATTCCTTCGGGTGACATGACGAAATCAACGCCGCTGGCAATTGCCGCAGCAGGCATTTTATCAAATTTCGCTGATGCTGGTTCTTGTGCGAAAGTAACGCCGCCTTCTGCCATGATGGCTGCTAGTCCCTTAGCGCCGTCCGAGCCGGTCCCAGATAAAACCACACCTACGGCTTTGTCCTTGTACTCACTAGCAAGAGAGAAGAAAAAGTCGTCAATTGGATAGTGTCCATACTCGGTATCTCGCGGACAGAGTTTTAGTTGGTCGGCGACGATCATCATTCGTGTGTTTGGCGGTATGATGAAAATATGGTCGGGCGCGATCTTTACTCCATCGCTCACTTCGGTAACTGGCATGTGCGTTGACTTACCGAGAATCTCACTAAGTAAGCTCTCGCGTTTTGGATCTAGGTGTTGGATCAACACGAAGGCCATACCGGTTGTGGTATCAAGACGCTGAAGAAGCTGAGAAAAAGCTTCAAGTCCGCCCGCCGAAGCACCTACACCGACGATCGGAAAAGCAACTTTCATCGAATCATCCGCACGAGAGACGGGTAATCGATTGTTTTTTGTGGGTCCTGTATATTTTTTTAATAATCATAAAATTTCCGATTAAAATAAATAAACTCTGGTTTGGTTATATGTAAAATACATCCAGATAGATAGGAGTTTCGTCTCTATCGTGTCGTCCGAGTTCGATCGTTAGTATATCTTGCGTTCATGAAACAAGTGCTCTACCACAATCCACGCTGCAGTAAGAGTCGCGAAGCTCATCGACTTCTCTCCGAAGCAGGTATTGAGGTGGAAATCATTGAGTATTTAAAGACACCGCTCTCAGTTGCCGATCTTCGCGGCTTGGCAAGAAATCTTGGTATCAAGCCCCGCGCCATGCTCAGAACAAAAGAAGACGTATTTAAAGAGTTGGATATAGACTTGGAAGACGATGCGGCCGTACTTGCCGCCATCGCCGCTCATCCCATCTTGCTGGAACGTCCCATCTTCGTGCGCGGAGACAAGGCTGTGATCGGGCGTCCACCCGAGAGGGTGAAAGAGCTTCTTTAGTTATTTTAGTTATATTGCCAGGATACCTTGGCCAAGATAGAGGGCAGTCGAGTATCCTTAAATGTCCCCTGATGTTTCAATTGACAAAGCCATAAAAGCTACGTACAGAGCGCCCTACACGTCATTAGGGGGCTTTAAATGCGTTTTGTTTTATCCGTATTAGTTTTGTTTTCTTTATCCAATTGTGCGTTCGATGTGCCGGAAAGTAGCGACTCTGCTCTTGCCGTCAATAATAGTGGTCTTGTATTTGAGTGCAAGCAGCGCGAAGAATCGATCAGGATATTCCGTCAGGCCAACGACAGCTATTATGCAAATGTTAAGCAAGTCTATGCTGCGGCAGAAACTCCTGCTGGCTATGTCACCGAAACGCAACGCTACACATGTAAATACAATGGCGATGGCTACAAATATGCTTGTGTAAGCAAAGACGGTAATTACCGTGTTGAGATCATGAAAAAAATGGGACGAGCTGAGAAATACCAAGCCATGTTCTCTTGGGCAGGGGAATTAGCTAGAGATGGTGGTGGTACTAGACCAGGTGAAGCTGGCGTTTGGTACTGCGAGTTGTAGATAATTTGGGGACACACGACTGAACCCGAATTATTTGTGGAAAGATCGGGTTCAGTCGTGTGTCCCCAAAATTGTCCCCAAAATTCACTGGGACGCCCCGGATGGTTTGCCGCTGACAACCGGGCAACCGCGGCTTGGGATTGTCGAGATGATCTGGCGATACGTCTTGCCGTTGATAATGCCTTCGAGGATCGCAATGCTGGCATTGGCCATGTCATTAAAGTACGTTGCCTCAGCGTTGGTGATAAAGTCGAAGTTGGGAGCCTTGGAAGCGGAGTACTCATAGGTATTGCAGCCGTTTAGGTAGAACAACACATACTGATTTGGTTCTGGCTTAACCAGTTGCTGAATGTACTTAATGTTTTGACCATAGCCAGAGTGGCCGTTATACATAAATAAATCAGAAGCACCGATACGTTCGCCAAATATCGCCTGGGAATCTTCGGGCGTGATATTGTCAATTTTATCAACATGAATGACCTGAATGTCAAAGGTCTTGGGCTTGGTAATAAAATCGGTCTTAATGGTACCGCGCAGGCGCCGATTGTAAGGCGAAATAACATTTTCATCGACAAAAGTCAGACCACGAACGTTCTTTAAACGTCTCAGAAAATCCGCATATGCAACGGTTCCATGATCCATGACTTTGGCGCCGCTATCGTACTTGCCGAAGACATAGGTTGCGACTAGGCGGTCGTCTTCCCAGATGCGTTCATGCACCGGCGTCGCGTCATGCGTGCCGGCAATTGGTGTGATGGTCATCTTGGTTTTGGTAAAGAACTTGTCTCCGGCATTTAGTTGCGCAAAGTTGCACATGCTTGGTTTGAGATAATAGAAGAAGTTGTAAGTATCGATTTCATTACCGCTGGAGTTATCGATGCAGCTGGCCAAATGCTTTTTGGCAGTGTCCAAGAAGTGCGAGTTGCTTGAGTGTGGCACGTAGCCTTCGGCGACAATTCGCTTGGTTAGTTTTTTATCAGCCGGAATCATGCCCTTGGCGACCAAGCTATACCGGATGCTTAAGTAGGCGTCTTTTCCTCCAGTGCGGCTGTCGATGATCATGCCTGGATGATCGAGCATCACCTGCAGATTTTTCATGTCAAAGTTTTTGGCTGAAATGCGAATGCTATCGATATCAAAAGTTTCGGCTGTACTGCTATTTTGAATCTCCGATTCCACCAAGCTATAAGAACTCTCCGCATTTGGATTTAAGGAGCGTCCCAAGTAATAAAGCTGGCTGTTGATGGTATAATAGATCTTGCTAAGAAGCCCCAGATCCTCTCGGTCTTCTTCGATAGATTCGCTGCCGTGCTTAACGTAGATAGCGAACTCTGCTTGCAATTGCCGATTTAGATCACGCGCGGCCTTTTTGATATCAATCGTATCGTTTGTTGAGCCATTTGTTTTAGTACAAGTGTCTAAACAAGAAACCCCAATGCCTCCTATTGAGTCTTCTGCGCCATTATAGAAAATCCGGCCTTCGGGAATCTCGATTTGAACTTCCTGCATGCTGGAAATATCTTTGAGCGTGGAGACATCGCGCCGTGGTTTGCAGCCAGTCGTGCTGACTAAGAAAGCGACGATAATATAAGTAACTCTGTGTTTCACGATCATAACGATAACCTCTTGGGTGCTACATAAGATCTATCCGGCGCATCGGTACCAGCTGGGGTATTTTAAAATATTTTTTAAAATTGTCTTTGATTACAGACCGTTGCTGAGAAAATCAATTCGAGTGACAAAGCCTAAAGATGATGCTGCAATGCCATGGGTATGCATTTGCGAGGTTTGGCGCATGCAAATTAAGGTAGCGACTTACAATATTCACCACTGTAGTGGTTTGGATGCCCGTAATGAGCCGTCGCGTATTGTCAAAGTTCTCGAAGAAATCGGTCCGGATATTTGTGGATTGCAGGAAGTGGATTCCGGCATCATTCATCCGGGTGGTTTTTGTCAGGCGGATTTTTTGGCTGAAGCCAGTGAGATGGCGGGGGTCATGGGTCCTACGATCATTGACGAAGGCGGCCGATACGGAAATTTGATTTTGACGCGCGGCAAAATTCACGATGTGCGTCGACTTGATTTGAGTATTCATCGCCGAGAGCCGCGCGGAGCTCTGGATATTGATATCGAGTTGCGTGGCCGTCATATTCGCGTCATTTCCGTGCATTTAGGTTTGCGCGCTGGCGAGCGTCGCCGCCAATTCGCAAAATTATTGAAAACTATCGAAGCCTATGACGACACCCTGTTGATTATGGGAGATTTCAATGAATGGCTGCCATTCTCGCGCAGCATGGCTCGCTGGAATTCGCGCCTTGGTGCAACTCCTAAGCTGAAAACATTTCCAACCCGCATGCCGCTGTTGGCTTTAGATCGCGTCTGGGTGCAGCCCAAAGCCGCATTGGTGAATGTGAGTCGGCATGTGACACCTACCAGCCGGATCGCCTCCGATCATTTGCCGTTGGTGGCAACGCTGAACTTAGGGCATTCGCCTCATCGCTAAGCATCCTGGCGCAAATGCAGACTTA
The DNA here is from genome assembly GCA_964652825.1 of uncultured Oligoflexales bacterium. Classification (GTDB taxonomy): domain Bacteria; phylum Bdellovibrionota_B; class Oligoflexia; order Oligoflexales; family CAZZCU01; genus CAZZCU01. Next base: position 8,230 of record CAZZCU010000009.1, read on the forward strand.
GCCAGCGAATAATCGTGGCTACGCACAGCAAAGTTGCTGCTAGCAACAAAAACGCTGGCAAGTTGAAGCCTTCCAGCAGTCTTAGTACCTGCAGATTAATAGCATTGATCGCCAGAATTCCCGGCAACATGCCAATACACGTACCAATAATAAAATGCGCAAAATCAATGTGCGCGGCTCCTGCAGCGAGATTCACAACCGAAAAAGGCGCGATAGGAATCATGCGTAGCGTGGCGATTGCGATAATGCCTTTTTTTTGCAGTCGCTTTTTGTACCAATCGCCTCTGGCGATTCGCTTTACGAAGTCATCGCGTAAAGTTGATCCGAGCCAATAAGAAACTCCCGCTGCCGACAGCGAGCCACAGAGACTGTAAAAAACCCCGGTCATTCCCCCAAAGACAACAGCTGTAACGACAATCATGGCCGTGACCGGTACCATGATCAGGCTGCCAACAACGAACAAACCAACGGCTGCAAAGAAGCCCGTATATGAGTGCTTGAAGCCTTGCAGGTATGCCGCGAGATTATCGACTGCGAGCACCTGTCGAAATTCCGGCGTGTTCCATAAATATGCCAGACCAGCAACAACCAGCATGCTGATGATGACTTTGAGATAGGGAATGGAATAGGATTTTGCGTTGCTCTTTTTTCCTTCAGGCATCAGGTCCTCTACCATGTCTTCAAAACCCATTGGTAAAGATGGATCGGCGACGTCCGCAATTAAGAATCTTGGATCATCGACGATGATTTCTGAATCGTCTACAGCCTCTTCGAGGGTCTTGATCCTGGATTTAAGCGTTGGCAATAATGCAATGACCGAGTTTGTCGCGGCATACTTTGACTTGACGCTTTCCATACTGACGCCGGCATGTTCAGCGAGCAATGTTTGCCAGATTCTTCTGATGGCGGTCCTTTGCTCCGAGTGATTGCCGGCATCAATGATAACGTCGCATTCTGTATCGAGGCCCATCGAGCGATTACTGATATTCGCTGAGCCGATACGCAGATACCGATCATCAATAATCAAGACTTTTGAATGCACATTCACATAAGTTTTTCCTACGGCTGGATGCAACACTTTAAGTCGATTGTGCTTGTCTGCATTGGTGACTATGTTGATAAACTTCCGGCGTAAAAACCCCATGGTGTTTTTTTCGAGCCAGCCCGAGCAGTTCTTAGGGCAAATAATAATAACTTCGGGTCCATTCAGGCTTGTGAGGCGCTCGGCGATTTTCTTCGCCAAAGGTAGGTGCGTGAGGTATTGGTTCTCAAGATAAATAAGTTTGTGCGCGGCGCTTATCATATCAAAGAACAGATTCTGTACCTCCTGGATAGCTGGCCGCCCCTGATGCGCGGGGTCGGTACGTGCCAGCGCGACTTTGCATTTGACGAAGTCCGGCTGTGCGAGGTCGATTCCGGGTAGCGCCCAGCGCGCCAGTTGAATGTCTTCGCCCGTGCGTCGACGCCAGCGTTCCATCGCCAGTTCCGCGAGATGTTGTACCGGTACACCGGTGAGCATGACTTGAACGTCGTGGAAGGGTAAATAACGAAAACCGTAATTGTCGATTCGTTGGCGATTGTGTTCAGAATGCGCTGGTGTATCCCAGCGTCGCTGGCATAAGTCGATGCCGCCGCTGAAGGCGATTTTATTGTCAATAATGACGATTTTTTGATGATGCGACGCCCCAATCGGATGATTGTTATCGCGTACATACCGCAGGCGCCGCCGCCAACCAAAGCGCAGCAGCGGTATCCATTCGCGCTCAAGGGCATACAGAATCGCGTAGTCCCAGGTCAGAATCCGCACCTGCAATTTGGGCTTTTTCTTGAGCAGGGTTTTTAGAAAGTGACCCAATTGATTTGGTAAGCTGTCGTCTAAATCATGCGGTCGCGTCACAAAAAGCCGACTGCGACTATCGATATCCCAGCCGATAATGGTAATTGTCTGTTCTGCTCGCGCCGCGACCCGGGAAAATTCCGTAAAAAAAGCGTCCGCATCAATCAGAATTTTTGCTGAAGCGCTCTCGGTGACTCGCCAGCAATTGTGCCCAGGTTGTAGTAATTTTGTTTCCTGCACTTGATCCATGGAACCTCTCTGCGAGTTACCAAGAAAAGGTAGCAAGCATCGTTCCGTTATTGGCCGCTGGACTGGAATTTGCAAAGCCACCTCGACTTAGGAGGATCTAACGATGCGTGTTGCTTTAGTGTCGCCTTTATTTGAATCCGTACCTCCGCAAAAGTACGGTGGTACCGAACGTGTTGTTGCTTATCTGTGCGATGGACTTCAAGAACTTGGCTGCGAGGTGACTTTGTTTGCCAGCGCTGATTCGGAAGTTAGTTGCGAATTAGTTGCAGGTAGTCCGACGGCTTTGCGGTCGACCAATATGTCGCCGCACGATCAAATTCAATGTCATCTTGCCATGATGTCGGATCTGGCGAGGCGTGTAGGCGATTTTGATGTGATTCATAGTCACATTGAAACGATGATCTTACCAGTTGCCGAGCTTTCGGATACACCTGTAGTCGCTACGATGCACGGTCGACTGGATCTACCGTGGGCGATCAAGATGTTGCGGGCGGCCAATAACCTGTCGATGGTTTCCATTAGCGACTATCAACGCCTACCGATTGCCGATGGTAATTGGATCAGAACGATTTATCATGGTCTGCCTATTGAGAATTATAAGTTTTACTCCAAGCCGGGATCCTATTTATGCTTTCTCGGACGCATTGCCCCCGAGAAACGTCCGGATTTAGCCATCAAGATCGCTCGGGATTCGGGTGTGCCATTGAAGATCGCCGCTAAAGTCGATCCCGTGGATCGTGATTACTATGAGGCAGAAATCAAGCCGCTCATTGATGGTAGGTTTATCGAATTCATTGGTGAGATTGCTGATCATGAAAAGTCCGAGTTTCTCGGCAATGCTTTGGGAATGGTATTTCCAATCGATTGGCCAGAGCCGTTTGGTTTGGCGCCTGTCGAGGCGATGGCCTGCGGTACGCCGGTACTAAGTCGGCCGTTCGGCTCGGTGCCGGAGATTCAAATTGATGGCTATACGGGATTTGTTCATTTGCAACCGGAAGCTCTGGCTGCATCCGTTGACAAACTCGTGAATATGGATCGCTTGCTCATCCGACAGTACGTTGAACAGAATTTTTCGCTGGCTCGTATGTGTGAGGAGTATGTAGATGTCTATCAACGGCTTATCGACCAAGACGAAGTCAGCAACGCCTTACAGCATCATCAATCCTATGCTGATAGACGGTACTTACTATATACCAACTGACGCGCTGGCACTTAATATTGAGAAAGTTACTTTAAAAGATAATCGCTTGTTCCTGGTCATGGATGGTCGCGGCGAAGTACCGCGCATTCTTGGCAAAGAACTCGGTTTTTATGTGTCGGATACGCGTTACCTGGATGTGTGGGAGCTGTCTTTAAACGGCGAGTTACTGACCTTGCTTGCTGCCGAGCGACACAGCTTCAGCAACTGCCATGTTTTTGTTTTGACCAACCGTGATATCCGTAATGTCGACGGCTCCGTCCTGATTGCGCGCGATCATTTGAAAATCAAAAAAACGATTACACTTGCAAACGATCAGATACTGGAGACATTGCTGATCACCAACTATGACCAGCAATCGCATGCCATACAATTGGAACGCCGGGTGGGCAGTGACTTCGATGACATTTTTGAGGTTCGCGGCATGATTCGCAAGGAGCGTGGTCAGATTCATAGGCCGGAGATTCATGGCAAGCACGAAGTCGCGCTGAGATACGAAGGACTTGATGGTCGTCGCTATCAGACGTTCGTGTATTTTCGCGAACCGTTTTCGTTACATTCCCTCGATGGCGAAGACGTACTGTTAAAGCAGCAATTGGATTTGCCACCAAAACAAACTATCGAACTTCAGTACTTGATTTCTTGTGGCGCGCCGCTACCCAAACCGTTTGGCTGCCATGATCGCGGCGAGAAAAAGCACAAAGCTGATGGCGAGTCGGTGGATATTTTCCCGAAAATACTCACCAGTCAGGCGAATATCACCCAGGCATTCACTGTCGCCGAGAATGATATTCGGACATTGCTTACGCATCGCAATGGTTATTGGTACCCCGACGCCGGGATTCCCTGGTTTTGCGCGCCATTTGGTCGCGATGGCATCATCACCGCCTATCAGTTGCTGCCGTGGAACCCACTCATCGCACAAAACGTGCTGGGCTATTTGTTCTCGCATTTAGGGCAAAAGCAGGATTCTTTTACTGATGAAGAGCCGGGGAAAGTATTTCACGAATTTCGCGAAGGTGAGATGGCTCGTTGTCGCGAAGTGCCGTTTATTCCTTACTATGGCACCGTGGATGCGACGCCACTGGCGTTGATTTTGTTTTGTGAGTACCTGCGTTGGACGGATGATCGGGAGTTTGCACTCAAGTATTGGAATCATGCGCGGCAGGCCGCGGGTTGGTTGCTTTATCGCATGGAAATTGACCCGCAAGGTTTCATAAGTTATCGCCGAGGTGACACCCGTGGGCTGATCAATCAGGGCTGGAAGGATTCGCATGACGGTATCATGCACGCCAGTGGCGCATTAGCCGAGCCGCCAATCAGTTTATGCGAGGTGCAGGCGTATGCTTACCGCGCTTTGAATGAACTCAGTCGCGTGGCCAGTCGTATGGATGATAATGCGAACGCGGCGCGCTATCAGATTGCAGCTGCTGGACTCGGCGAGCGTTTTTCGGCGAAGTTCTGGGATCCCGATGATGCTTATGTCTATCTCGCTTTGGATGCGGGCGGCCGACCGTGCCGGGTGAAGAGCAGCAATCAGGGGCACTGTTTATGGGCGGGCATACTTGATCCCGACCAGGCTGCGGCTGTCAGTGCTTGTTTGCTCTCCGACGATCTGTTTTCTGGCTTTGGCATACGCACGTTGAGTCAAGCCGAGAGATCCTACAACCCACTGAGCTATCATAATGGCTCTATCTGGCCGCATGACAACTCCCTGATTGCCGAGGGCATGCGACGTTATCAGCTATATGACGATTTGCGTAAGTTGTGTGGTGCGATTTTTTCCGTCGTCGAAAAATCCCAGGATGCGCGTTTGCCGGAGCTCTACTGCGGCTTGTCTTTTGGTGAGAGCGATCAACCCGTGCCCTATGATGTGGCCTGTAAGCCTCAGGCGTGGGCGGCCGGATCACTGTATCTATTGCTGAAATCTTTGTTGGGTCTCGAAGTTAACGCGACCGATGGCAGTCTGATCTTTCGTCATCCGATCTTGTGCAATGATATACGCGAAATTGTTATTCGGGGTCTGCGCTTTCGCCACCACACTCTCGATCTGAATGCCAGCGCCGGCACTTATGCAGCTACCTTGGAGGTTCTGCATAAGAGTCCGGGCTTAAGAGTGGCAACCTACAGCTAAAGAAATTATTTTAACGCTCTCCAGGGATGCTGACATCCTTAAAGATCTGTAGATTCTTGCCGGCATCCGTGAAGCTGCCGCTGGCGCGTAAGCACTCTTCCAGGCTGGTGCCATTGTTTTGCAGCCATTCGCCGGTCGAGATGCGCGCCAAAGCATAAAAGGACGTGTCACGAATGCGTTGGCAGAACATTTCATGGCGTGAGCCTGCAACTTGTCTTTCGCAAGTATTGTAATCGGTGGCGTTCTCGGCACGCCAGACTTTGTTGCTCGCGAGCATGGGTGCGTACCAGTCGGTGTCGCGGTTACGAATGCAGATTAAACCGTTGCGGGCTGAACGGAGTTGACTCTGACAGCGCGTCAAATCGGTGCCGTAGTCTTGTAACCACTCCTTGTCCGCCAGCCGTGTCGGTGCGTAAAAACTGGTGTCCTGGACTCGTTGGCAATAGATGCCCATGTCGCCAGCACCGTTGCCGCGGTTGCGTACTGCCGACAAAGCGGCAAGGAGGTCGGCTCGTGCCTGTTGCAAAGTAGTGGTATCAGCGGCGCTGCTGTATACCTCATTGCGGATATCACTGGCGATTCGATGAATTTCGTCGTGAATCGGACCAGCAAAAGCGCTGGTGGTCAAAACAGCTGCCGTTGTAACTGCAAAAAGTTTGGTAAACATGCACGTGCTCCTTGTTGGGGTTGGTTCCGTTTACGGTTATAGGTGGTTTTCAGCCTTTAGCCAAGTCGTCAAACTGGCGGATTGTCATGGCAAACACCTGGTAATCGCGTTATATTCCCTGAGCCATGAGTACGTTTATCGCCGACAAAAATAAGCCTAAAGCCGGTCACGACAGTGACACGCCACCTAATCTTTTGAATTTTATGCTGACAAGCTGGAAGCCGGCGCATAAAAAAATGCCTGCTCCCGTACGCCATACTCAAAATCATCGTCGCCGTCGTCTGGCATTATCCAAGTTATTTCCCGGCGAGGTTTTGCTGATTCCCACCGGCCATTTGAAGGTTCGTGCGAATGATCAGTTTTATCGCTTTCGCCCGGGAACGGATTTTTACTATTTGACCGGCAGTATGGAGCCGGATTGCGTTCTGATCATGACGCCCAAGAGTAGTGGCGATGGTCATGCCGAGATGCTGTTTGTCGAGCCGAATCCAGGTAAAACCGATGCGACTTTCTTCACGGATCGTGTCAAAGGTGAGTTGTGGGAGGGCGCGCGTCACGGTGTTCCCGAAAGTCAGGCGCTGTATGGCATTAAAGATTGCCGATCGTTAACGGAGTTACCGGCGGTAGTGACCGAGTTGATGGGAACATTCTCCGGTCGATTGCGTATTTTGCCAGGTTTGTCAGAGCGTTTGGAACAATGGAGCCATCAGAATCAAGCATCCCAGTTGCAGCGTAACAAGGAACTTGCTAACACCTTGTCGGAAATGCGCTTGATTAAGGACGCCGAGGAAATCAAAGAGATCAGCGCGGCGATTAAAGCCACCAAGCTTGGTTTTGAAGATGTTATTAGACGTTTAAAAAGCGCAAAGATCGAGCGTGAGCTTGAGGGTGTTTTCTTCACGCGCGCACGCGTCGAAGGTAACGACGTCGGCTATGCATCGATTGTTGCTTCGGGTGCACATGCTTGTACACTGCATTGGAATAAAAACGACGGCAGAATCAAAAAAGGCGATCTGCTGCTTTTGGATGCCGGTATCGAGGGCAATACTTTATACACGGCGGATGTGACGCGCACGTTGCCGATCAGCGGCAAGTTCACCAAAGAGCAGCGGCAGGTTTATGAACTGGTGCTTGCCGCGCAGGCGGCGGCGTTTAAGCAGGTGAAGCCAGGCAATGACTTCATGGCGCCAAACCGCGCGGCCATGCAGATACTGGCGCACGGTTTGGAGGCGTTAGGAATTTTGCCGATGTCAGCCGAGGAAGCGCTGCGCGAGGAAAATCAATTTTATAAGCGCTACTCGTTACACAATGTCAGTCATATGCTTGGTCTTGATGTTCATGATTGCGCGCAGGCACGCGCTGAGACCTATAAATATGGCAAGTTGCAAGCAGGTATGGTGTTGACGATCGAGCCCGGTCTTTACTTTCAAGTTGATGATTTAACTGTGCCCGCCAAGTATCGCGGTATCGGTGTACGTATCGAAGACGATGTGGTGGTTACTGATAAGGGTTATCGTAACCTGTCGGCGGTCTTTCCCAGCAAAGTTGAAGACGTCGAACGTTGGATAAAATCACTGTGGTCGCGCCCCAAGTAACTATCTTGATTTATTGACCTATTTACCACCTTTCATTTTTATCTAAAGCCTGGAAAGTCCTGTGCCGATCAATGTGAACATAGGATGGTAAATATTGTGCGGCGTCCGGAGGCGAGCATGTTTAAGTATATACTGACTTTAATTATCGCTTTGCAATTCTCAGCTTGTAACGATGTGGAGTTTGCAGGTGGTAGTCAGTTTGCGGGTGGTAGTCGGAGTCATAATAGGGCGCGGACGAGCGACGATGGTACACCTGCTACTAAAGACGTGGAAGTTCTTGATGCTTTTGCGCTTGATAAGCCATTGCAGGAATTATTTGCCGGACCTGAGCGCAAGAAAACGTCTGTCGATATCGTGTTTGCCGTTGATCAAAGCGGCAGCATGCAACATGAGCGTGATCAGATTCAAAATAACATCGTAAAATTCTCCGAGAATTTTAAAAAATTTGCGACGGATATCGATTACAAAATTTTTGTCATGGATACAGGGTTTACGATACCAGCGAGTCTTGATCCGTCACGTATCATCAAGGTGATGTATCCAGTCGACAATCACGATGCCCTTAGTTACCTATGGAGCTTTGTTAACAACCATGCCGATCGTCGTAAGGACGCCACCATGGAGGCAATTGTTGTTACCGACGATAATGCCGGTGGCGGTAACCGACTTAACGCGGCGGGGTTGAAATATTATTTGGCGACTTACTATTCTGAGTTGCCGTTTCATTTGCATGGTTTCGTTCAGTTGCAGGGCTCGTCCTGTGGTGTCCGGGTTGGTACGGAGTATATTAGTCTGGGGGCCGATACCAAGCATGGTGGTTTAATACAAGATATTTGCGCTCAAAATTGGGACTTGATGCTGACACAATTAGGTCAGCGGATCTTATCAACTTACGTCGATGCGGTAAGCTATACTTTGAAAACGTCACCGGACTTGTCCCGAGACGTAAAAGTTTATTTTGGTGATCAGTTAATCGCCTCTGATAACTATCAAATCGACGCTGATAAAAAGACCATCAGTTTTGCCGCGGGTAAGCTCCCGGCAAAATCTGCTCTGAAAATCGAATATTTTGCTAAGTAAGTCTGTGGCATTGGTCGGCTGTAGATTAATTCTGTATGCCGATCAGGTTGTCGATGAAGCGTGGGAAGTGAAAATCCGTTCGTAACATAAAATGATCTGACGGTTGTTGACGGCGCCGATCATACGTATTTGGAATTGGCAGGACTTGTCCGTTTTCGTCTACGTAGCGCACGGTTTGGCTGCTTCTAACAGCGCTTGCAGCTGCTGCGTTTACTAAAATACCATCCATTTGTGTTTTATGCGTTGGGCCATCGTGAGGATGGTAGGTGTGCGTGATGCGTGCATCTAGCGGTGCCGGTTGGGTGCCGAGATCAAAAGTATCTTGCAGCCTGGCCTTCTGATACAAAGCCAGAAATTCGTTTTGTCCTGCCACGGCATTCGGCAAACGTCCCATATTGAGATCACCATTAAAGTCGCCCAGCAGGACAATAGGAACTTCCTGATTGGCGCCGTTACCTTTGGGCCAGGTTTGTCGGAGTTGGTCGATGATGTCGGCGGTTCTTTCGATCTGGGCTTGGCGGAGAATGGCTGATTCGGGATCGCCGCTGCGATCGCGTTTGGATTTAAAATGCGTTCCTATTAATACCATGATGGGTGGAGCGTTGGCTGCCTGTTCCTTGGCGAATATTTTGAGAATAGGTAAATCCCGGGAAAATAATTTTTGCGGACCTTTGTTGGCATTTAAGGGATCAATCCAGGTATCGTCTTTGCGGGTTTCCAACACTGTCCGAAAAGGCAAGTCGCGTTTGACGATAAAGCCGATATCGATGCCGCTCGAATCATTGCCTTCGATAAGATGCACATCGTACTTATCGCGTAGTGACGGGCGTTCAATGAGTAGGCGCACGGCAGAGATATTCTCCACTTCCTGTAGCGCGATAATGTCCAGATTTTCTTTGGCGAGGATTTTTTCGATAGCGGCGGTGTCTTGCTCGGGCTTGGCTTTGCCGGCGCGGGCGAATAGATTTTCGACGTTGTAGGTTCCCACTCGCAAAGTCTCAATATCGCCAAGCTGGCGTTTAGGCGCGAGAACTGAGACGACGCCATTGCGTACACCTGTACAATCACGTGGCTCGGCACGTAATGCCGGCTGCAGTAGCAACGCCAGTAGCGTGAAAAACACGACTGACGCATGTCGGTAGTGTTTGATGATTGCCCGCATAAAACTCAGCTCAATTTAGGTGGTGAAACCTAAATTGTAGCAGATAGAGGCGAATTATTACCAATCCAGGCGTTTGCCATCGCGAAAAAATCCGCCAGTTGGGCCGTCTTCTTCGAGGGTTGCGGCCCAAACGATGCCGCCCGCTCCTTCGTCGAGTTCGCGCTGGGCGTTCGGGCCTCCCATGTCGGTACGCACCCAACCTGGGCAGACGGAATTGACCTTGATGTTGGTGTCTTGTAATTCCACGGCCGTGATGCGGGTAATAGCATTGAGCGCGGTTTTGGAGATCCGATAGGCGGGTGCACCGCTTTCCATCTCGCTAAGTTGGCCCATGCCACTCGACACGTTGACGATGCGTGCGGTTTTGCTTTTCTTCAGCAAAGGTAAAAAGGCCTGGGTCACCAAGAGTGGTCCCAAGGTATTAGTGTGAAACGTATCGAGAATATCAGTAGTAGTAACATCCGTGATGGGCGTTTGAAAACCCGAGCCGGCGACACCGGCGTTATTCACCAGTACATCAATATGCGGAAATTTATCGCCGACAAGTTTGGCGGCTGCATGGATAGTTGCTGGTGACGCTACGTCGATGACCACCGCGAATGCTTCAATGTTTTCTTTGGCTAAAGCCGCCGCTGTTGCGGCCGCTTTATTCTGATCGCGCGCGGTGACGATAACTTGGTAGCCCTGTCTGCCCAGCTGACGCGCTGTTTCGAGGCCGAGGCCGCGATTGGCGCCCGTAATAAGTGCTATGTGCTTGGTCGTGTTTTTTGTCATGGCTTACCTCCTGGGTTAAGGCCCGCGCGGAGTATAGCACTCTGACTATAAATCGACACTGTTGTTAACGTTATCGTAATCTATAGTGGTAGCGCCTAGGCTGTCATCAATTGTGGCCAGTGTTGAGTCCATGTCGTCATCTGTCTGGGCAACCAAGGCTTCTGGCCAAGGCGCATTGAGATCCATGGGTGCTTCCAGGTTGATCTTGCCCGACCATGTTGGCGGCACGAGTGTATCAGTAAAGACTTTGCGGTAATTGGCGCGAAACCCCGCAATGTCGTCCGACCATAGCGTGCTCCATTCATCAGGATTGGCTCGTGGTCCGTAAGCGCCCCAACACATCAATGATTGTGGTTGCCCGCTTTTGCATTTGCCGGCACTGCTAGCATATGTATCGCTAAGTCCAGCTAATGCATGGCCCATTTCATGAGTCCAGGTGCCGTAAGGACGAGACATGTAGATAGTGGCAACGCTCGGACTCGCAAACGATGTGCCGCTGCCTTTGCGTAGATTAATGGTCAGGTGTTTGTTTGTGCAGGTGAAGGCAATGTTGCTGGTAACCCGCTTGTCCATGTCTTTGGCGATGCGGAACCAGGTTAAGATCGAGCGACGCGACCAGGTTTTGGCTCGCTCCAGATCAGCACTGCTAACGGTGCCGGTGAGACAGACATTGATGGTTTTAACCCGGGCTTTAGCGATCAAGGATTGTCGTACTGCTGATTGACCCCACGACAAGTAATTTAATTCGGAGGTTTCGATCGTACTCCCGCAAGCTGTAAGTATCATGATACCGAGCAACGAAATAATCGATATGATGGACGCACAAAGACGCTGATGTGTAGGCATGATGTCTCCTAACATTTGACTGGCATGGTGTTCAGGGATTCTTGGTTATGTCATTATTTTAGGAGAGATCTGTGGTGGGCGGTTAGTTCTGGAAGTTTAGCATTTTTAAGTAAGTCAAATTTGCCGGTATAAAACAAAATCGGTGACTGTACTTTGCAAAGTACAGTCACCGATTTTAACTGCGTAAAAAACTAATTTTTGTACTTCATGCCACAACCATACGGCGTGGTGGATGCGACTGCTACGGGTTTCCCGGCCATAGCCTCTGTCAAAGCGGCACTGACATAATTCTTTGCGCCTTTAACATCCGCTAAGTCGGATGTTGGTTTGTCGTCGATTGCACCGTTGTAAATTAACTTGCCTTTGGGATCGATGACATACATATGCGGCGTAACTTTTGCGGCATACATTTTACCGATTGTGCCTTCCGGATCGAGAATAACTTTGGATGGTGCGGCTTTGTGTTCTTTCAGATAAGCCTTTTCCTGCTGGGCGGTCACATAACCTTGCTTGCCGGGGGCGGATGAAATTAACTTCACCCACACGACGCCTTTATCAGCCCATTCTTTTTGTAGCTTTTGCATGTTGCCGGATTTGTAATGCTTAACAACGTAAGGGCAGCCCTGATTGTGCCATTCAAGAACAACATATTTATCTTTGGCATCAGCGAGGCTGAAATTTTTGCCATCAATATCCTTGCCGGTGAATGCAGGGGCGGGTGCGCCGACTTTAGCGGCGAACGCCTGCGGTGCAATCACCGCGAGTGTTATGATCATCAGTGCGTTGAGAACTCGTTTCATGTTTTCACTCCTTATAATTTTACATTGTCCAAAGCTGACATAACGATAGCGGTAGTAAGAATCTGCGGCAAAATCACCGGGTCTTTGCCGGTGCCGTCATAGAGAACATACAATGGGACGCCGTCGCGGCCAAACTCCTGAAGTGCTGCGGTAATTTCAGGATCATCATTAGTCCAATCGGCACGCATCGGTACGATGCCACGCCGGCGCATCTCCTTGATCATGTCGGGGCCGAGAGCGACGGCTTCATTGAGCTTGCAGGTAACGCACCAGGCCGCGGTGAAATCGATAAACACTGGTTTGCGTTGCGTCAGCAGATCATTCAAGTCAGCACGCGTGTAGTCAACCCAGCCGCTGTCATCACTTTGGCTGGTGGTAGTCTTGGCATTTGCATCAAGTGTTTTTGGCAACATGGTACTCAGAGCGGCGGCAAGCACGATCATCACGCTTGCGGCGATTGTGCCGGCACGTACCTGCCAGCGTTCATAAGTCCACGCTGCCATGGCCGCCATCAGACAGGCGAGTAGTGCTGTTGCCACGGCGTTTGCGCCGAGTTGTTGATCGAGTACCCATAGTAGCCAGATCACCGTTGCAAACAGCGGGAAGGCCATGACCTGTTTCATGGTTTCCATCCAGCGACCGGGTTTTGGCAGTAACCGACCAAAATACGGGAACCACGAGAGCAGCAGATAAGGGGCGGCAAGTCCGAGCGCCAACGAGGTAAACACCCCAAGTGCAACCGGCGCTGGTTGCGCGACGGCATAGCCAAGCGCCGTTCCCATGAAGGGTGCAGTACAAGGTGTTGCGACAATGGTGGCCAGCACGCCGCTAAAAAACGCGCCGATGGCTTCCTGGCGTGAGGCAAGTCCGTGACCAATGCCAACCCACGAGGCACGAATTTCAAATACACCCGCCAGATTCAAGCCCATCATGAACAATAACAACGCCAAGCCGAAAATGGTTAGTGGTGATTGCAGTTGAAAACCCCAGCCGAGTTGTTCACCACCTGCGCGTAAAGCCAGAAGCGTGCCGGCAAGCAGCCAGAACGAGATCAGCACGCCCAGGGTGTAGAGCAGGCCGTGTTGTCGCGCATGCTGACGTTGAGCTTTGGATTGCTTCAATAAACCCACGGCCTTGATCGATAGCACCGGAAATACACAGGGCATGCAATTCAAGATAATGCCGCCTAGGAAGGCGAGTATTAAAGCTTGCCATAGCGTCGTGCCAAGCGTGGTGTTTACCAAACCGATACTGCCACCATCCGGCTGGGCGTTCACATCAACATTGTAGAAACGATCAGCGACTTTAAGCACACCGGCAATGCGTTCGGGCTTGGTATTCAGATTTTCATCCAGACGGATATCGACGTTAAGATGCGCGCTGGTCCAAGCGGGTGTCTGTGCTGCCGCGTTGACAAAGATGCCGGCGTCTTGTGGAAAGAAAAACACATCATCGGTTGGTTGGAGTTCTTGCTGGTGCTGGATTTTGAGCGATGCTGCGTCGGTTTTCCAGGCAAGATTCACTTGCCAATTCTCCGAAATTGCCTTGGGAGTGAGTGCCTGCGCTTGCTTGAATTTTGTTGCCGCCTCGGACGGCAAAGCATTGGTGTTTATTGGTAAGGTCAGATCCAGTTTGGCCTTGCCGGGAATACATTCTTCCTGACAAACCAACCAGCGTAGATCGACTTTGATCGGAAGACGACTGCGTGCGCTGTCAGAAGCGATCGTTAGCGTTACCGGCAACAAGACGTTTTTTTTATAACCAAAGTTGACCAAGGGACCGATCGGAATACGTTCGGGCGCTGGCCAGTCGATGTCACCAGCGATTACGCCTTCGGGGAGTTGCCAGTTGGCTTTGATTGTTTCGCCCGAATCACCAGGATTGCGCCAGTAAATATGCCAACCATCCTCGATGGCGAACAACAAACCGACTTTCGTTGTGCCATGCGCCGGCGCCGAGCGATGCTCGCTGACGAGTTGAACTTTGATATGCGGCGCCGTTGCGGTCGGCGCGGCGTTACTTAAATCGGCAATGGTAAGCAGGCCGAGAAGAACGACGTAGGCTTTGATCATAAATGGTTATCCATCCGATGAGTGAGAATACTATTATACGGTGAGATGGCATAAGAACCTATTAAGCCAATAAAAAAACGGCTGCATTTAGAAAGTGCAGCCGTTCTAAAGTAAGAGCTTGTTGAGCGTTAGAACCAGGGTCTGAGCAGTGGATCCGCGAAGAGAATATACATTTTGATGTTTTTTGGTGCCGTACCACCATTGTCACGGACGATTTTGTTAGCTGCGAGTGCGTTAATATTGCCCAGCGTCAAATTATTACTATCTTGAATCGCTTTGAATAGATTGACGTTGTACTTGTGGTTTACGTCGGTAAGCGAAGGAATGGTCGCTGCCAAAACGGCAATGGCGCCGCGGTTTGGGTTGGCGCCGTCATCATGAAATAGCATGCGCTCAGCTAGCGAATCACTTGCTGTCTGAATCGCACCGTTGTTGCAGGCGATATTAAAAAAGATACTGAGTCCCTCGTTCAAGTTTCGCAATGCTGCGACTTGATTGAAGCCGAAGGAGGCGCCATCGCGTCCCCAGCCGGACCAGGACGTGTTGCTGCCGTGTCCGCGAAAATTGATGATGGCATGTGGGGTATCCGTCGACTGGCGCAAGACAGTGGCGTTTGTGGCATTGGCACCGCCGTATTGCGCGTTGAAGCTCAGCTCTTTGGGATTGGCTGCCTTGCGGATGCTTTCCAGATTGGCGGTGTACTTGCCGGGATAATTCTCTTTGTGTGCCACGAGCATAATATTTTTGTTGTTGTAACCGCTGGCTTGTGTCGTGCGATAGAAATGATGCTTTTGCACCATCAACTCCGCTTCCGTTGCGTCGGAAACCGGCAGGCGACCGAGAGAAATATCGGCGATGTAATCGTTGCCTTCGATAAAGCTGTAATAAGAATCACCAGGAATATTTCCCGACCAGTTATGCAGGGCGACTTTCTTTTCGTCACCAAAGATCAGTACGGCTTCCAGTCGTGAGTTCTCATAGTGCTGGCGAATCAGATCACGAATGCGCGTTGACGTTGTGGACGGCGTGACTGTTTCATAAACAACGCGGCGCTCGTCAGACGCATGATAGTCGGCGATTTCCCGGGCGTGGTCGAGAAGTTCAGTGCTGGTAATAACCAGATAGACGCTTTTCTCGGCGGTGTGCGGGCGTGGAGCGTCCGTGGCGTTAACGGTGAGCACTTCCGCTTGGCTCAACTGAAAATCAGTGACGCGATTCGCAGGCTCCGAAGGTTTGCCGCGATCTTCACCGATAACTTTGAGATTGATTTCAATCCGACGAAAGGTTTTTAAACTTCGCAGGCGCGGATTGAACTGCGCTACCGCAATCGAGATCGGCAGTACCGTTAATGCGCCGAGTTTTTGTTTGGCGCCCATTGTTATTACTTGATCACCAAACCAGTGATTACGTAGATAAGCCAAGCGACTATAGGTGAAGGGGCGCTCCCGTCCATCGTCAATGACGTCAGGCTGAATCGGCATGAGGCGTGTATTGCCAGCGATGCTTACGCCATCAATCTTGTACGTGACTTTGTACGTCTTATGGCTTTCCACGAGAAACCAACGATGCAGGTACGGGATATCCGGAGTGCCTTCGCGTTCGCTTGGCAGGTAGTCGATATTCGTGAATTTTTGAAACTTGCCTTGTGGTGTTTCGATTGTTTCCAATCGCTGATCTTCGTCGTCAAGTTGAATGATCAAAGAGATGTCTTCGAGTCCTTGGCTTTGGACGGTTGATTCCAATGCCTGCGCGGGCCAGGCGATGAGTACGGCAATAAACGCAACTATGGGACGCATAGTTTTCTCCTAAAAAGAGGTCAGAAATTATTGGGCTTATTTTACCACATTGGGTTGGCGCTATTTGTTTGGCTTGGGGGGCTGGAAATGACTAGAGTCTAGGCAGTGTCCAATCTTCGTGGGGACCAGTTAGCGTTATTTTGTAAAAATATATAATAATATCAATGTGTTATGATTCATGCTGCTCTGGCCTGAGCTTTGCAAACCTCATCAGTATACATAGAGGTTGGCAATGCTCAGACATGAACATGGTGTAAAGATACTACTGCTCGCCTTGGTGACGACTCTGATGGCCTGTGCACCTGGCGCTGATGACGATTTCGGGGCGGATTCCCAGTTACACTTCATTGAAAATTGGACGCAAAATCCCCGCTGTGGTTTTCGGTTTGCCATGCAGCCGGTAATCAAAGTGTGTGTCCAGTCGCAACAAAGCCAGCAAGTAATCGAAGCGCAAAAACAATATACTTTAAAATCATTGACTGACTGGCTTGGAGCTTTGCGCCAAGTAAATGGTCAAGTCACCGATCGCGTTGAATTCTCTTGTGACAATGCACAACTGACTATGAATGTTCAGGCTGGCAGCGGTACGGCAACTGGCTCGCCTGGTCGTATTAACGTGTTTGCTTCCAAGCAGCTTGGTACGCACTTGCATGAATGGGGTCATGCGTTCGCATGTCTTGGTGATACGTATGTTGGTCGTCAGGCGGGCAAGTGCAAGCCTGGGCACCAGGAGTCGATTATGTGCTGGGGCGAGTACGGCGAGGATCGTCTCTATGCGGACGATATCGAAGGCGTGCAGAAAGCTTTTTTGAAGAGTTTTCCCTATAATCCGCCCGCCAATGGTGGTGTCGCGCAGCCGCTGGGTGGTGCAGCGGTTCAGGAGTTGTTTGTCGGCCTAACCGAATCGCAATTGACGCCGCAAATGTTGGTTGCTGCCAATAAGGACGCCACACGCGTGTTTGTCTGCAATAAAACCACGGGATTGCTGTCATGCCGCAGTAATACTCCTGGAGCGGTGATGTTAACGAAGTTAGCAGCATCGAGTACGACTCGCGCAATCTTCGGGACGCCTGGCGCATTGGCGATCAACTCGCAAATGAATTTGCTGATTACCGCCGAGGATGCGAGCGGCAATCCGCTGGTCTCCAGAGGCGTGGCTTTTAAAGCCCGCCAATAAACTTCGCTTGGTTGGTACGGGTCTTTTTGGTACACCAGCTATCCCATGACTGAACGTTTGCAATTTAAATTAGAGGCCAAAGCCTCGGGATCGCGGGCGCGCGCCGCGCGCTTTCGTACGTTACACAACGAAGTTATCACGCCCCTGTTTATGCCGGTTGGCACCCAGGCCACGGTTAAGGGACATCGTAAGGAATTTTTGCTCGAAGCGGGCTCGCAGGTATTACTCGCCAACACCTACCACTTGTTGCTGCGGCCCGGGCCGGATGTATTCGCTCGTGTCGGCGGTATTCACAATTTTATGCGTTGGCCTAAGTCCGTGTTAACGGATTCCGGCGGCTTCCAGATTTTTTCTTTGGCGGAAAGTCGCACGATTACCGAAGAAGGCGCGGCGTTTCAAAGTTATATCGATGGTCGCTCGATTTTTTTGAGTCCGGAAGTAAGCATTGCTACACAACGTGCTATCGGCAGCGATATTATGATGGTGCTCGATCAGTGTATTCCGGCGACTGCTGACTGGCATACCGCCAAGGCAGCAATGGAGCTGACACATCGTTGGGCCGAGCGTAGTTTGCGGGCGCGTGGTGATTCCGAGCAGGCCTTGTTTGCAATTGTTCAGGGTGCTTGTTTCGAGGACTTGCGACGCGATAGCGCCAAGGCTCTGACGGATATGCCGTTTGATGGTTACGCCATTGGCGGGTTGGCTGTTGGTGAGACCAAAACCATGCGCGAGGATTTTACCGAGCTGGCGGCGGCGGAATTGCCGGAGCATTTGCCGCGCTATTTGATGGGCGTTGGTACACCCATTGATTTGTTGGAGGCGGTTCATCGCGGCGTGGATATGTTTGATTGTATTCTGCCGACGGCACTCGCGCAGCAGGGCGTGGCTTTTACCTCGCGCGGGCGACTTCGACTGGTTCGCGGTGTTTATAAATTTTCCGAAGACGTTCTGGACCCGGAATGCTCCTGCTCGACTTGCGCGCATTATTCCATTGCTTATCTGCATCATCTGGTCAAATCGGACGAAGTACTGGGCTGGCAATTGATCGGTTATCACAACATGTGGTTTTATCATCGCTTGATGACGCAGATGCGACAGCATATTCTTGCCGACAGCTTTGCCGGTTTTTATAGAAACATGCGCGAACAACTGATTGTGACTGACGGTGGCGAACTGCCATTACCTAAACCGCGTCGATCGCGCAAACCACATGCACCGGAATTTTTTCCCAGTAATCTACGGTAGCTGATTCTGATAGTCGCTCAGTTGCTGCAAGGAATTGCGCCAATTGCATGGTAGCTCCGCATAATTCGCACGCCCGTTTGTTGTCCGGCGCCGACATTGAATTCCAACAGGTGCGAATTCGCCCATGGTCTGATCAGCGGCAAAACTATCGGTGTCAAACTCGGGTGGTCGTTCGGAGGAGCGTGGCAGTGGTGGTACTTTCAAGATGGAATGCGGTGAGTCTTCCTCAGGCAAAAGATTACGATAGATGGCGCCGGTGCCGAGACGAAAGGTGGTTTGCGGCAGGTAGTTGTAGCGGCGCTGCTCATTTATGTTTCTTGGATCAGAGTGCGCTATGACGATAGTGATATAGCCGTTATCATAAACAGCATTGAGATGACTCAAACAACTACCGGTCTGTTGCCACAATCCACCCGCCATGCAAAACGACCAACTTTTCGCATCGGGTTTTTTAAAGCGGATAACCGTCACCAGATCGAGCTGTCGCGATTGGATCATGCGTGCTGATAAATAGGTGGTGTCGGGATTCGCGTACAGACCATTGGTGGTTGGCGGGCGAAAAAATCGCACCCAGCCGTTGTGATCCGGCGCCGGCGGTAGCAGGTCCACTTGTGTTAGTCGGCTTGGTCGATACGCGACAATGTTTTTCGGTCGTTCTATGGGTTGTGTCCAATCATCAGGATCAACGGCCATGACGTGCGGCAGTGCCGGTCGATTTTGTTCGCGAATGTCGTAAGTTCTAAACCAAATTTCCAGATAGCTCACACCTTGTGTGCCATCGTCATAAAGCAGAAATGTATTGTCGGGGGGCGTATTCCCATTCAGGCGGCTGGCTGGCAATGCATGGATGGTGTAACTGCCGTCCGCATTGGTTTGCAGCCTGCCGGAATGAATGGTGGAGCGTTCATCAATCATAGCGCCGAGTCGTTGCGAATAAACGGTAAGGCTAATGTAGGTCCCAGTGCCTTGAGGTGGAATATTGAATTTTAGCGCGGTTGGTTGCTCCGGATGCACGCCGATACGAATGCGTTCATACCAGACATTCGCATCAGGAAACGCACCTTCGCCGTATGGTTGGTTGCTAAACGTTTCCCAATACTCGCTCATATCGAAGTTGATGGTGGGTGTGGCAAGAGCCGGCGTTGTGCCCAACAGGGCGATAAGGATGCCGCTGGTCATCCACAAAAATCGACAGTGATTTGCGTGCGGTTGTTTCATGCACCCTACAGTAACTTGAGAAATGCAATTAGGTCATCTGTTTCCTGATCGTTCAGATGACTACCAAAAATATGTCCCGTATTGGTCAAGCCGTGCGGATATTGATCAGGGTCATAGATGCGCACATAAGGATCTTGACGGCGTAATGCTTTAGCTTCATCGGCATTTTTCAGCGCGATCGTTTTCCAGCCAATGTTGATGTTGTCATAGTTATCAGGATTATTGGGAAACGGTTGAATAGCAAAGCGGGTTGTTCTTTGCTCTGGTCGCAACAATTGCCGGATAGTCGGGACCGAGGCGTTGTGCAGATAGGGAGCTCGTGCCCAGATACCATGCAGGGGTGGAGCTTTGTAGCCACGCGTCGCCACCAGTTGCGGTGGTTGGAGCCAGGAGTTGCCGGTATTGGCGCCGCCAAAGCCCGTGTCCATCGCACGCAAAGCATCGGTTCCGATTTTCTCAAGCGGAATGATAACCCCTGGATAGTTGGTCAGCGTGTAGCGGTTGTCATCATCGCGCCGGTACTGGCCGTGGCATCCGCTGCAGTTGGTCTGATAGATGCTGGCGCCGCGATCAGTTTGCTTGCTGTCCAGTTGATCGATATATGGGTACGCCGGCGGCTTGATGGTGGTCAGGTAGGGAATACCATGCTTGGCAAAGCTTGCGTCGGCGGCGACAAAATCCTGGCCGCTGGAGTCGAGCGAGAAGGCCATGCCATACATGATCGACGACGGATTGCCATAGAATCCACCGTCAACGTAGAGACCCTGGCTGTCTTCGCCGCGTAATTTAGTCCCCACATTCACCCAGTATTGGGTTTTCAGATAGGATTGCACGTCATGCTCTAAATGTCGGTGACGAGGCAGGCGAAAACGCCCGTAAAAAATCTGGAAGCCCAAAAGCAGATCGAATTCCGGATAGGGGCGACGGACGTACGTCAGCAATCGGCCGTAGTAGTCCGCAGCGTTGACCATGGAATTGCGGTCCGGATTGCGTTGGAACAGGTTACCAATCGAAACATCCGCTGCCGTCAGTACGTCGGCATTGAAGCGTTCAAAGTCAAAGAAAACATTGCTGATTCCCTCTGTGTAGAAAGTCTCGGCCGAAGTTTTGGTGAACAACGTACCAGAGTGACAGGAGCGGCAGTTAATCGTAAAGCCTGGTTCGGCAAGCGCCTGATCTTGTTGAATGCTGAGATCAAAGCCGGCATCGGTTTTGGTCAGCGCAAGCGGCAGACCATCGTTGGTGATTCTTGGGTCATAATAAAGACCGTAGCGTTTCTGTAGTTCGGCGGCAAATTCCGGGCTGCCGTATTGCATGGCTTTTAACGTCTCCGCCATGGCGGGCTGGTCAGGAAAATACTTGGTTGCTTGATGCGCCCAGACCGTCGGCAACTGTCGCAGGCCGCGTATTGGCCAGGCTGGTCGCGAGGCGCGAAAGGCATTCTCGATCTCGTTGTGGCCGTTCTTGGTGATGATATCGATATCACTGGCGGAGCCGGGCGCCACAGGCGCGATTGCGAGTACCGATACAAATAGTAACAATGACCGCATGCTGCTTCCTTTCCGAAGTCGCGTTGCCGAGGTCAGGCAAATGCAAGCCGTATTCCAG
>CAZZCU010000009.1:29787-85450 GCA_964652825.1 uncultured Oligoflexales bacterium
GGCGCAATGGCGGCTGAAGCTGTCTTGGCATGCCGACAGGTGGAGCCATACAGCTATATTGCATGGCGACTCCGACGGCTGTTGACACGAAGTTTCCGGTATAAACCGCGCTGCTATTTTGCTACAGATGCGTTCACCCATGCCGTTGCTCGTGGCGCGCATGTTGCAATGTTCGCCGAGGCCATGCGTGAATGTCAGCCATATAATGAGTTTCGAGTTATCAGATAATGCGAGCAGTGAAGGATTTTTTATGTTTATGCAGTCGATAAAAGGTTTTAGTGCGCGAGTGCTGATTGTTATCGGTGCGACTCTGGGTGTATCGGGGTTTGCTGAGGTCACGGTACTTGCGGATGATAATGTTGAGGCGGAATTACAGCAGCTGCTACAGGCGGCGCCAGCTGAATTTAAGTCGATCGATGCCACCGCCATGACATCGGCACGCAATCAACTTGTTAAAGCAATGAACGAATTAGAAAAATATCTTAATGCCAGCGGACCGGATGTTGCCGCCGGTTGGTTTCGTTATCTGGGTTGGGAAAAGCTGCAAGAGCAGTTGGCTCGGGGTGCGCAAGGCCCCGATATCGCGGTTTTGGATGAACTCGTTTCCCGCTACTTTAAGTCTTATGATGGTCTCGATAACCAGGCGTTTTTAAAGATGCGGCAACAATTGCGTACCTATCGTGCTTACAGTCGGCTTCACTATGCTGCTAATCCACGACAGGATTATCTGGATAAGCTTGAAGCTATGCGTCGTCTTATTGCTGGCCAAAAGTTGCGTTCGCTTGATGTCGAAACCGTGCAGGAGCTTTCGCATATTCATGGCTGGTTGGTTGAAGGTGGACAAGCTGTTCGCGTAACACAGCGGTTGCGTCAGGCGTTCGCCCACAATAACGCTCAGGTGAATGTACGCAGCAGTGTGATCGGGGATGAGCCGGTTGTGGTTGTGGATGAACGATCACCCATTCGCGAGTCGATTCTTGGTGCGCAAGTTTCCGGTCGTGCTCATACCGAGGCGACGGGACGAGTGATCTTTTATCCGAATAAGCAGACGGCCGATGTGCGCATGGAGCTTAAAGGGAATACCAAGTCTTCCAGTGTCGCCAGACAAGGGCGGGTTGCGGTGAATACCTCAGGGACGACATCCATATTTGCCTATAAGCGTCTGGGGTTTGATGGAGAGAAATTTTTTGCTTATCCCGCTGATGTTCAATGTAATACTCGTTCCACAATAACCTCGGTCAGTGCGCCACCGCTTATTCGTCGCATCGCTTGGCGGCGCGCACAGAAAATGAAGCCGCAAGGAGATCGGATTGCATCGCAGCGTACCAGTGAGAAGGTTGCGGGTGAATTGAATCAGCAAATGCAGGTATTATTGGCGCAAGCCAATACCGCTTATGCCCTAAATTTCCACAAACCATTGGTGCGTTTGGGGTTTCAGCCAATGTTGGGCAGTTCAAGTACGACCCGTGACGTGTTGCAAGCCAATTTCTTGTTTGCTCGCAATGATGATTTGGGGTCGGCAACCCCGCCGCCGGCACCACTGGGCAAAAGTAATATCGAAGCTTCTTTGCACGAAAGCAGTCTGGCTAACACTTTAGATATTCTTCTTGCTGGTCTAAAGATAGCCGATCAGGATGCGGCGAGCCTCGCCGAAACGGTTTATGACGATGTGCCGGAAGAATTGCGAATCGATCTTCGTGACGATGACTGGTACCTGGTTTTGACCGATAAAAGTCCTTTGTTACTCCGTTTTCAGGATGGGAATCGTCTAAGTATTACCGTAAGCGCGCAACGTTTTGTTCGTCGGGAGGTCGAGGAGCAAAATGGTCCCAAGCAAGTGGCAGAAAATATTCGGCTCGATGTGTTGTATGTGCTCGATCCATTACAGAACGGTTGGTTGGCCCGCCGCGTTAACGGTGTAAAGATCACGTCGCCTGAGGCGATTGATCCTGATCTTTTGCGATTCATGCAAGAAAAGGCGGGGGCGTTTTTCGCCGCTGAGATTAATGTAAAGCGCGATATCATTCCCGAAGGGCTATTATCATTTAAGGTTCTATTGAACTCATTGTCGATGCAGGGTGGATGGTTGCGTTTGGGCGCCGACTACATTCGGTAGACATAGTTTTTGAATTTACGGTACATTAGCACTTGAAGACCAGTGAGCATTCGTTGCTGACGCGATCAAAGGAGAAACAACATGAAAATCGATATAGGTATCGCCGAGAATGATCGCAAGGACATCGCCAAAGGTTTGTCGCATTTGTTGGCGGACACTTATACCTTGTATCTCAAGACGCATAATTTTCACTGGAACGTCACTGGCCCGATGTTTCAAACTCTGCATGTGATGTTTGAACAACAATATACGGAATTAGCGTTGGCAGTGGATCTCATCGCCGAGCGGATCCGATCGCTTGGCTCACCGGCGCCGGGGTCATACGCTGAATTTGGCGAACTAACCTCCATCAAGGAGAGTTCAGGTCATGTAAACGCCAAGGATATGATCCGTCAACTTGTTGAGGGCCAGGAGGCGGTGGTTAAGACCGCGCGTAAGGTTTTCCCGGCCGCGGAAAAGGCAAGCGATGAGGCGACAGCGGATTTGCTGACACAACGTATGCAATTACACGAAAAAACAGCATGGATGTTACGTAGTCTTTTAGACGACTAGTTGGACGACTAAGGAAAGGGTGATCGCAACGTGGATGCGACAAATCATGTCCAGTGGAGCTATGCTCACTGGGTCGGCTTTTGTATTATTATTTTGTTCCTGCTCTTTTTTGACCTCCTGGTTGCTCACAAGAAGAATCACGCACCGTCGTTTCGTGAATCTACTTTGTGGACCATGTTCTGGTGCTCTCTGGCCGGTATCTTCAACTTTGTTCTCTATCAGATGGCCGGCAAGGAAAAAGCGCTCGAGTTTACTGCTGGTTATTTGATTGAGTGGTCGTTGTCCATGGACAATGTCTTCGTTTTTGCCGTGGTGTTTCGGGCATTTCGCATTCCCATAGCTAATCAGTACCGCGTGCTGTTTTGGGGGATATTCGGCGCTATTGTGATGCGTTTTTTCTTTGTCATCACTGGCGCGCAGCTAATATATCGTTTTCATTGGGTGATGTGGGTTTTTGGTTTCTTTCTGATCTACACGGGTATTCGTCTATGTTTTCAAAAAGAAGACGATCTTGATCCTGAACAAGGCTGGGTCGTGCGTTGGGCGAAGAAGTTTATACCGATTGCCAGTAACGGCGATAAAGAACATTTCTTCGTCAAAGTCGATGGCAAGTGGTTCGCGACACCACTGTTTATCGTGCTGTTGGTGGTAGAAAGTACTGATTTGCTGTTTGCAATTGATAGTGTTCCCGCGGTTTTTGGTGTCAGTAAAGATCCTTTTATCGTTTTCACATCCAATATTTTCGCCATTCTTGGGTTGCGTGCCTTGTATTTCATGCTCGCTGGTTTTATGGATATCTTTAAATATCTACATTACGGCCTGAGTGTGATTTTGATTTTTGTCGGCGTGAAGATGAACCTGGAATACTGGTATCCCTTGGACAAGGGGCATTGGTTTTCTCCGGGTCAGAGTCTGGCAGTGATCGTCGGAATTCTGTTCATGACCGTGCTGGTCTCGGTGATTTCCGCAAAATGGGAGCGCAAGGCTAAGTAGCCTTGCGTATCTAATTCAATTGTAGCGTGTTCGCCAGATCTCAAAGCTCGCTATCGAGAAGATCGCGACATTCGCCATCCAGGCGCCGATGATGGGTGGCAAAACATCACGTCGAGCAAGTGCTATGCCGGCATTAAGAATAAACCAATAGCTGATACCAATGGCCAGGGCGATAAGAACGCTGCGAGCGGTCTCGAAGCTACGTTCGGAACGATAGCCGAATTTTAATCCCATCAATGCGACGACAAATGCGGCAAAGTGAAAAGCGAACTTTACGTGCATATCAACTTTGTAACTGGAGATATCAGCGCCTGAACGTTCGCCACGGCCCACCAGGTCATAGAGTTCGCGTAAGCTCCTCTCGTTTGCCGCGCGTCGATCGCGCTTGAGTTTTTTGGGATCGATAGGTAGGGGTTGCACCTGAAATTCGCGCTTCTCCGCATGAGCGAGGGTGCCATTGGGACGAAAATAGAGGATTTTGACTTTATTCAGTTGCCATTGATCAGTTTGAGCATCGTAGGTTGCCGACTCCGCCTCAAGATTTTCTTTGGCCCGGAAATTGATGCCAGTATGAATGATGCGCACATGATTCAGGCTCATGCTGATGGGATCATACTCGCGAAAATTGATCAGGCGGTTGTGATCACGAATCCAGCTTGAGCCGATGACGGAATCGCCGCCGACATCGCCTTCGATTTGAACTTCTTTAACATAGTGCATGCGATCAGAGGTGCGCGGAACGACGACCTCGCCCACGATCAGAGAAATCAGGCTTAAAGTGAGTCCACCCAGGGCAACCGGTAGGCCGACACGAAGCGGTCCCATGCCGGCGGCACGCATGGCCGTAATCTCATTGGTTCGGCTTAATAAGACCATACAAACGACGGATGCTAACAGCGAGGCAATCGGCAATGCCTGATTTAACAGATTAGGAATCTGATAGAAATAATACTGTACGATCAGTTTGGTTGATGGCTGATAACGATCAAAGTACTTGGTGGTTTTATGAATAAAATCGAACATCACGAACAGAAATACACATAGTGCAATGGAGCCGATGACATATTTCATGTAATCGCGAAAAACATACAGAAATAATCGCATATTTATTGGCCTTGCCTAGGTAGTCTTCTTCCTGGATTTGGACTTGCTGATACCTCGCGCTACGACAAAGGGTAGGCCCCTTTTGCCGCGTTCCATGGTCCCCAGAATACGGATGTTTTGATTTAGGCGGCTTTCGATGGCGCCGTCATTGGCGACAATGTCAGTAACGACGACCAGAATATCCGCGGTTTCATCCTGCAAAACCACATGTGTTTGATATTTGCCGATGCTACTGACTTTGCCCTCAATAACGACTGGCTTGCCAATTAATATCCCGGTATCAAGGTGCAGCTCTTTTGCAGTGACTTGTTGGGGGTTCAAAAACACCGTGCCGCCGATGGTGTCAAACAAACAGGCATCTATGCGTGCACGCTGATTGGCTGTGCAAGCGAAACAAAGACTCACGCCTAGCAATACAAAAAATTTGCTTTTCAAACCCCACCTCGATGCATACCAGCCAAATATAGCATAGTTTTTTGCTAGCTTCACGTCAGCCGCACGTGTTCAGGGGAGGTTTTTGTCGCCAAAGATAGCTCTGGTACCGGCAACGGGTTATAATTATGAAAATCGGGTAGCTACATGTAATTGGGGGACGGCTGTGGCTAAAGCACGCACTCTGAGAAATTTTTTCGTCGAGCCATTCGCGCAGATTCGTATCGGTGCATATATTTTGTCCGTTTCTTTGCTGTTTATTGTCTTAATCACGTTGCTGATCGCCAAAGCATTTTTGGCGCAATACGAGGTCCTGCTACGGGTTGAACAGACCGCTGGTTGGGAGCACTTACTGGAAGAGACCTTCAATCGTGGCTCGTTGGAGCTGGCTATCGTATTAATTCTCTACATAGTGGTACTGTTTACGGTAGTGATCCGGATGACGCATCGTATCTATGGACCGGTGATTAGTATCAGTCGATTTTTGGATGATATGATCCAGGGACGTTATGAAAAACGCTGCACGATCCGTAAGGATGACGATTTGAAGCCGCTGGTCCTTAAATTAAATGAGCTGGCGGCGGTACTTCAAGAACGACATGCCAAAAAATAGGAGGGCAAGTTATGATGCTAAGGAAGTGGTTGAGTTTGGCGGCAGCGCTGTCGATTGTGTCCGCGAGTCAGGTGGCGTTGGCACAGGCAAGCTTGGGACTGTCAACAATTTACCTACAATACGAATCGTCGATTCTCTCAAGAGATGCTGGCGTTGATCCCGCCAGTCGCTACGAGCGAACGATATTTCCTTTAGATCTTCATGTTGGCTATATCACGGGCAAGAAAATTTACTTTGGCCTCATGTATCATCAAGGCTTTCTCGAAGAAAAGGCTGGCTCCGGTTCATTAACCACTACTGAGTATGAACGTACCGCCTACGGTCCGACCATCGGTTATATCGCTGATAGCCTGCGTCTATCGTTAACTTACTATCTGCATGCTGAATACAAATCCAAAGTGAATGACACCAACACACGAACTACCTACGAAGATGGTTCCGGCTTTCAGATTGATGTCGCCTATGGTTTCAAAGCCAGTAGCAATGTTTACGTTGGTCCGAATCTCAGCTATCGCAAATTTAGCTACAAAACGCTGACGGGAAACAACGTATCTTTTGATGCGAAGATCAATGAAGCTGAGATTTTGCCGTTGATTGCAACGTGGATTACGCTTTAGGTGACGTGTTTTTGTATGGTTGTGGCAGCCGGTCGTATAACCAGGCCGGCAGCTGCGCCATGATTTTTGCCGCCAGTACTGTCTGCCAAGGGAAGTCATAGCGTCGCCAGCCGCGCTCGACCGCGCGCACGATACGCGATGCGGCTTCGCTCGGCTCCATCAAAAAAGGCAGCCGAAAGCTATGATGTGCAACCATGGGCGTCTTGATGTAGCCAGGACAGACCGTGGTGACTTTGATGTTATGCGCGCGCAACTCCACACGTAGGCCTTCCAATTGCGCGTTGATTGCGGCTTTGCTGCCGCAATAGCTGCTGTGCCCCGCCAGACCGCGATAAGATGCCAGGCTTGAGATTCCGACAATGTGACCTTTCCGACGTTGAATCATGCCGGCGATGGCAGCGGCGATGGTATTATTCAAGCCTAGGATATTCACATTATATATATGAGCAATTTTCTGCGGATCGAAGTTCGTCGCATGTACGCGGATACTGACTCCGGCGTTCGCGATCAAAAGCTCCGTGCCACCAATTTGTGCTTCGATGCTATGTACCGCTGCGCGGATGCTTTCTGGACTTGTTACATCTGCTGGTGCTGCAACGGCATGACCACCTAAATCGCGAATTTGCTGAGCAAGTGTATCGAGCTCTTGCATGCGTCTGGCAATGAGTCCGACATGACAGCCGCGGCGGGCAAGATGCAAGGCCAAATCTTTGCCGATACCGCTTGATGCGCCCGTAATCAATGCTGTCTTATACAGAAAATTTGCGCTCATGATTTGACCTTCAGCTTTGTAGTAATTTATCTAACAGTTTTATATCAGAGATGAGGATCGGTGGCTTTACTTGTTCCAGCGAAGCACCGGAATGTTGTCGCCAGATGGCTTTCCACCGTTCCCAGGAACCAACCGTGATTTCGCGAAACTGAACAGCACCAAGGCGTCCAGAATGCCGCTTGTCGCGATACTCGATGTTGACATCTTTTAAGTGCAGCTCGAATGCGCGGGCGAGATCGTTCGGGATAACATCTACAAAAGTATCGCTTTCACCTAAGAGAGCATAGTGTGGCGTTTCCGCAAAGACTGGTGCCAGAGCGAGATGTGTCGTTGGCATACGGAACTCTCGATGCAGACGTGCCAAGCATTCTGCGACTTGTTCCGCTGAAATTTTTTCGCCGGTGAAATTCCAGAATCCAGCGTCTTTACGGAGAAACGCCAGCTGTGGTGAGTCACCTAACTTGCTAACGCAGCGAACAATATCATGCATACGATAGCGGAAAAGCCCGCCATGCGTGGTGACGATAAGTTCGTAGTCACCTCCTACGTCAAGTTCGTGAGCTTCGAGAGTTTGATCGCCCACGGTTCCTGATGGCAAAAACTCGAAATAGCCGCTTTCAATAGCCAGGACGCCACTATTGTCATTATCTGCAAATGGTATGGTGAATCGTCCCTCCGTGGCGATAAGACCTGGGTCTCGTTTGGGAATGTTGGGATACCAGTGCTCCAGTTCCGGCAGATACCACGATAACGTTCCGCCCAACCAGACCGCGAGCAGAGCTAAGTTCGGCCAATAGTCCACGGGACGCAACTTTCCGCGATTGGCTAATTGTTCGAGGATTTTTGCGCGTTGCCGGTTAGGTCGCAGTCGTTGCTGTTGGCCGGCGACATTCGCGGGGCCAGTGCCGTCATGAATATCACGAATCATTGCCGGTGCTTCATCTCTGATCAGACGAGCCAGAGTGATCAGAGTACTGGGATTAGCGGTTGTGACAAAAGTTATGTCAGGATTCTCCAGGGCGATGCGAGCTGTCAGATACAAGCGCGTGGCCGTGTCGGATATCGTGTTGACCCAGGATGGGATGATATAGCGACGTCGTACCAGGTGCATCTGTTTGCTGGCTGTGAGGCTGGCCATGTTGGTGATCGGCAGTTTGGTATTTGTCAGTTGTTGCTTATCCTCGCCGGTTAGAGCCAGGATTTTTCCGCTGTAGGCATGTGGGTGTGCGGGAAACGCCTCTATTCCCCAAAGCAGCCAGCCACGTATGTATGTCTCGATAGCACTTGTGGTAAAAGGAATGATTTTGGGTGCTGCTGCTGTACCACTGGTAAAACCGAAGCCGCGCGTGGCTGCGGGATCATTGAATAGTGCCTGGGTATTGCCGGCGAAGACTGCTTCAATCCATGGTCGCAAGGTTTCGTACTCATGGATGGGAACGCGTTGGCGATAGTCGGCGGTGGAGTTGATTTTTGCAAAGTTATGTTTTCGGCCAAAATCGGAGTTATCCGAGTTTTTGAGAATTTCTTTGAGTTGTTGTTGCTGAATTGCTTGCGTTTGGGTCGTATGACGCAGAAATCGCCGCAAATGATGCCGGCTGATACCCACAAAAATATCGCCAGCAATTTTATCAATGAAGGTGCGCACTGTTGTTGCCATGACCATTAGATGCGATCATAAATCAAGAATACTGTTATTAATTTCTTTACGAGTATAATGGAAATAATCAAGATCGACACTATGCGGATGGAACAATGGCAGCACATGTCGAAAAACTTCAGCTAAAGTCGGGCGAAACCATCAATCTGGTTTCGTGGTCGGCAAATCAGGCCATGGATCGCGCGGTTGTCTATTTGCATGGCGTGGAAAGCCATAGTCAATGGTTTGCCAAGACCGCGGAGGCATTGGCGTCCCAAGGCGTGGCGGTCTACAGTTTTGATCGCAGTGGCTGGGGCCAAAGCTCCGGTCGCCGAGGTTATTTGGCTTCCGCCGCGGCGGCGATTAACGAGCTGGATGTTGTTTTGAGTTTGATTACTCAGCGCAGTCCATCTTTGCATTTGGTGGGTATGTCATGGGGTGGTTTGCTTGGTCTGTATTATGCGCTGCAGATGCCCCATAAACTGGATAGTTTGACTTTGATTGCGCCAGGCATCATTCCGCGCCGTGATTTATCGCTAACCGGTAAGATGAATGTCGTGATAGGCGGTATTTTTGGTAACTCCTGGGATTTGGAGTTGCCATGGGTACCGACGGATTTTACCTCCAACGCGCAATGGCAAAATTACATTGCAGCAGATCGTCATCGTATTACCAAAGTTAGTCCCTCTTTTTGTCTGGCGACTTATCGGATGCGGCGGGCGGTGATTCGGGGTTTGCGGTGCGGCAAGTCTTTGCCGCCTACGAATGTTTTGCTCGCGGAACATGATGCCATTATCAACAACTGGGCAACCATTGATGTCCTCCGCCATGCGCAGGTTCGTATCATCAGCTATGAACAATCGGCGCACTCTTTGATCTTTGAGAATCCGGTCCGTGTTGCCAAAGATGTGTCGCGTCTGGTTTTCGCGGTGCCGTTCCCGCGGCAGAAATTGGCGTAATCATGCGGATAAGCAAGCTAGATGTATTTGCTTTGTACCTGCCGTTTCGTTTTCGTTTTACCCACGCCGCCGCCGCTCGCGACGCCAATCATTCGATATTTATTAGGTTGGAGGATCGTAACGGTAATGTCGGCTACGGCGAAGCAATTCCTCGCTCTTATCTTACCGGTGAAGATATTGACAGCGTCTTCATTGCTCTCAAGAAATTCTGGGACTCCTGGCTTTCGGGGTTGCTTATCGATCAAGGCAGTAATTTGCAGCAGACTTTGGGGATTCGCTGGCTGGAGTCGGATGCACAAAATAATCTTGCGGCATTTGGCGCGATTGACCTGGCTTTGCACGATCTTTGGTACAAAAATAAAAATCCATCAGCGATTAAATCTGAATCGATCAGCGGTAATCGTGCGGATGTTTGCACCATTCCCCTGATTAGCAAGTATGCGATGCTTGGCGTTATACGTCTTGCCCGCGTCGCCGGTTTTCGGAAATTCAAATTTAAATTAAGCTCGCCTGATCAGGTGCGATTGATCGCGGATGCCTGCAAACATCTCGGTCCGGCAGCATTGACCGTGGTCGACGCCAACGCTGCCTTAACCTATGGCGATGCAGTACAGGTGGCTCTCGACTTAAAAAAAATGGGCGTCAATGTCTTTGAGCAGCCAATCGCGTCTTATTTATACGAAGAACTCGCCGCTATCGAGCAGCAAAGCGGTCTGCCGATCATGCTCGACGAGAGCTTATGTAGTCTTGAGCAGGCACGCCTGGCGGTGAAATTCGGCGCAGGTGGTATCTGGAACATCCGACTCGCCAAGAATGGTGGCATTGCTGGAGCGAGCGAATTGATGCGACTAGCCAAAAATCATGGTCGGCAAATTTACAATGGCTGTTTGGTGGGTGAGACGCATTTGTTGGCACAGGCTCAACAGTTTTTTGGCAAAATTAACGACGATATACTGGCGACGGAGGCCGGATTTGCGCGTTTGCTGCTGCGCCGTGATCCAATGCGACATTACAATTTCGGGGTTCCCGGTCATGGCGGACCGGATTTGAAGCGTCAACCGACCATGCAGCGACAGGCGACGTTTCTCGAGAAAAACTAGGAATTGGCGATAATTGTCAGGAGGTGCCAGGCAATAACCGCCCCCGCGCCAATAATTAATCCCTGCAACAGTAAAAAACCAAAGATGGTAATTGGCAATTTAATGGGTACCATGGCGCCCACCCGTCCACCAATGCTCACTATGAGTCTCTTCAAACTGATTGGTTCTTGATTCGGTGTCGCTCAAATCATACAGATTGTCGCTGGCATTTGTTTGATGATCTTCGCGCTCGATAATAGCCAGCAAATATTTGCCGAGATCATGCGTTGTTTCAATCTCAAAAAAAGCTTGATAAGTATCCGTTTCCACCTGCGATTGTGTTGGCTCCCATCCTAACCAATCAGTGAAAATCGGATGATCACTAAACGACGGTTGATTTGCAGTCTGCATTGTCTGCTTTCGGGAAAGTTGCGTCATGTTACACCCCAACACTTTAGCTATCCTTTAGACCAACACTCAATTCTGCGCTCGTAATGCCGCAGCACTCTCAAGGTGAGCAAACCTCATTCCACTTTTGCGAAAAAATCGCGTCGCGCTAGAACAATAGCTATTTTTAGCCTGTAAAAATTATCTTGTTTTAACTGGTTGGTTTGAGTACCAGGCCATCTAGCATGGAAGTTGGATGCCTGCTGTTGCGTAAAGTCGTTGAGCCATAAGAGTTTTGCCGAGGTTGATGTCACTTGTTGAATCAAAAAGATCGTAACCTGCACTTGCTAGTACTGCTGATATTTTTCATTGCGTATGTTCTTGCGGCGGAATTTGGTCATGCGATTACTTTTTCCACCTGGCGTTTTGCCGCGGTGTGGCTCCCTAGCGGCTTGCTAGTCGCGGCTTTGATTCGCGCGCATGTATCTCATTGGTTGCCGATTCTTGTAACTGCACTGGTCGCCAATTTATTTTCCGACATATTTCTGCATGAGCGATCAACGATGATTGCTGTTCTGTTTGGACTCGTAAATATTTCTGAGGCTGTGATCGGCGCCGGCTTGATACGTTCCAGACATGAGCCGGAATTTTATCTCAATGACGTGCAGTCCGTAGTTGATTTTCTAGTGTTTCCAACCTTGCTTGCTACCGGGATTGTGGCTTCGATCGGCGCGATCTTGGTAATGAGTATCGATAACATGTCTAATCTCTATGACAACTTTATGTTTTGGTGGATGGGTCATGCGATGGGTGTCATGATCATGGCGCCGTTTACGTTGTTGATAACCAGTTATCTAAGTGGCCGATGGCGGCCTGAACTGAGCTTACCTAGAGTCGCCCTGGTAACTGCGGTGTTCAGCGTCTTCCTTTTTGTTGTGACCATGGTATTTGCAAACGACACGGAACTTACGTTCATTCCATTCGCGTTGCTGGTGGGAATCGCGGTTTTGTTGGGCTCGCGTGGTGCGGTCGTGGGTGGATTTATTCTTTCGATTATCTGCGCGTGGTGCGTGTCCCGTCAGATCGGACCGTTTGCCGACGGCGGACACATGCAAATGATGACCGTGTCGCAGTTTTATATCGGTGCAAGTTCGTTTACTGCTTTGATGGTGAGTGCGCTCATTGATCAACGTAATCAGTCAGAAGATAAGTTGCGCCTCAGCGAGAGCCGTTTTCGTGACCTAGCGGTGCGTTCGCCGGTTGGCATCATTCAGACGAATATGGCCGGTATGATTACTTTCATTAATCAGAAATGCTGCGAGATTATTCGCCGCTCTGCGGCGGATGTTGAAGGCAAGAACTGGATTGAAATTATTTACCATGAAGATCGGATGAAGTTTCGGATCCTATGGCAGCGCGCCATGGCGCGACGTTGTGATGCCGAGGCTGAGTTTCGGTTATATACGAGCCAGTCGGGCTTGGATCCGATTTGGGTAAAAGGGACTTTAAGTCCGGTGACTGATCCTGCCACCGGCACTTATGCCTGCCTAAGTTCGATCACTGATATATCCAATATTATCGAGAAGGAGAGGGAGCTGCTGGCCAGCGAGGCGAAAGTACGAGCCTATGCCGAGCAGTTGCTGCAGGCGAAGGAACACGCTGAGTCGGCAAATGCCGCGAAAGATCGATTTTTGGCGACGGTGAGTCACGAAATACGAACACCCATGACCGGCATTATTGGTATCAGTGAGCTTGTACTGGATTCTGAATTGACTGGTAAGCAACGTGAATACATTCAGATGGTGCATCGATCCGCGCAGTGTTTGTTACATATAATCAACGATATTCTTGATCTGACCAAGATTGAGTCCGGTCATTTGGAAATGCACGCCGAGGATGTCGATATCAATGTTTTGCTCAGGGACATTTATAATTTCTTCACCGTAAAATCGGCGGAGACCAACATTAAATTGCTTTATGACGTGGATCTTCCGGACGCCAAGATTGTCTGCGACAGCATGCGACTTCGGCAAATCCTGATGAATTTGGTTGGTAATGCTTTTAAGTTTACCGAAAAGGGTTATGTCAAAATCTACGCCCGCATGGTGGCGAATCATTTGCTGGTTCATGTCGAGGATACTGGTATCGGCATAGCGAAAAGTAATTGGCACAAAGTTTTTGAGCCATTTTTACAAGCTAGCTCAGGTACAGCGCGCAAGTATGGTGGCAGTGGGCTTGGTCTGGCCATTACCCAAAAGCTTGTCAAGCTTATGCAGGGATCGATTGATTTTGACAGTCAGGAGAATGTGGGCAGTATCTTTAGGTTATCGTTACCGGCGCGTCTGGTCGTGCCCAAAGATGAAAGTACTGTGGTAGAGGCGTCGGTCATTTGCCCCAAAGTGGATAATCGCAAGAATGTATGCAAAAAGAACAGTGAAATTCTGCTGGCCGAAGACAATGAAGTTAATCAGATTCTTGCCAAAGCGATTCTCGAACAATACGGCTGTATAGTTACGATTGCTAAAAATGGTAATGAAGCGGTGTCCATGTTCAAGGACAAGCATTTTGATCTGGTATTGATGGATATCGAGATGCCTGATCTTGATGGCGTTGGAGCCACGAAAGTTATTCGTCAAACGGAAAAGGACACACATCATCATACGCCGATTGTTGCTATGACGGCGCACGTTCTGCCCCAGTATGAGCAGATGTGCCTACAATCAGGTATGGATTCTTACTTATCCAAGCCAATCAATCGCGAAAAATTGGCGATGATTTTGGGGAAATACTTGCCGCACAGTTTCTACTGAATTGTAACTTTCTTTCTTTGATGCCGACGGAGCATTGGCTCTGATTTGTTTTGGCATGTACGAAGTTAAGTTGGATATCGTCAGCTTCCGTATCGATATCCATTCTGACCCAAAATGCCGCCGGCTGGAACAACCAACGGGTTTGTACATGTACGTCTCGATCAACGTGATTGACCGGCGAGGCATTCAGAAATTCATGAGTGGCCCCGGAAACAATCATCGGCAATTCATCAAGCGTCAAAAGGCTGGCGATATGGTCATGGCCCACAATTAATGCGTCGATCTTATGCTTATGTTTGAGAATAATGGGCAAGACATTTTTATGGAATTTTTCTCGCTCTTTCCATTTATGATTCTTGGTGATTGAAAAGGGTGGGTGGTGGAAAACCAGAAAATTAAATTTAGCCTGCGAGTTCTCCAGATTGATATCGAGCCATGTAGCTTGCTCACTGGCGGTAGAGGTATTGTCTGAATTCAAAACGAGAAAGCGTAGGTCGGTGCCGATGTCTTGCACATAGTATTCACCGGGCATTTTGAAGTATTTGACTTCGGCGTCATAGCCGCCATGATGATTGCCGATGGCGACGACGGGGAAACGAAATTCAGTCCAGGGGCGCCAGGCGAGCTCATAGGTTCCGATATAGAGATTATCGCCAGGTAGGATAAGATCGGTTATGCCGTTTTTGCTGATGGAGTCCCTGACGCCGCGCGTATGACTATTCCAGAGCCCGGCGTCACCAATAATGGCAAAACTGTGTGCGTCGGCAAGCAATCTGCCGGTGGGTCCGGCAAGCAGAAGTAAAAACCCTAATGTGGCGATAAACGGCAACGGAACTTGCGTTAATCTTTTCATGAGGCACCTCTGGATTTGGATTAATCGGTTATTGGGCCAAGCTTAGCTGGTCGGTAAAGCCGTGACAAGCATTACAATACGGTTTGTGTCCAGCTCTCAATCATGCTGCGGATGGCGAGTTCGCCGGTGTAGTTGCCGCAAATAATGTTGCCGGGTTGTGCGCACCAATCTTGTGTGGCGATGCTCCAGGTGTCGCGGAGATTGCGTTCGTACACCGGGATGGCTTGTGGCCAACGATGAATGATCTGCATGGGAATCTCCCAGGTCGTATCATGAATGAGGCGAAGACTTTCCTGAACGACTGTGGTGATCCTAGCATCATCCCAGGATATGACCTCAGGATGGCGTGTGCCCCCGAGCATGATCGTAAAAACGGCGATGTTGCTGTTGTTGTCATTGCGTCCGCTAAACGTCGCTGAGGTGTAGAGAACGCCTAACATATTCAAATTTTCTCGTGCCGGTACCAGAAAACCCACGCCTGGCGGATTCTGGGCTGGTGTTTGCGGTCGCGCAAAAACAGTCACGGAAACCATGGGAGCATATCGAATCTTATGCAGCGCAGTGGACGTTGTCGGTGCGGCTTTGTTCAATAGCAGTGCGGCCGCTGGTGCTGGAACACATAAGATCGTATTGGCATCCGAACGAATGCTAGCGTCAGTACTCAGCTTCATGGTGACCTGTGGATGCTGGTTGAGATAGGTCGCAAGTTTATCGATGATTTCCTGCATGCCGCCAGCGGGAGCCGTCATGCGGATGGTATCGTGTTTTTTAATATGATCGCGATTGAAAACTCGTCTACGCAATCTGTCGGTGATCAAGCTGTGGCCGTCGCGGCAGCGTAATTGCGGATAGGTTGCGTCTAAATCAAGTTCATAAGGATCGGCTGCATAAATGCCCGTGGTGAAAGGATTGAGCAGATAATCGGTCGCTGCTTGGCCGAGATGATGTGCGCTCCAGGCCCCAAGGGATAGTTCATGGTCATGGCTGATGGCGCGTCGGAACAAAGTCCGTAGTCCCATGCCGATGAGTTCATGGATTTGTAACGGGAATCGTTGCAGGCGTTTGTTTCGCACAATAAACCGCGCCGATGCCTTGGGGTCGGCGTTGAGAAGATTGATGCCAAGATTTGCACAAAATTCGCGAACGCAATCATTGGCGCGAATCGAGGTCGCGGCACTTTCCGCTAATCCATATGGTGTTTGCTGCGTGGCAATCAAACCGCCCAAGCGCGATGATTTTTCGTACAACGTCACGCGATAGCCGGCTTTGGCGGCGAAGTAAGCGGCAATCAGGCCGGAGATACCGCCACCGAAGACGTCTGCTTGGCGGATGTTGCGATCAATTTGGCCCAGCATGCGGCGCCGTTGTATATTTAGTGATGACGTCAGCCAGAACGTCGGCGAAGCGAGGGTCGTCATTGAAAGTCGGGACACGTCGATAGTCGATGATACCGGCTTGCTCGCTGATTTTTGCGTATTCGATATCCAGTTCGTAAAGTGTCTCGATATGATCGCTGACAAAACTCACCGGCACCACCACCAGATTGCGAATACCTTCCCGCGCTAGTCGTTTAATCTCGTCGTCGATGTGCGGGCCCAGCCAGGGCAGAGGGCCATTGCGTGACTGGAACGCCAGCGACCAATTATGACTGAGCTTGGTTGCGGCGCCTTTCACGGTCTGCTCGATATGCTGCGGATAGGGATCGCCTTTAGCGATAATTTTCATCGGCAGCGAATGCGCCGAAAATAAAACGTGCGTTTGCGTTAACGGCAAGCTTTCGCATACCGCCGCCAGTTGTTCCCTTACCAGCTCAATATATTTTGGCTCGTCGTGCCACTTCTCAATGCAGACGAGCTCGGGCTGCCAGTTTAGCTGGTGCAGAGCGCGGCGCAGGTTATTCAGACAGGAGCCTGTGGTGGTGGTGGAAAACTGCGGAAAAAGCGCGAGAACAACAATGCGCTTATATTCATGTGTGCGCATGGCGCGCAAAGTATCTTCGATAAAAGGCGGGGCGTAATTCATGCCGATCCAAACCTTTGCATCCTGTCCCCGGCTTCGTAGCCGTTCTTGTAACAGCCCGGCCTGACGCTCAGTCCAATATCGTTGCGGTGAGCCACCGCCGATCATGGCATACATGCGTTTTGATTGTTTGGTTTTCAGGAAAACAATAATGCGAGCTAAAATCCAAGCGAGCCAACGCGGCATACCACTGAGTACATTTGGATCGTTGAACAAACGCATTAGGAATGGTTTTACGTCGTCATTGGTCTCCGGGCCGCCGAAGTTAAGCAGGAGAATCGCGGTGTCTTTCATGCTTACACCGTCTTGCTGAATTGAGTGGCTTGGTTTTGGGCGCGATGCAGCCGCGCATCAAAGATCATGCCGACATTGCGAATGAATGGCCGTCCTTGTTCGGTTATGCGAACGTGATCATCCCGTAACTCGATGATGCCATCATTGGCCAGATCAGCTAATTGCTTTTGCATGGTCTGCAAATGTCGGGTTGTTGGATCGTTCTCAGACCAGGATGTTTCAAACTTGGTCATGAGATTTAATATGTGTGTACGTATTGCCTCGTCTTCTTCGCTCAGCAGGTGACCACGTAAGATAGGTAGTTCGCCCTTGGCGATCGCTGCCTGATAGCGTTCCAGTGATTTTTCATTCTGGATGAATGCCGACCATGAATCACTGATCGCCGAAACACCCAAACCGATTAGCGGTACAATCGGTTTGGTGGTATAACCCATGAAATTGCGGAATAACGTACGTTCTTGCGTCGCCTGCCAGAGCTTATCGCCAGGCAAAGCGAAATGATCCATGCCGATCTCCAGATATCCGGCGCTTTCAAGGTTTTGGCGACCCAGCTCGTACAAACGACGCTTGGCTTTGCCGTCGGGAAGGTCCGCTTCCGTAAAGCGTCGTTGGCTTGGTTTGATCCATGGCACATGTGCATAGCTGTAAAAGGCAATTCGCTCGGGACGCAGTCGCAGTACGGCCTGAAATGTCTGTTCAATGCTGGCTTCGGTTTGTTTTGGTAAGCCGTAGATGAGATCGAAATTGATGCTGGTGTAACCGATGGCGCGCGCTGCCGCGACGACTTTGGCAACGCCGGCTTCGGGTTGGATGCGATTCACGATTTCCTGCACGGTCGGATCAAAGTCCTGAATACCCATGCTGACGCGCCGAAACCCGACATCGTAAAGCACTTGCAACTGCTCACTGTTGGTAACGCGCGGGTCCACTTCAATAGAAAATTCCGCTCCCGACTGTACATCGCAATGAGCAAGAATCCCGTCCATCAACCGGCGCAACTCTTGGGCGGAGAGAAAAGTCGGTGTGCCGCCACCTAAATGAATCTCGCTAATCGCGATAGTTTCACGTTGCAGTTGTCGACGATACAAATGCCACTCGGCAAGAACACTCTCAATGTAGGGTATTGCCACCGCATGATTTTTGGTAATGCGCGTGTTGCAGCCACAGTAAGTGCACAGCGTTTCGCAAAAAG
Source organism: uncultured Oligoflexales bacterium (assembly GCA_964652825.1). Classification (GTDB taxonomy): domain Bacteria; phylum Bdellovibrionota_B; class Oligoflexia; order Oligoflexales; family CAZZCU01; genus CAZZCU01. The sequence continues at coordinate 48,216 of CAZZCU010000009.1, forward strand.
GAATGTGAATGTAGAGCGCAGAGCCTTGGCCGGTTGACTGGGTCGATACGGCCTTGTTGACAGTCTTAAACCACGTGGCGCTATCCGGGGTTTTATCCCAAAACGGTACGGTCGGATAACTGGTGTAGCGGGGACCGGGGACGTTGTATTTTTCCAGCAGTTGATTGGTTGCGATTTTGGTCATCAGAAAATCCTGCGCGCGGCATCAACAAATTGATGCACATGTTGTTCGGGGGTTTTTGGTAATACGCCATGGCCAAGACCGCAAATCCAGCCGGCGCGTTTTTCCGCCGGAATCGTCTGTACCTCGCGCAAGAACGTTTCGAGATGTTTTTGAAATGTCGGCGTATCCGCCAATAACAAATGAGGATCAAAATTACCCTGGATAGCCCAACGATCCGCAAATTCCAAAATCACGTCCTTGATATCGGCATGCCAATCAATTCCCAGGCAGTCAAACCCGACGTTAGTCAACGTGCGCCAATGGCTGGCATCGGTGTTTTTGCTGTAATAAATAACCGGTACTAGCGGTTGCGTGTGTTTGAATTCACGAATCAGCTTTGTCAAGGTAGGTACGATTTGTTCCGCATAAACCTCAGCATTGACGTAGCCCGCACACGTATCAAAAATCGCCACTGCGGATGCGCCGCTCTTGGCTTGTTGAATCATGGAGTGCGCTAGGATCGGTAATAATCGCTCTGCAAAACCTTGCCAACGTCCATCGGCAAAACCGGCCACCGCTGAATCCAGATTGTCTTTATGGCTGCCACAGGTCGCGTAGCAGTAGAGTGTCCATGGGCCGCCGATAAACCCGAGCAAGGCTTTGTCGTCACCCAAGCGCGCTCGCGTAGCGGCAACGGCTTGGGCTTGGAAATCAAGTTTGGTTTTGGCGTTGTCACTGCTGTCCAGTTTTGCGAGATCGTCTTTGCTGTTGAGCAGGAAACCCAGGTGTGGGGCCGGATCGTATGCGAGCGGAAAACCGAGCGCTTCGAGCGGGAATAAAATGTCCGAGAATAGGATAGCCGCATCAAACTTAAACTCGTCGACTGGTCCCATGGCGACTTCGGCCGCGACTTCGGGAGTCTTACAGATTTGATCAAAGCTGTAGCGTTGGCGTATGTTTTGATAGTGAGCGTGATAACGACCAGCCTGGCGCATAAACCAAATTGGTGGCGTGCTGAAATTGCTTTTGCTGAGAGCGCGTTCAAGACGAGTTGTCTGCATGTATTTCTCCCAACCCTAAGTTAACTGATAGCCGACGCCACGGATGCTGCGGATAATTTGTGGATTCTCTGGATCACTTTCGACAAAGCGCCGCAGCTTAACGATAAAATTATCAACGGTTCGCGGTGTCGGATATTCATCCGGCGACCAGACGAAATCCAGAATTTCATCACGACTGACGACTTGACCACGACGTTCGATCAGAAATTTTAGCAAGGCGCATTCTCGATGTGACAGACGGAATTCTTGCTCGCCGCGATGCGCGGCAAAGGCACGCAAATCAATTCTCGCCTCGCCGATTTGCAGAATATCCTGGCGACTGGGCTCCATCACGAACTGCGAACGATTTAACACCTTGCGTATGCGCAGCATTAATTCGCGCAGATGAAATGGTTTGACGATGTAGTCTTCGGCACCGAGTTCCAGGCCAAATATGCGATCCTCAAGGTCACCGCGCGCTGTTAAAAATATGACCGCGCAACCGCGCTGCAATTGGTGCAGTTGTCTTGCCACGTCAAATCCCGAGCCATCCGGTAGGCCGACGTCAAGGAGCGCCAAATGAAACTGCTGCTCGGCAATGGTTTGCATAGCCTCGGCGCGTGACGACGCCAGGCGAGTAGCAAAACCATTCGCAGCCAGTTGCTCCACGAGAGTTTTGCCAAGATTGGTTTCGTCTTCGACAACGAGGAGTTGAGCTTGTGCCGAAGATAGAGTTGGTATCTGTTCGCTATGCATGGCTATCCTCAACTTTAAAACACATGTCGGCTTGAAATCCTTGGGGGGAGCTAAATTTAACGTGTCCGCCCATGCGATCCATAAGCGTCTGAATTAAGTACAAACCAACGCCGGCCCCCTGAGATTCCGCTCCCTTGTGGAACAGCTTACCGAGATTTTTGGTGTCGCCGACAAAGCCGCAGCCATTGTCCTGATAAATAATATGGATTTTGTCTCCATCGACGACGGAGCGGACTTGGATAATCTGATCAGTGCTTCGGCCATGGCGTACTGTATTGTCCAGCAGGTTGCGCAGTATGGTTTGCAACGCGAATTGATCAGCCAGGACCACGGCGTCATTGATGTCGACTTGCAGTTGAATCGGCTTTTGCGCCGTCTCTCGCCAGGAGTTCAGCGTGCGATTGACAACTTGTTTGATCGGCACCGGTTTCAGCAGCAGATTGGCGCCGCCTTCGATACGCGCAAGCTCCAACGCGCGTTCTACTTGTGATTCCAGGCGAGTCGTGTCTTCGAGCAAACGCTTCAACAAAGCGTCCTGTTGTTCCGGTGTGCTCTTGCCGTCGGCGATGGCTTCGGCTTGTAGTCGGATACTACTGAGCGGTGTGCGCAGTTCATGTGTCCATGCCGCCAGGAAGCCTTCGATGGAACGCGAGCGTTTGAGTTCGCTCCAGTACAGCCAGGCGAAGGCACCGGTAGTAGCCAAAATAAATACAAAAATCACCGCTGCTTCCCACAACAGCATTCTCGGCGTAGCAATAATGCCGAAATCGCCTTCGGCGAAAAGCGTGCCCGCAAAGGGTTGGAGCACAGCCAGTAATTTTGATTGTTGATAAAGCAACCAGCCCCACCAGGCTACGACCGAGGCAATCGTCACAAACCAAATAATTTGCGCCGCGAATAAAATCCGCAGATGGCGCAACGGGGTATGAGTTAATTTGCCGCGACCGCTCATGGTTGTTCTGTTCGCGCTCCCTGGTCATGATGATGTACACACATCTTCGCAAGCGCGTCGATATGGGCTTCGGTATGTTGCGTCGAGATGAAGCATACTTCATAGCCGCTTGGTGCCAGGTGAATCCCGTGTCGCAAAGCATGTTGAAAGAATTCACCGAAGGCCGCTTTTTGCCGCGTACCGATTTGATCAGGTCGTCGCACGGCAGTGCCTGGGTGTTCCTCGGCAAAATCCAGCCAGAACAACGAGCCAAAACGATGTAGTTTTGGTGCCGCAATAGACTGTGTCTGCAGTGCTGTCTCCAGTCGTTCAGTCAATTGCGCCAGGCGTTGGTAAGGTTGGGTTCTCCGTAATTTTTCGAGAGTGATTAAGCCAACGGATGCCGCGAGTGGATTACCGCTTAGCGTTCCGGCTTGATAAACCGGACCTTCTGGGGCGATCAAATCCATCAAATCACGTCGACCACCGAAGGCCGCCAGTGGCATACCGCCACCCAATACTTTGCCATAGGTTACAAGATCAGGTGCTAAATCCCAATGCTGAGTGACGCCGCCGAAAGCCACGCGAAATCCGGTGATCACTTCGTCGATGATAATCAATGCGCCATGTTGATGCGCAATCTTGGTGAGATCGCGCAAATAATTTTCGGCCTGTAACAGGAGGCCGTTATTGGCTGGAATTCCTTCGACAACAATTGCGGCGATTTGTCCGGGAAATTGCTGGAACAGTGCTTCAACGCCCTCAAGATCATCCAGCTTGGCGACCAGAGTATCTGCGGCGACGTTGCTATTAATGCCTGCGCTATCAGGTTCGCTCATCTCCGCCAGACCGGAGCCGGCGCGTACTAGCATCGCATCGAAATGGCCGTGATAGCAGCCGTCAAATTTTAGGATTTTCGTCCGTTTGGTTGCCGCGCGCGCAACCCGCACCGCCGACATGACCGCTTCGGTACCCGAGCAGGTGAAGCGAATTTTTTCTATCCAGGGCAACTCTTTACAGATCAGATCCGCAAGTTGCAGCGAATAGGGATCAGCCAATCCATACACCCAGCCGCGTTGCAAGGCGTCGTTGGCCGCCTGCTTAACATCTTCATCGGCATGCCCCAGAATCGCTGCGCCCCATGCCATACAATAGTCCACGTAAGTATTGCTATCGACATCACGCAGTTGTACGCCGGCGGCATGCTCAATAAAGCGCGGCACTGTTCCCACTGATTTAAACGCCCGTACCGGCGAATGAACGCCGCCTGGCACCACGGCGCGCGAGGCGTTAAATAATTGTTCGCTGGTAGTAGTAGTGAGTGTCGTCATGGTAATAAATCGCCTGTTCTAGTTCTGGCTCTCGTGAAGCCATTGTTTTGCCCGTCGTGCTGCGTAAGAAATAATAATGGGAGCACCGGCACGTCGAATCGCTGTCCACGTCTCAACATTTGCTTTCGCCAGATCGGTCAAGCCCGCGTCCGCGAGCAGTGCCAGACTCGCGTATTCGCCGCTCACATGATATGCCGCCCAAGGTGCTGCGGTGATGCTCTGACTTAAATCACGTAGAACATCCAGATAAGCCGTGATTGGTTTGATCATGAGTATGTCCGCGCCGTCATTAAAATCGCGTTGCGCACAGGCAAGCGCATCTTCTGGTCGCGCTGGATCGATTTGATAAGTCGCACGATTATGCAGTTCGGTATGTAGAGATTGCTGTGGCGCGGAATCAGCGGCAACCCGAAATGGTCCATAGAGGTTAGACTGAAATTTCGCCGCGTAACTCATAATGATGGTTTGTTCATGGTTATGTTTAATCAAAGCTTCGCGGATAGCTCGTATTCTTCCATCCATCATGTCCGATGGTGCAATACAGTCAGCGCCCGCTTGAGCAATGGCGACGCTCATATCCGCCAGGGTGGTGACCGTCGCGTGATTATCAACGCGCGCACCCGCCGCATCCAAAAAGCCACAGTGACCATGCGTCGTTGACGAACACAGGCAGACGTCCACGGCTAGCCAAATATCCTGACCAAAACGCTGACGTAAGGCAGTAATGATGTCATTCACGAAATGGAAATTCAGTGCCGCCGGTTCATTGCATTTATGTTGCGGCACACAAAATAATAAAAATTTGCGGACCCCGGCTTCCAGATCGGCCGTGACCTGGTGGATAACCGAATCGATATTATCGCGCTGAACGCCAGGCATGCCGGTAATAGCCTGTGGTGCTGCCAAGCCTTCGACGACGAACAGCGGTTGAATAAATTGTCGATAATCAAGCGTCGTTGAGCGCGCGAGATCGCGCGTCAAAGCATTTTGTCGTAAGCGTCTTAATGTTGCTGGATATTGGCGATCCATTTGCGCCATTCCTTTGCTGAAGGAAATACGGTGATCTTTGCGCCTAAAATCTGCTTTAGATGCCGCGCGGTTTTGCCTGGACCGCAGGCATGCATCGCCTTGGCGCTTGCGTGAGCGCCCAGTTGCTGAAATTGCTCAACGCTATTCCAGTAAATCAAGTTGGCGGTGGCGACCGCTTGTCTTAGTTGCTCATAGTCTGCGAACGCTACCCTATAGGTTGCCGTTGCCTCTGGCAAGCTCCAGCCGGCCACGGCGTTGTCGTGGGTTAGCGCCAGCCACTCGCGTAAATCCGGTAAGCCCAGAGCCGGGGCGTTCAGAGTGGGTTGCAGGAACTCAAAGCCCAGGCCATCGGCGCAACCTTCGACCCACAACCCTCGGCGCGCCAGGGCAAACCAGCTTCTGCTGCCGGAAGTCCATACCCTTGATGCGTTAAGATGCTTGATACTCAAGTCATCCAGGTTATTGACGGCACGATGATGCGCCACGAAAAACGCCTGGTGCTTTAGCAATTGATCGCTTGGGAATGGCGATGCCAGCTTTGTGGCTTCCGTGTCAATGCGACCACCATCCCAAACCTCTGCTGAAATTTTAGGCAGTGGTGGTGCCGACCAGACCAGGTCCTCTTCATGGTCGCCGTCACCAAAAACACCGGCTTTGAACAGCAAGTTCCCCAAATGCTCGTGATGAACAGCGGTGGCACCAAAACGTTGGTGACATCCGCCTCCCGACTCCTGAAGAATCTGGCGTTCGAGGCTGACTAAAGTCGCTGTGCGTTGGCAATGCAGGCTCTTAAGGTAGTCTATGGTTCGCTGGTCATTGCTCCGGCATTCAATCATGAGAGCGCCTTGGCCGGGAGCGCTCGCGCATTCCCGCAACGGCAGAACCATGAATCGCGCTTGTTCTAGGATTCTCTTGGTGGACGCCGGGCAGAAAGCCGGTGAGCTGGACAGGCGGTTGAGTCCGGCAAGCGCCAGCACTACGCCATCCAGGGCTTGTGCATCCGTTTTCTCCAGACGCCCGAGTCGTGAATCAATATTGCCGCGGATTTCCACCAGTTCAAACTGTGCGGCTTTGGCGTCTTCAAAGCGCGGCAACGCCGCCTGCAGAAAGCGCGGGATATTTTCGAGACGGCGCGGCGCCGAGGTGCCGATGCGTAGGATTTGTCGGGCACGCAGCCGTTCCATAACGTCGGACCGAAAAATAATCACATCACGCGGATCCTCCCGCTTGGGGATGGTCGCGGACAAAATTCCCGGTGGTCGTTCCAGACTCAGATCCTTCAACGAGTGTACGGTGAGATCCACGTCACCAGCTAGGAGGGCTTCATCGAGTTCTTTGACAAAAAATTCTTTGCCATCCACCCGCGAGAGACTGACGTTTTGAATTCTGTCGCCGGTTGTAACGATTTCGCGGAAGGTAATTTTCAGGCCGGGACTATTCTGCTCAAGCTGACGCGCCATCATATGGCTTTGCGCCAATGCCAAAGGTGAACGACGGGTGCCTAAACAAAGCGTGGCCATGAGCTCCGGCTTTCTTAATTTTCAAGAGACAAACAACTCAAGATCTTCCCAGCAATGGGCACTGATCTGAGTCAAAGCTAGTGAACGAAGTTTGGCGTAATCCTGGCATGCGGCCATGGCACTACGGACCTGTGTTGATTGGATTTCGGCGCGCGCGGCTTTTTGGGCATAGATGTCGGCCAGCGTTAAATAATCAGCACCAACCCACCGGCCTCTTGGTTGATCGCTGCCAAGATCAAGAATGATTTTATGCGGTACATCTGTGCTCGTTGTCGTCGCCTGAGCGAGCATGGTCGTATGAAGTTGTTGTAGCCGATCGTGTAACGTTCGCTCATAAGGCACGCACAAGATGATAAAGCGCGCGCGCTGCCATTGCGTTGCGACCGCCTGCCAACTGCTGACAACCTCAATCTCGACGCGCTTGTCAACTTGTCGAAGCTCCTGCGCCAGCGTCAAGGCTTTTGCTTCGGTGCGATTCCAGAGATATAGAGATGTGTGGCTGAAAAACGGCAGGATGGCCTGACAAATGTTGCCTGCACCCAAAATCAAAGTCGATTCCCCGGGGGCGGGCTTAAGTAGCGCGCGCGCCAGACTGCCATAGGAACTGCCGCCGACCCCTTGCAGGTATTCGTGGCGAACGCGTTTGGCGTCTTCGATGATTTTTGTGAGATATAGGCTTAGGCTTGGGCTTAGCTGTGTCTGATGCAGGCAGTGCGTCTGCAGTGCAGTCTTGAATTGTCCAAAGATATCGGTTTCGGCAATCACCTTGCTCTCCAGACCGCAGGCGATGCGTAATAGATAATTGTATGCGGCTATGCCGCTGAGCACCTCGAAGCCTTGCGTATCAAGCCTGAGGTTGTCCATCTCGTTGGGCCGGTACAACCAAAGATAGCGCTGGCAGGTGTCCAGGTAAAAGTGCGGTTGTGACGTCAAACGCTTGGTAATCAGGTGCGCCAGCGGCTCAACGTCGCCATTCTTATGCAAATGGATTAAACGAAAATTATCTAGTCTCATAGCTGCGATGATGCCATGAGCGCGGCCCTTTTTTGTCACGGGAATGTCATAACCATACATGACATATTCCGGTAAAGTTCACGGTTCTATTTGACAAGTCCGCCCGACTTATTCAACAATCAGCCAGCATTAATCATCATATTTATATCAAAAGAGGAGCGGGACGATGCGGATAGTTTTTTTAGCAGGGATGATTATGGTCGGATTAATGACTTTGCCGGCTTGTCGTAAAAGCAAAAGCAGCGGTGATGGTGGCGGTGGAGCTGGTCCCGGTGCTCGTCCCTCAGCAGCCAGCGGCACAATGGCGGAAGATAAAGCCAAGAGCATTGCTGCTGAAGATGGTTCGGCAAGCCAGTTTAATGGCTCCATGAGTCCTTATAAGAAAACTGACACGACACCCAAGGAGATTTCGCCGCCGGAGACTCTGAAATTTCGTCAGCCGGCTGGCCTGAAGTATCTTAATCAGTACCTGACCATGTCTGATCAGGAATGCGAACCTACGGAGTCCGGTGATACTACGGATGCTGATGGTGACGAGGTGCCCGTCGCGGCGACCCAAAATTATAACTGCAATATTGAGATGGCGGAATTTTTTCAGTTTAAAATGACGATGACGGGCAGCGCTCACGTCACCGACGAAGATGATACGGTGGCTTTTCCTGGCAAAGGCGCAACCTGGGTCTTTAATCAGTTTAAAATGAACATGTCGATGGGTGCGGGTGATGGTGGCGAGACCATGTTAAGTACCGATACCTTGATTGACGGTACGCACAAAATTTCCGTCGACGGCACCAACCAAGCGACGCTTGACATCACGATGTTGACGACTACCAAGATGGCTGGTGGCGAGGATGGTGAAAATGTGGATATCGCCACCAAGCAATGGGGCACAATTGTGGTTACGCCGGATGATAAAAACAATCCGGATGCCGGTGGCGACACCAGTATTGATGCTTATCTTGGCTTGGAAGCTGCGAACGAAGACCCGCTAACTCTGAAAGTGACCTCATCTGATTTACGCTATGGCTGCCCGACTGCGGTAAATATTCTCAGTGACGAGGATGACCAGCCATGGATTAAATCTGGCACGATTACTTATGAAGATGGTGCCAACAATAAATTGAGTTTCACCTGGACCAACTGCGAAGACACACCGACCGCCAAGTATAACGACACGGCGATTTAGTTTTTGTTGAAGATCCTTTCCCTGAGCAGAGGCTCCAGTGTGTGGAGCGGCGAAGGGAAAGGATTTCTTTTTTAGACGGCTCGCGTTTCGGCGATCGGCGCGGCTGAAACGACCTTGCTGGTGAGGCGATGAATCGCCATACCGCTGATAATCATCGTCCATCCACTAAGCAGCATATCGATACCCACGAGCACACCTAGTAGCCACAAGCTTGACGCCGGCCATTGTGCAAAGATTATGAAGCCAAGAAATAAAGTTACCAGACCGTTAAACAACATCCAGCCCCATTGCGGTGGGCGCAGAGTTACCGAGGCTACGCTGCGGGTAATACCTTGAAAGATATACATGACTGCAAGAATCAAGGTGACAACACCAGCGGCAACCAGAGGTTGGCGTAATGCCACGATACCGGCGATGACGTAAAGAACGCTGGCAAGTACATCAAATAAACCAATGGTCCATTTACGTGCCGAGAAAGCATTAACGGCATAAAACACACCACCTGCTAATAACAGCGCGCCAAGAACGTAGGTAGCGGCGACCGTCGCATAGCCGAAGTAAAGCAAAGCATACAAGCCGGCTAAAACCAATAGTACGCCAATCGCCATGGACCAGATGGATGCGCGTCGCACAATCTGTGGATCGCCATGTGGTACATCTATACAAATATCACGGGTAAACATTCGTTCGGCATATGTGCTCATAAGCGGACTCCTTTCAGAGACAAAGATGAAGCGGTCACCATGACCTTGGATCTGGGGTATCATGAAAGGCAGTGATTGCCAACCAGCGATAGCTTGCTAATCTTTGCTGCTCTTGACTTCCGTGACGCACGCAGTAGACGGCGTCATTTGCCGCAGTCACCAACTAAATACAGCTTGTAGCAAAGACCATGCAGTTTGATTTTGATCTTTTGTTTACAAATTTCGCGCACATTTTAGTTGGTTCATTTGTTTTCCTTGCGGTGCAAGGTTTGCGCGAACAATTGAAATTGGAGCGTAAGATTGGCAAGCGGTTTGCAGTAGTGTTTGGTGTTGTGGCGAAAGCTTACAACAGGCCACCCAGTCGCGATGCTGGATTCGCTCCAGCAGGATGACTGTTCGGCAACAGACTGGTCCGAGGTTCGTATTTTTTGTAGACCTGAGTATCTTTGATCTTCTTCGCGGAACGATTGACCGGTAAGCAGGTGTAAAACGAAAGATACTGAGTTTATCGACAGAAGTGCAAACGGAAGTTGATAAATGAAAGCCTCGGACCTTCTTGTTTTTTTGCGTCTGGGTTCCTGAAGTTGTTGACAGTCAGCCTCTCTGAGGGATAATACAAACGCGTGTTGTCTCGTGTTGTTGGTAAGCGGGGCGCTTTCGCTAAACTCGAACCTGGGGCTTTTCATGTCGGTATTTTGCAAACGCATCGTCATTGTTCTGACACTCTTACTCAGCACTATATTAATGATGGAGACACAAACACAGGCTTCGACCAGTTTGTATCGCTATCCTTACATCTACCGTGGTCTTCATGCTGGCTACTATTATGGTTATGGCTGGTATCCAATTGTTGGTGGTGTGTGGAATTGGCCTGGCTACTCTCCTGGCTGGCATCCGTATGGCTACACTTATTATCCCTATTACAACTACCAACCCTACTACAGTACGTTCGGCGCGATCGCGTATTCGCCGTCTACCGGTCAGTATGGTTTTTCCTACCGTGCGGTAAATCAATCGCAGGCAGTACAAGCCGCTATCAACTATTGTGGCGCCAACGACTGTAGCAGTGTGGTGTGGGTCCAAGGCGGCTGTGCCGCGGCGGCAGTTGGCAAGGCGACTGAAGATGGCGATAACAATATATCCTGGGCATACGATACCAGTCGTATTCGCGCGCGTAATATGGCGCTCCAGGCTTGTCGCAATGCCGGCAATGCGCAGTGTGATTTACTAGCTTGGACCTGTTCTTATTAATCAATTGTGACGTGATAAATAAAAACCTCCGGTGTGCGACGATACACACACCGGAGGTTTTTATTTAAACTGCTTATTTGGTTTTCGGATGCATAAAGTGCAAACGATGATCACAGCTATCAGTCAAAGCTTCTTCGGTCAAATGAATGGAACCTAACCGCTGCCATGCTGGCTTGTCACCAGATTTCGCTACATAGATACCAAGACGAATTCCGTCAGCGAAATTGCGCAAGCGCAGCTCATCACGAAAATCTTTGGCGCCGTTGCGTTCAGTATTCTCAGCGCGTAAGGACAGCCAATGTGGAGTGACCGCGGTACTTGGATCGTCTAAGCCAAGCTCGGCAATAGGATAAACTTGGCGGATACCTGCATGGCTATCGGCGCGGCTGAAGGCTTTGGCAATCGTTGCCAGCGTTGATAAGAGACCGAGGCGACTGAGGCGAATGGAAGCGTCGGGTTCGTTGCTCTTGAGGAGATCAAAGAACGACTTAGCTTTGGTACCGCCCAAATCATCGACAGTGAAAAAATTCGCTGTTTGGTAAGGCGTGGGATCATCAGGATTATCGGTCGGGAAAATTTTACCGGCGATACCAAAAGAACGATAGTCGCCAACCAGCGGTTGGCCGATTGCTTCGGATGCGCGTACGATGATAAGGCCGCGACTACCATTGGCGAAATAGCCGGTATATTCGCTATCCTGATCAATCGTCCACGTACCAGCGAAGCAAATTCCGAGTGGATGCACTAATTTTTGGAAACGCGGCAATAAATCGCTATCATTACTGAGCGTTCGTTTCGCGTCGCGCTCCAGAATGTTTTCGCCGTCTTTGGTAAATGATCCGCGGCTTATCGAATAGCTGGGTAATGCCGTGTAAGGATCTTGTTGCACCTCCGTCCAAATGTCGTTGAACGACAACGGCGAGGCTTTCGCTGACGTTGTAAAATGAGTTAAAGAGGTGGCGACAATAACGAACCCAAGATTTTTCAGCGTTTTCATAGATCTCCTTAGTTTTGTAGCTGGGTAGTGGTTTTACGTGTCTTATTGAATTTTTTTGAGCTGGGCTGTTTTTGGTTGAGAATGGTTCGACAGCGCTCGACAAAGTCATCCATGTGTACATGCAGTTGCCAGAACTGATCTTCGGATAAACCGGTATTAGCAAATAGCTCCATGGCAATAACTTTGGCTTCATCGCGTTTTTGACTGCCAGCTTTACTGAGTTTGCTGACAACGATGCGTTCGTCGTCATCCAGACGTCGTCGTTGAATGAGGCCGTCATGGGCTAATGACTTCAGTAGTGGCGACAACGTTCCTGAATCGAGACCGAGCTTGCTGCCAATTTCGCTGACTGTGTGTTCGCCGCCGTCGTTGTGGGCAAGTAGCACCAGATATTTTGGATAAGTAATGCCCAGGTGGGCCAATCTCTCGCCATAGCCCTGAATAATCAAGCGGGAGGCTAGATAAAGCTTAAAACAAAGATGGTTCTCTAATTTGATGTCCATATGCATCCTTTCGTTTCGGGGATGTGTATAGCGTGCAATTTAATTGTATGCAATATAATTTGTAGGGCATTGATATAGTTAATAAAATTGCTACTCAGAGTATTCGATGCGTAGCTGCCGGCCTTTGATGCGACCGGTGGATAGTCGTCGCAGCGCTTGATTGGCTATGGAGCGATCGAGCGCGACAAAGGAATAAAAATCAAAGATATCGATCTTGCCCACTAGGTTCCCGGGAATTTTGGCGTCACCGGTAAGCGCGCCCAAAATATCTCCGGCGCGCATTTTGTGTTTCTTGCCGCTATCAATACGTAAGGTGAGCATCGGTGGTGGTGGCAAAGTTTTTGTGGCTGCATCGTCAAGTGCACGAAGCGAAACGGTGGTGATTTTGATCTTCTGATAGTTTTCTATCGTCTGCAATTTCGCGGTCTCGTGTGCGCTGAATAAACTAATGGCCAGACCATTCTCGCCAGCGCGACCGGTGCGCCCGATGCGGTGTACATGCACTTCCGGGTCGCGTGATAACTCAAAGTTTATAACTAGAGGTAAATCTTTGATATCCAATCCGCGTGCGGCCACATCGGTGGCGACCAGAACCGAACAGCTACGGTTGGCAAAATGCACGAGGACTTTTTCGCGATCACGTTGCTCAAGGTCACCATGAATAGCTGCAGCGCTGAGGCCGGTTTGGGTCAGTGCTCTGGCGATTTCTTTGCAGCGTTCTTTGGTTGTGCAGAAAATCAACGTCGAGGTCGAATGATGCCGCGCCAGGATCTGCATGAGCGCCGAGAGTTTTTCCTCTCTTTCGACTTCGTAAAAAATCTGCTCGATTTGGGGCGTGTTATCTTCATGTTTGACGCGAATAAATTCGGGAGTGCGTTGAATCGAACGACTCATGCTTTGGATGGAATCCGGATACGTCGCGGAAAATAATAAAGTCTGGCGCGAAGGCGGCAGGGATTTAATGATGGAGAAAATAACTTCCGAAAACCCCATATCCAGCATGCGGTCGGCTTCATCTAAAACCAAGATACTTACGTGTCGTAACGACAACGCGCCGCAACGCGACAGATCTTGAATGCGCCCGGGCGTACCAACGACAATATGAGCACCAAATTCCAGTGAGGCTCTTTGCGGTGCGGAGGGTGTTCCACCGCACAAAGTTAAAATTTTCAAATTAGGAATCGGGCTGGCAAGCCGTCGCATTTCTTTGGCGACTTGTGTTGCTAACTCACGTGTTGGACAAAGAACCAGTGCTTGCACATAGGTAGAGCGCGTGTCGACTTGCGCCAAAATACCCAAACCAAAAGCTGCGGTTTTGCCGCTGCCAGTCTTTGCTTGTGCGATCAGATCTTTGCCTGCCAATACCACCGGCAAACTGGCAGCCTGGACGGCAGTCATTTGCTGATAGCCGATCTGCGCCAGATGCTTGGTCAGCGGGGTTGGGAGTGCGAGTGAAGAAAAGTCTAGGGGCACGATAACAGTCCTTTAAAAAGGAGCGGATAATAACATATAGATTATAAAATAAACATAAATTTATATAATATGTTTATAAGTATTGTTGTTTTTATAAAGCGCTTAAATTATTGATATATCATAGACAAGATGCATTTACCTTGGGCGCGTTGCCAGACCAGATGGACAAGCTTCTGTGGAATATAGCGGGGATTTTTTGCGTGCGCCAACTCCGACGTCGGAGTTGGCGCACACGAACGTCGTTCTAACTACTCCTGCACCGTTACGTCAGTGGTGAAGTCGATATGCCCCGTAATCTTCTTGGCAATGATCGCCTTGGTGTTGGCCAGTGCTGCCTGTGCCAAGGTCGGCGTGAGCGAGGTCAGCTCGAAGGTCGTGAGTCCCGCGCTAGTGCATTGCACCGCGTCCACGTCGGCCCCGGTATTGGCGTCGAGGCAGGCAATGATTTCTTCGCTGCATTGGCCGCCGCCTGCGACGGAGCCCTTCATATAGACATAGGTGCCATTGGATTTGACGTGGATCCCACATGCGGGAGCCCAGCCACTACTTGTGCTCGAACCGGCGATCGTTGCTTCGAGGCCCGCGCCGTCCTTCGCCTTGATGTGCTTGAAGTCGGCGACGTCGTTATTCACATTGATCTCCCAAGCCTCCGTGCCGGTGCCGTCCATCGCCGTCTTGGCAAGCACGACGATGCCACCCGTCGTGTTGATGGTACGCTCCATCAGGTAGAACGTATCGGCCGTGAGCCCGAACGCTAGTTGCGCTTCGGTGATCGAGGGGTCGCCGGCCGGCGTGCTCACATTCTCCTGACACTGGAACTGCATACCCGCCGCTTGGCCGCCCGGGAGCGTGCCGCCGATATCATGAGCCGTGGGCGTGACACCGTCGGCAAGGCAGGCCTTCTTGCTCTCTTCCGCCCGCGAGTTGAGGCCTGTGACGCGATCGTCGATGAACTTCAGGCGTATGATGAAACTCGGATTGCCTCCGGGAGTTGATGCAAGCAGCTCCTTCACGGCATCCAACGCTATCTGTTTGGGCGTGACCAACCCTGGCTCGTCCAAATGCAACGCGACACTTTTCAAACCAGCTGGAACATTCCGTGAAACGGGCGGCTCGACGGCAGGAGCGCCGATCGACTTGCCATTTTTCTTGTCGTCTTTGTCTTTGCCGCATCCGTAAAGCGCTACGCCAGCAGCCAGTGTTACCGCTAAAAATGCACCCGTTTTACTAAATCCTCTAACGTGAATCTTCCTCATGGGTCCTCCAGAAATTCCCAAATTATCTATGGTTTACTCCTGATATAGTAGCAACTCATACGCGCTATTGCAGCATGTTGCATTGAATACAATCTCTAATTCTCAAATTTCCAATATCTCGTTTTTTTCACCCCAAAGTAAAAAGTTGGGGAGATTGGAGAATTGGATATTTGAGATTAGAGTTGTTTTTTCACTGGCGTGAAAAAACGGGTGGGTGATGGGATTCGAACCCACGTATGTCGGAATCACAATCCGATGCGATAACCACTACGCCACACCCA
Organism: uncultured Oligoflexales bacterium; assembly: GCA_964652825.1. Taxonomy (GTDB): domain Bacteria; phylum Bdellovibrionota_B; class Oligoflexia; order Oligoflexales; family CAZZCU01; genus CAZZCU01. The sequence continues at coordinate 63,651 of CAZZCU010000009.1, forward strand.
CCATAGATATGGAAGCCGCCGAGTTTTACAAATTGGGTTCCGCGTGTCAATCATTGATGGAGCGAGTGCTAAATCCAACCCCCTCACGGTGGCATGAGTTTGCCGTTTTCAAAGCGGAAGCGAAAGCTTTTCTCCGAGCTCCAGACTTGGCCGTCCGTGGACACGGCGACGACGGCTTGGTAGGTGCCGCCATTTTCCACAGCGCCCTCAAAAAAGAAGTTATTTAGCGGGCTCAGGGGGCCGGTCAGATAAAATTCATAGGATCCCGTCTCGTTGCTGGTCGGCGTGCCCGTGCTCTCATCGGCCGCGTCACCCGCAGGCATCTCAGCATCCTCACTCGATGACATCGGCGCGATTTTAAAGACATCTTCCGCCAGGACAAAGCGTCCCACCTGAATCATGCCCGCCTGCTCGATCCGTACATAGATGCGCGGCGTTTGCTCCGGGGTAATATTTTCAATCTGCATGGTCAAATAAACATGTCGATCCAGTTTGCGGCGCCGCGGCGTCGATACCAGGTCGTCTTTAAAGTGCTGTTGCTGCTGAAGAATCCGATTATCGATGACCGTGCTCGGCAATTGTCGCGTCTTGATATTGAGACGATTAATGATCGCTTGTTGGCGTCGCTCGCGGACATCCTCGGGGAAGAACGCCTGCAATTTTTCTTCGGCGATGCGTGAGCGTTCGGGGGCTGGCATTGGTTTGAGGGATTTATAGACACGATTGTTGAGCCGCCCGAAACTATCTTTGATCGCTTGCGGGGCTCGCCCAGCGGGCGAGGTGTAAAACGTAACACTACGTGGGGTTTCTCTGAGATCGGCCATGTTCAACAGCGCGCGCGCCAGCTGTAGTGGCTGATCGGAAGCCAGCAGTTTATGAAACTGCTCCCACAGCGCCATCGGCTCACTGAGTCCGCGCAATTTTTGCAGCGCGCTGATCGTGTTGCTTGCCTCGCGTATGGCATCGGCGCTCGCAAATCGCAGATTCAAAAACCGTGCGGGATACGCCGCCATAAAGCCGAGCCACTCCAACTGCGCGCGACCGCCGCGGCGATTTTGTGCGCCGCGCCAGTAACTGCGCTTTAGGTTATAAGCCTCGGCGAACGCCGCCCATTGCTCGTTTTCCGGTGTGGCAATGATGCGTTTCAGCTGATCAGTCGACAAAACAAAGGCACACGTGGCACCCAGTCGCCCGAGATAAGTCGGGGTCACATGCAGGTCCGTCATCTGCGCATTGGGATTGGCGGTAATACGTCGTAGTCGCCGGGAGCGCAGCCGCGACGGATCACGAATTGGAATGTAGGGTGCATCGTTCAGCGGCAGCTTGGTGAAGTAGCGAACGTCTTGCAAATACTGTCGATACTCGGCGCTGTCGGTGTAGCTATCTTGAATGCGTAGCGACAAAGTCATCTTATAAGGATCACTATCGTCCGCTGAAAAAATATAGCGGGTTGGTAAATCTTTTTTGTCGTTTTTGCCGCCGGTGTTTGCGGAGGTGTCTATAATTTTTTTTACGCGTAGCTCTACCAGATCCTGATATTCCTTCTCCTGTTGTCCGACCAGCACATCCCACGACTGGTCCAGCGTTGTCTCGCGAGCTTCCAAAACTTGAAATTTGCCTTCTTGATCGGTGATTTCGATTTCCGACTTGGAGCGTTGGTATTGGCGCGAGTTGCGCAGGACGAATAAATTCGGTCCGTTGCGCGATGAATTTTCGTTAGCGTCTTCATCTCGCGTGAATTCAAAGCTGACTCCGGTATCGACGCCGCGTTCTCTATGCTCCAGATAGCGTTCGTGCGCCGGTACGAAATTACCGAAGACGGCACTGCCGTATGCCTCCCGCGCTGTTGGATTGGTCAGATCAAAGCTATACAACTGATCAAACTTCCAGGCTTTGGCTTGGCCGATCTCGATATCGATAGGAAATATCGGCACCTGTATGCCTTTCCAGATCGCAACGACTTTCTGGAAGGCGAGTAGATTCTGGCCGACGGCGGCGCCCAGTGAATGACCCAGGCGTTTGACGTTTGACACGCCCACCCAGGCGATATTCTCCGAGCGTCGCAGCACGTTAATGCGATGCTCACCACGCACAAAAATCGAATATGGCAGAGACGCACGCAGATTCTCGGCCTTGCGCAGCGATTCCACCACGTCCCGGCTCAAAGCACTATCGAGGCCGAAAGGTACTTGAATCCCGCCAGACGTCGAATAACTACGAATCGAGCCGACCGGCATGCGGTTAAAGCCGTCGGTGGTAAACGGAAAGACAAAGGGTGTTTCCACCAAGCGCAGCGGATCGTAAAGCTCATTGGCATTAAAGGACGGCGGTAACACCAGTTTTAGGAAAGGCAGCATGCCCAGCCAGTTATTGATTGCCATGCGCCACATCGGCAGATCATCCTGTTCGGCAAGCCGCTGACCATCAGTGCGCAGATAAATATCAAAGACATTTACTTTGCCGTCCACGCCCAGCGAAATAGGAATGCTTTGTACTTCGGTGAGTACCTTGCCATAGCGCGGGCCGAGCGCCACCCGATCAACGACCACATAGCCGCCCGCCGGTGTCGGGTAAAGATCGCGCCGCAGATCCGCGACAAACTGCGATTCGTCGGACAAGTCATAGACGAGTTCGTTATCCAGCAGGCTGTAAAAGACCGCATCCATCAATGATTCTATGGAACGATTGACAGCTTCTGAGCCCGAGGCGATTCCGGAAGCCAAAGCCGGATTGCGAAAAATCCGCTCAAAACCGGAGTAGTAGGCTTGCTCGGTCTGGTTGGTTTTTTCGTCGAAGGAAAAGTTAATCTGATCGTTAGCGGTTTCCGTCCGTGTCTTGACGTCGCTTTCTTGTGCGAGCGCCGTGGTGGCACCGAGCCAAAGATAAATCATCGTTGTTGTGCTGGTGCGTTTCATAACTGCAGCTGCAACCCCATCGTCATAAACCAAAACGTATCACCATGATCGGGAATAGCATCGTGATGCGAGACAGCCGTGCGAAACATCACATGTTCCGGCAAATCAAAATCATGACCGAGCGTGACCAGTCGGTATTCGCGTGCACTATCTTCATACTCGAATAACCACCGCGTGCGTCGTTGCATAGCGCCGCGATAGGTCAGGCGGAATAACTGTGGCTCGGGTTGCTGATCCCGTGCCGGGGTTGCGCGCGAACGCACCCACTCAAAGACGCCGCCCTCGCCACTGGGCGCGATCGAGACAATGGCGACACCTATTCGTCTCTCGCCCTCTAAGGCACCGTAGCCCGACAACACCAGACGCGTGCCCTCCAGCGGCGAGATGTCGTACGCGATCCTGGCCATCGTGGCTCGCTTGGTCGGTTCGCCCGCGCGGGGAATGTCACTGCTGGCCCAGCCGGCGCTGAACAGCAACTCCCGCTGGTTATCCCAACTAATCATCGTGACATAATCGGGACCATCCCAGTAAGAGCGGTTTTTGATCCACTCGTCGAAGACTTCCGGCAACGGCCGAAAGTTGACGCCAAACGGCACATCCAGTTTGCCGGCGGTTATCTGCAACTGATGCAGCGCCGGGTTACCGAGTTGAACGAAGGCGGACTTGGTGCGAATGCTGGTTGGGTGTTCGGTGTTTGCTGATGTCAGTTCGTGTGCGCGTTCGATGATACCTTCGCCGTGGACAGAAATAAATTTCCATACATGCAGGCCGCCGTACAATGTCGCGCTGTTATAATTAACACTCGCCGATTCAGCGTCTTGCTTGAGGAGAAGCTGTGAATTAGCGCGCCCGCGAACGCAAAGCAGCGGCCAGGGAATATCATTCGTGTCGCGAATTCGTTGATCGCGGTCCAGGCGGCAAGAACCCCAGCGCAGGTGCCCACCCATCGCTGACTCCACCGGCGTCGCAGCGGCGGTGTCACACCACGGCAGCAAAAACAAACACAACCATCGACAGCGCATACGAGTAAGCAGCATCGCCCATCCACAACCTGGGGTAACGATTAGATGCTGCTATTGTTGCATAGAATAGGCGGATCGCGCAGCAAGTTCTAGACGACTAGACACGCGATCAATGCTTTGTAGGTTTCGGCGGAAATTTTGTCTTTCAAGAGATTGTGTTTGATGAAGTCGAGTGCTTCGTAACGCGTGCGTTTTTGCTGATAAGCACGTGATGACGTCAGTGCATCAAAGATGTCGGCAAGCGTTGCGATTTGCACTTCATATAACAAACTGTCTTTATTCAAGCCGTGCGGATAACCGCTGCCATCAAGCTTCTCGTGATGGTGCAGAATAATTTCGCGTGGCACGTGCGATAAAATACTGTCCGTAACCTCGTTCAATCCCTGCTCGGGATGTGAGCGCATTTTTTGCCATTCGTCGTCGGTCAGCGGACCGGTTTTATTCAGAACCGTCAGCGGTACATCTTTCTTGCCGATGTCGTGGAAAATCCCGCCCAATGCGATTTCGCGCAATAGGTTCGGGTCGCTTTGGCCAAGCTGGATTGCGATGGCGACGGTATACGTCGCCACACGCACACTGTGGTAGTAGGTGTAATAATCATGATCGCCGAGACCACTGAGCATTTTTATACACCCCGGGTCTTCCGCGATGCAGCCGACCAACGAATCCGCGATGACTTTGGCTTTCTCGATGCAGCTTGGTGTGATGTCGCCTTCATACAGACATTTAGTAAACGCCGCGCCTACCTGCTCGATGGATTGAATGCGTTCTGGGGGAGCTTGATTTTTATCGATCAGCGGCAACTGTGCCAGTTGCAGGTACATTTTAGCTTTGGCTTCGTCTTCACTTCTAATCAAAAAATGCCGGTAACCGTGTTTCAGAAGATTTTCCAATTCACGACGTTGCCAGTGATAAGGTTCGGAGCCGTAGAGAACCACATGGTTTTCGATCGTCAAAAACAGATCGAAATCCGTCGTCGAATTATCGAGGATTTTTTCGAGCGGAAACTCTCTTAAAGCCACTTCTTTTAAAACGCCCGCTGAGTAGCTCATACGATATCCTCCAATACGGCTGTTTTGCCCGTATAAAGAGATTCTCGGAGGGAACTTCGCGGGACTTAAGAAAAAGCACGCGTATTTTTTTATTTAAGTAAAATCAGCTACTTAGAGGCGCTAGTGCTTTGGTTTTCGGTCGCAGCGCTGACCTCTTTCAGATAGCTAATCGACACGTATTCGTTCTCGCCGATTTGGACCCAAATACCCTCGCGACTAAGGGCTTTAACGACGGTATCGCGGGGTAGGGTGCGTACCACCGAGGCACGCATGCTGGGCTCACTGCGAACATTAAGACCTGCAGCAGTAACCTGCATCTCCTGAGTCTGTGTTAAAGGCGCGGAGTTGTGAGCCTCTTCAGTTGGAGCGTTTTCGGCACGTTGTGAGATCATAGTCAGTGCTTCTTGAGGCGGTGTGGTTACTGCCAGATTTTCACTGGTGATTGCGGGATTTGGTTGTGACTCTATGCCGCCAAGATCAGTCGGTATGGTCGCACCTGGTTCTGATTGCGCGGGAGCGGTCGGCGGCGTGGCTACTGGTGCCGCCTCTTGTTTTTCTTGGTCTGCTTTTGCAGGCTGTGGTGTGACTTCAGTCGCCGGTTTGGCTTTGTTACCGGCACAGCCCGTCAGGCCAGCGAGAGAGATGGTCAGGAAAAATAAATAATAACGCATGGCTACCTCATTTTTAACGTTCTCCAGATAACCAGCAACGTTTATGCCATGATAACTATCTATAATTATTATTAAAATAATCGTGACTGACGATCATTACGTGTCGCAGTGACAAAGATTTAGACAATAAAATCAGCTGTCAGTTGCTGGAGGAGGCGCCCGTGACTTCAAAATCCGCGTCAAACGGCTGGCTGGAAAGCATCTGCTTCGTGACCTCGTCGTTGGGGATCAGGTGGCACTTGTAGGTGATTCGGCTGCCGGGATTGACCGTGCGTGAGGTAAAGCGCACTGGCCGACCATTCTTGGATTGTCCGGTATCCAGGTTAAGGAAAAAGGCTTCGCTGCGACCTTCTTTCTCCTCGGACTCCGCGACCTTACAACCGACGGCGAGTTTGGCCTCGACTCGGAGGACGCCGGTATTGCGGATTTTGGGGACCAAGTCAAATTGATACAACCCATCAATGCTAAAGCCGCGCTCGGCCACGTTAACGTCGTCCAATCCCAGACGGCCCGTGCGCAAGTCGCGCAAGCAGCCGGTCATGCCCAGACTAAAAGCGAAAAACATCAAACTATGGATGGCGGCTTTTGTGATCATAGGTATAAATCTGACATTCCTTGGTCGCCCTGGCAATAGGCGGCTGGCGATGATGGCGTTTGGGTTGAGAACTTTCTGATAATTTTGCCAAATCCTTGTTGACACTAGTTAAGTTTTTGATTTAGAAGCGTTGCCTCGGGTAAGCCTGCAAGCGCAAGCCAATGCCATAAAAAGCATTCGTTTTTATGTTTTGTTGTCCTACCTGTGTATTTCGATAACCCAGAAAATTTACCTGTAAAAGTAGGGTTAAAGGCGTATGAAAAGTCAAAAGATTCGTATCCGTTTACGTGCCTACGACCATCGGTTGCTCGATCAGTCGGCAACTGAAATCGTCGAACGTGCAAATCGCACAGGCGCACGCGTTGCGGGACCGATTCCGCTGCCGACCGCGATCAGCCGTTATACGGTATTGCGCAGTCCGCACGTGGATAAAAAGTCTCGTGAGCAATTTGAAATCAGAACGCATAAACGCGTTTTGGATATTCTTGAGCCCAAAGCTCAAACAATTGATGCGTTGATGAAGCTCGATTTGGCTGCTGGTGTCGATGTAGAGATCAAACTCTACTAAGCGACGTTGTAGTTCAGAAAGAAATTGGTTCAACCCTTAAGTTAACAGTTAGTCAGGTGCGATAGGTTATGGCTCTACAAGCACTCATAGCAAAAAAAGTTGGAATGACTCGCATGGTCGACGCGGAAGGTCGTATGGTTCCCGTGACCCTTCTTCAAGTTGATGAACAGCGTGTCACGAAAGTTTTAACCAAAGAGCGCGACGGTTACGATGCGGTTCAAGTTGGTTACTACGACAAGAAAGAAAAACAACTCGCTAAAGCCGATATCGGTCGTTTGCGCAAAATCAGCGTTAACGAAAATTTCGCGCGTTTTGCGGAGTTTCGGTTGGAGAAGGCAGTTGAAGGTCTTCAGGCTGGCGTGGAAATCAGTCTTGATGGCTTCAAAGAAATCCCAACGGTTGATGTGACTGGTGTGACCAAAGGTCGTGGCTTTGAAGGCGCGGTATCGCGTCATGGCTCCGCTACCGGTCGTATGACCCATGGTTCCATGTACCATCGTCGTCCTGGTTCGCTCGGTATGCGCGCGACTCCAGGTCGTGTTTTCAAAAACAAAAAAGGTCCTGGTCACATGGGTGATGTGCGTCGCACCGTGCAAAACCTGACGATCATGGATATTGACGAAGCTAATAAAATTATCGCGCTTAAAGGTTCGGTTCCTGGTTTCAATGATGGTTTCTTGATGGTGCGGCCGTCCATTAAGTTGCAAACCAAAAAATGGATCAAGAAACTGAGCAAAGCGAAATAACCGGGTTTGAAGGTTACGAGGGAATAGCGTCATGTTGCAGGTAGAAGTAAAAAATATCTCGGGCAAGGTAATGAAGAAAGTTTCATTGCCGGAAGCTATATACGGCGTTGAAATGAACGAGCCGGTACTGCATGCGGTCGTCAAGGCATACCGTGCGAATCGTCGCCAAGGTACGCATGCGACGAAAACCCGTTCTTACGTCTCGGGCGGCGGTAAAAAGCCGTTCAAACAAAAAGGTACTGGTAATGCGCGCCAGGGTTCGAGCCGTTCGCCGTTGCATCCGGGTGGCGCGGTTTGTCACGGTCCGCAACCACGTGATTACAGCGAAAAGGTAAACCAACAAATGAAGCAGTTGGCCTTACGTGTGGCTTTGTCGGATAAAGTTCGCAGCGGCAAGTTAGTGGTTGTCGATAATTTCAGCCTGTCGAAGTACAGCACCAAGCATGTGGTCGGCGCGTTGAAGGCTTTGGGTGTTACGTCTGCAACGTTGAGTGATGAGCGTAAAGACGATGTGCTGTTTAAGTCAGCTCGCAACATTCATCGTGCGCACGTTGTCAGTCCTACCGAGCTTAACGCCGAGCATGTGTTGCGTTATGAGACGGTCGTGCTGAGCGAGAACGCGCTAACGGCAATTCAGCAGCGTTTTGAGGAGAAGAAAAATGCAGCCGTTTAACGTTATGCTAAAACCCATCTTGTCGGAAAAAAGCAGCAAGCTGCGTGAGGCAACGGGTCAATATACTTTTGTTATTCGTATGGACGCGTCGAAAGAAGATGTGGCGAAAGCCGTCAATAAAATGTTCGACGTTAAAGTAGAGTCGGTGCGTACGTTGATCACACGTCAACGTGCTCGTCGTCGCGGTCAGCATATGACCCCTACGCGCAAGGTTAAGAAGGCGATTGTTACTTTGGCTAAAGGCAGCAAGATTCCGCTGTTTGAAGACCAATAGGTTTTGGTGAAGAGGGACAGAAGTCATGGCAGTTAAACAATACAAACCAACATCCGCAGCACGTCGTGGTATGTCGGTCACCGATTATACCGAGCTGGATAAAGTTGAGCCGTATGCGCCGTTAATCGCGGCGAAGAAAAAGCATAGCGGTCGTAACAGCTCGGGTCGCATTACCGTTCGTCATAAAGGCGGTGGTACGCGTCAACACTATCGCATCATCGATTTCCGGCGCGATAAACGTGATTTGCCGGGCAAGGTTGAGTACATCGAGTACGATCCTAATCGTACGGCGTTCATTGCGCGGATTTTGTACAAAGACGGCGAGCGCCGTTACATCTTGGCTCCGGATGGCCTCAAAAAAGGCGCGACGATCATCGCTTCCGAAAGCGTTGATGTTCAGCCAGGTAATGCTATGCCTTTGAAAAATGTTCCGCTGGGAACATTCGTACACAATATTGAAATGAAACTCGGCAAAGGCGGCCAGATGGCTCGCTCGGCGGGTACTTACGCTCAGCTCATTGGTCGTGTTGATGGCCATGCGCAGTTGCGTATGCCCAGCGGCGAGATGCGGCGTGTACGTGACGAGTGCTATGCAACCATTGGTCAGGTCAGCAACGCTGATCACTTCAACGTCGCGATTGGTAAAGCTGGTCGTAAACGTTGGTTGGGGATTCGTCCTACCGTACGCGGTGTGGCGATGAACCCGGTGGATCACCCGCATGGTGGTGGTGAAGGTAAAACCTCTGGCGGCCGTCATCCGGTAACGCCGTGGGCAGTACCGACCAAAGGTTACAAAACGCGTCATAACAAGCGTACCGACAAAGACATCATTCGTCGTCGTCGCGGTAAGTAAGGTTTAGGAGGAAGTAAGTGGCTCGCTCAGTAAAAAAAGGTCCGTTTGTCGATAAGTTTTTGCTCAAAAAAGCGGAGCAATCCTTGAAAGACAAAAAACCGGTTAAAACCTGGAGCCGTCGTAGCACGATCGTTCCTGATTTCGTCGGCGTGACATTTGCTGTTCATAACGGCAAAAAGTTTATCCCGGTGTATGTAACCGAGAATATGGTTGGTCATAAATTAGGTGAATTCGCGCCGACGCGCGTGTTCGGTGGCCACGGAGAAGACAAGAAGGGCTCGGCACCTGGTGCGGCTCCTGCGCCGGCAGCAGCTCCGGCGGCTAAATAAGGCAGAGGTGAGGCATGGCGGATAAATATCAAGCGGTATTAAAAAATGTGCGTATCACGCCCCGCAAAGCTCGGTTGGTTGTTGATCTGGTGCGCGGTAAGAAAGTCGAGAAGGCTCTCGATATTCTGCGCCTGACCAATAAAAAGGGCGCACGTATTCTTTATAAAGTAATCCATTCGGCGATGTCGAATGCTACTGATCGTGCCACGGTTGATGTCGATCGTTTGATCGTATCAGAGGCTTTCGTGGACGGTGCTGGTATCTGGAAACGCTGGTTGCCACGGGCGCAAGGTCGTGCCACGCAAATTCATAAGCGTTTGTCGCATATCACCGTTAAGTTGACAGAGAAGTAGGGGAGTAAGCGTGGGACAGAAAGTAAATCCAATTGGCTTCCGCCTTGGTGTAAACCGTACCTGGTCATCCAACTGGTTCGCGTCGCAAAACTACGCGAAGCTCTTGCAGGAAGACCTGCGGATTCGTAAGTACATCCACGAGAAGTTTGATGCCGCTGGTATCGCTCGCGTGGATATCGAACGCGCCGCCTCGAATCTCAAAGTTAATATTTATTCGAGTCGCCCCGGTATCATCATCGGCAAGCGTGGAGCTGGTGCCGAAGGTCTCAAGGACGAATTGAAGCGGATTTGCAAAATCACCTCGGGTGAGCCGAGTTTGAATGTGTTTGAAGTAAAGAAGCCGGATTTGGACGCGACCTTGGTTGCCATCAGCATCAAGTCACAGCTTGAGCGCCGGGTGTCTTTCCGTCGCGCGATGAAGAAAGCGATGCAAGCATCTGTTAAAGCGGGCGCCAAAGGCATTAAAGTCAGTTTGTCCGGTCGATTGGGTGGTGCGGATATGTCGCGTACGGAGCGGTACATGGAAGGTCGCGTGCCTTTGCATACTCTTCGTGCTGACATCGATTATGGTACAGCCGAGGCGTTGACCACCTATGGTTTGACTGGTGTTAAAGTTTGGATTTTCAAAGGCGATATCCTGTCCCAGTAATGGGGCGGTTGGTTTAGGTAAAGACGGAAGGTGTAAAGATGTTATCACCGAAGAAAATGAAATACCGCAAGGTCCATAAGATTCGTATTACCGGTAAAGCTAAAGCCGGTACGGAACTACAGACAGGCGATTACGGTTTAGTGGCGCTCGAAGGTGGCCGCATTACGTCGCGTCAGATCGAGGCTGCTCGTATCGCGATGACGCGTCACATTAAACGCGGTGGCGCGGTTTTAATTAAAATTTTCCCGCACACTCCGGTTACCAAGAAAGCCGCCGAAACGCGGATGGGTTCCGGTAAGGGTTCGGTTGATCATTATGTAGCGGTTATTAAACCGGGTCGTGTGTTGTACGAAATGGCCGGTGTTGACCGGGCGACGGCGGTAGCTGCTTTGACATTGGCGGGTTCAAAACTGCCATTGAAAACTAAATTGATGATTCGTGGGGAGGATCCATGGCTGCAAGTGAAATAAAGCTGATACCCGCGGGAGAATTTCGTGGTTATGACAAGGCGCGCATGATTGAGGCCGAAGCTGGCTTCCGTAAGCTGATTGCTGATTCCCGCATGGATATTTACGGCCAGCGCACCAACAGCAAGACCGGGATTGTTCGCAAGAACCTCGCGCGTTTGTTGACCGTGAAAGCAGAAATATTACGCTCAGCAGCTCCCGTAGTTAAGGCAGCGGCGCCGAAAGCAACACCAGTGGCAAAAAAAGCCAAGCCGGCCAAGAAAGCCGCGACAGCAAAAGCACCAAAAACGAAGAAGGCAGGTAAATAATCGTGAGTAGCGAGACAACAAAAAAATCAAAACCGGTTCGTGCGGTCGTGACCAGTGCCAAGATGAACAAATCGCGTGTGGCAGTGTCCGAGCGTTTGGTTAAACATCCCATGTATGCCAAATACATGCGTCGCACGACGAAAGTGATGTTCCACGACGAGAAAAATTTAAGTCAAGAAGGTGATACGGTATTGCTTGCTCAGGCGGCGCCAAAAAGCGCGCGCAAGCGTTTCACGCTTCTCGAGATTGTTACGAAAGCAGTTAAGTAAGCCAGCAGTAGAGTCTGGGCTTTAAGAGGATAGCGATCATGATACAGATGGAAACAGTACTACAAAGTGGCGACAACTCCGGAGCTAAGAGCCTTAAGTGCTTTAAGGTTTTGGGTGGCAGCAAAAAACGCGTGGCTACCGTTGGCGACATCATTGTGGTTTCAGTTAAAGAAGCTATTCCAAATAGCAAAGTGGAAAAAGGCTCCGTTCATCGTGCGGTTGTTGTGCGCACCAAAAAAGAAGTTCGTCGCGCCGATGGCAGTACGATTCGTTTTGACGAGAACGCGGCGGTGTTGATTAAAGGTAAAGAATTAGAGCCTGTTGGCACACGTATCTTTGGACCAGTAGCCCGCGAAGTTCGCGCCAAAGGTTTTGGCCGTATCGCATCCCTGGCTCCAGAAGTGTTGTAGCAGGAAATTTAGGAGATATATCGTGTCTAAGAAAACTGGTTACACACCGAGGCTGCAGAAGGTTTACCAAGAGTCGGTAAGCGCGCTGCAAAAAGAATTGGGTTTGGCAAACCCGATGGAAGTTCCGCGTATTGAAAAGATCGTGGTGAACATCGGTCAAGGTGAGGCTGCATCCAACAGCAAGATTCTCGATGGTGCCGTTAAGGACCTTGAGGCGATCACGGGACAGAAAGCATTGCGCACCAAATCACGGTTGAGCATTGCGAGCTTCAAGCTGCGTAAGGGCGTGCCAATCGGCTGCTGCGTAACTTTGCGTCGCGCCAAGATGTATGAGTTCTTGGATCGTTTGGTGAATGTGGCAACCCCGCGTATTCGCGACTTCCGCGGCTTTTCGCCGAAGAGTTTCGATGGTCGTGGCAATTATACACTGGGTTTGAAAGAGCAGATCATTTTCCCGGAGATTGATTACGATAAAGTCGATCGCGTGCGTGGCATGGGTATCGTTATCGTTACCAACGCCAAAAATGATTTGCAGGCAAAAGCGTTGCTGGAGAAGTTTAACTTCCCGTTCCGTAAATAAGTGGTCGAGACGAAGGTCTCGTAAGGGTCTTTGAGGAGTATAAATGGCAAAGAAAGCGCTCATCGAAAAAAGCAAGAGAAAGCCGAAGTTTTCAACTCGCGCTTACACTCGCTGCAACAACTGTGGTCGTCCGCGGGCGGTGTACCGCAAATTCGGCGTCTGTCGCATTTGCTTCCGTCAGATGGCGCTCAAAGGCATGTTAGCTGGTGTAACTAAGGCTTCTTGGTAATCGGGAGATAAAGCAATATGAATACAGTTGATCCAATCGCGGATATGTTGACCAGAGTCAGAAACGCTCAGAAGGCGGGCCATGACGTGGTTTCCGTGCCGGCGTCTAAAACCAAGATCGCGATCGCGCATATCCTTAAAGAAGAAGGCTTTGTGCGTAACTACAAATGTATCCGCGACAAGAAACAAGGCGTGTTGAAGATCGCGCTTAAGTATCGTCCGGATGGTGGTGGCGTTATCTCCAAGCTTGAACGTCGTAGCACGTCGTCACGTCGGGTTTATCTGAGTGCTGACAAGCTACCATACGTAAAGAGTGGTTTCGGCGTGGCAATTATTTCGACTTCCCGTGGCATGATGTCTGATCGCGAAGCGCGTCAGTTGAATGTCGGCGGTGAGTATGTTTGTTCGGTTTCTTAATAAGGTAAAGTGGGGCGCATATGTCTCGTGTAGGTAAAAAAGTTATTACACTGCCAAAAGGCGTGGAAGTTAAGGTTGAGCAAGGCCTGGTGAAGGTCAAGGGTCCCAAAGGTTCTCTTGAGCGCAAGCTGCATACGTCGATGAACCTCAAGATCGATACGGGTGCCATCACGGTCGTGCCCAAGGCCGATACCAAGCTGAACAAAAAGTTCCACGGCCTGACGCGGACGCTGGTCGACAACATGGTGGTTGGTGTTACAACTGGCTATAGCAAGTCGTTGACGCTCGTGGGTGTTGGTTATCGTGCCGTACAAAAAGGCAAAGGTTTGACTTTGAGCCTTGGCTACAGTCATCCGATCGATTTCGATCCGCCGGCTGGTGTTGAATTGAAGGTGGATAAACAAACCACGGTTATCGTCTCCGGTGCCAATAAAGAAGACGTGGGTCTGGTCGCTGAGAAAATCAGAGGCTTCCGCGCTCCGGAACCATACCATGGCAAGGGTGTTCGCTATACCGATGAGCGTATCGCTACCAAAGTCGGTAAAGCCGCTGGTGCGAAGAAGTAAATAAAAACGGCGAATAGCTTGAAATAGTAAAAGGTGAACTCATGGCGAATCGTTATCAAAAAGTAGCAAATCAGCGTAAGAAGCGCAAAATGCGGGTGCGCAATAAAGTTTCGGGTACCGGTGAGCGTCCGCGTTTATCCGTATTCCGCTCGGCAACGCACGTTTATGCGCAAGTTATTGATGATGTTGCTGGTAAAACTCTGGTTAGTATTCATACCTTTGCCAAAGGCAAGGCGGATCGTGCCGGTATCGACACTTGTTCTGAGCTTGGTAAGAAACTGGCTGGTAAATGCAAAGAGAAGAAAATTGAGACCGTTGTCTTTGACAAAGGTCGCTTTAATTACCACGGCCGCGTTAAGGCATTTGCTGACGGCGCGCGCGAAGGTGGTTTGAGCTTTTAATCGACTGAAAAAGAAAAAGACTCGGGAGGCATAGAGTGGCAAGAGAGCAAAGAGAAACTAACGCGGATCCATTACAGGACAAAGTCGTCGGCATTTCGCGCGTTGCGAAAGTCGTCAAAGGCGGTCGTCGTTTCAGCTTCAGCGCTTTGGTTGTAGTTGGTGATGGTAAAGAACGCGTTGGTTACGGCTTGGGCAAGGCCGGCGAAGTTCCGGACGCGATCAAGAAAGGCTCCGACCAGGCTAAGAAAACCATGGTCGCCGTTTGTAAGCAAGACGGTACGATTCCTTTTGAAGTGATCGGCAGATACGGCTCGGCGAAAGTGCTCATGTACCCCGCGAAAAAAGGTACTGGAATTATTGCCGGTGGCGCTGTGCGTACGATCGTTGAGATGGCTGGTATTCAGGATATCGTTTGCAAAGTTCATGGTACCAAGAACAATCAAAACGTTGTGCGCGCGGTTATGAATGGCTTGGCGCAATTGATGACCCCCGAACAATATGCCGCTGGTCGCGAGAAGCCGTTGGATGAAGTATTCCAAATTCGTCAATCGGCCAACGACAAGAAACGCGCTATTCGTCAACAGGAGAAAGCTGCCGCCAGAAAAAAATAAGGCGGGAGTTGAGGGAGATAGGCAATGTCAAAAATTACCGTACGTCAAAAAGCTAGTGTGATTGGTCAGCCGAAGTCACAGCGTTTAATTTTGCGCGGCTTGGGTTTGCGTCGTATGGGTGCGGTAAACACCGTGCCTGATAACAATTGCATTCGCGGCATGATCAACAAAGTGAAACATTTGGTCTCTTACGAACTGACCAGCAAATAAGCCATGGGCTGAAGAGGTATTAAGTTATGAAAGCGCTGAACAATCTAAGTCCAGCAAAAGGCTCCAACCAGAACAAGAAGCGTCTTGGTCGCGGTATCGGTAGCGGTCTTGGCAAGACGGCCGGTAAAGGGCACAAAGGTCAGTTGCAACGCTCCGGCGGTACGTCACGTCCGGGTTTTGAAGGCGGTCAGATGCCGATGTATCGTCGCTTACCGAAACGCGGTTTCTTTAATCCGTTCCGCAAAGAATACAACGAAGTAAATATCGGCGCGCTGAATGTTTTCGATGCGAAAACCAAAGTTACGCCGGAAGAATTAAAGAAAGCCGGTTTGCTTCGTCAGCCTGGTTTGCCTGTTAAGCTTCTAGCAAAGGGAAAGCTAGAGAAAGCGGTCACGATTGCCGTGCATAAGTCGAGCGCATCTGCTAAAGCCGCTATCGAAAAAGCTGGTGGCAAAGTCGAGGAGATTTAAGCGTGGGGCAAAGGATTGCTAGTCTACCGAAAGTCAATCACCTACAAAGAAAAATAGCATTTACCTTAGGGTTTCTTGCTCTTTATCGTATCGGCGTGCACGTGCCTATTCCAGGCGTTGACACGGCCGCTTTAGGCGAATTTTTTCGCGGTCAGGGCGCCAATCTTTTCGGCATGTTTAATATGTTTTCGGGCGGCGCCTTGGAGCGCTTTAGTGTTTTTGCTCTAGGCATTATGCCCTATATCTCGGCGTCTATTATCGCGCAGCTTTTGACGGTGGTGATTCCGCATCTGGAAGCGCTGTCCAAAGAAGGCGAAGCTGGCCGCAAAAAAATCACCCAATATACCCGCTATGGCACGATCGTGCTGGCGGTGATTCAAGGTTACATGATTGCGCGTACGCTGGAGACTTCGGACTTTAACGGTTCAAGTCTGGTCGTGGATGGCGGTATGGGCTGGAAAATCATGACTACCATGTCGTTGACCGCTGGTACGGCCTTTGTGATGTGGCTGGGTGAACGTATTACTGAAAAAGGTGTCGGCAACGGCATGTCGCTGATCATCTTCGCAGGTATTGTGGCCGAGTTGCCCGGCGTTATTTCCAATACCTATACACAATATACGTCTGCGCAAATGGACTTCCTGTTGATCTTGATGATTATCGCGGTTGTTATCGCGGTGATCGCGGGTGTCATCTTCATGGAGCAGGGCTCGCGTCAAATTCCCATTCAATACGCCAAACGTCAGGTTGGTAACCGTGTGTATGGTGGACAGAATACGCATTTACCGATGCGAGTGAATTCAGCTGGTGTAATTCCGCCAATTTTCGCCAGTTCGTTGCTGCAATTTCCGTTGACGGTCGCCGCCGTGGCGCCGACGAGCAAGTTAGGGGAAATGGTCGGTACTGTCTTTATTCCAGGTGGTTGGCTGTATAACACCGTTTATGTTTCGTTGATTGTCTTCTTTGCGTTCTTTTATACATCGATTGTGTTCAAGACCGACGATATTGCCGAGAATCTCAAGAAGAATGGTGGTTTTATTCCTGGAATCCGTCCGGGTACGCGTACCGCGGAGTATTTAAATAAAGTGCTATTCCGGTTGACGTTGGTGGGCGCGATTTATCTCGCGGCTATTTGTGTGTTGCCGACGATTTTGACGAGTCAGTTCAATGTACAGTTCTACTTTGGTGGAACGAGTTTGTTGATCGTTGTGGGCGTGGCGCTGGAGACGTTTAGACAGATCGATGCGCATATGCAGTCGCTCCGTTATGAAACGTTCCTGAAACATGGAGCCATTCGTCCGCGAGGCCGGCGCGCATGATCGTCGTCCTAACTGGCGCCCCTGGGGCTGGTAAGGGAACGCAAGCCGATTTGTTGGCGCAGCGTTTGGGATTTCGCAAGGTTTCTACTGGTGATGCATTGCGTCGCCAGGTGAAGTTACAGACCGAGGTTGGCAAGAAGGCCGATGCCTTGATGTCAGCCGGTCGTTTGGTTCCTGATGATGTTCTCCTCGATATTTTGAAAACCGAGGTGGGCGATAATGGCGCGGAGAAGATCCTTTTGGATGGTTATCCTCGCAACGTGGCACAGGCCGCGACTTTAAAAAACGCCATGCATGGCGTGCATCCTGTAAAGGCTGCTATTCACCTGGATGTGGATCGTGAGGAGCTGATTGGGCGGCTAAGCGGGCGTCGCGTGTGCGAGAAGTGCGGAGCGACGTTCCATGTGGATACCAAGCCGCCACAGTCAGCAGGGATATGTGATGCTTGTGGCTCGCAGTTGGTGCGCCGCTCAGACGATGACCCGAAGAAAATCGCTGTGCGGTTAGATGTTTACGAGCGTGACACCAAGCCGATTCTGGATTTTTACCGCCAGGAAGACCTGTACCATCGGGTCAACGGAAGCGGGGATTTGGAGGCGGTTTACGGGCAGCTGGCGAAATTAGTGGAAGGTGTTACTGGAAGTCATTGATTCCCTTGCTCTTGGCGGGCGTTTGCGTTAAGTTACCGCAACCTTTTTTGCCCTAGAGTAAGGCGCTAGCCGAGTGCGGGTGGTTTTTTTAATATTCTTGGGCGGTTATGGCAAAAGAAGAAGTTATCGAAGTCGAAGGTACGGTGCGTGAACCACTTCCCAACGCGATGTTTCGCGTGGAACTCGATAACGGCCATGTGGTGCTGGCGCATATCAGCGGAAAAATGCGGATGCATTTTATTCGTATTTTGCCAGGCGACAAAGTGAAGCTCGAGATTTCACCGTATGATTTAACGCGCGGTCGTATTATTTATCGCGCCAAGTAAGTTTGAGTAGAGGTTGTGTTATGAAAGTGCGAGCAAGTGTGAAGCCGATTTGTGTTAAGTGTCGCGTCATCCGCCGTGCGGGTATTGTGCGCGTGATTTGCAGCGTTAAAAAACACAAGCAGCGCCAAGGGTAGGGAGAAACGATGGCACGTATTTCGGGTGTAGATTTACCAGGTCATAAGCGCATTGATATCGCGTTAACATCTATCTACGGCATTGGTCGCACGTCAGCACGCAAGATCGTTGTTGAAGCGGGTTTGCCTATCGATAAGAAAGCCGCGGACCTCTCTGCTGATGAAGTGAATAATCTGCGTAAAGTTATCGACAGCAAGCACATGGTGGAAGGTGATTTGCGACGCGAAGTGTCGCTGAACATCAAACGTTTGGTCGACTTGGGTAATTATCGCGGCAATCGTCATCGCAAAAGTTTGCCGACTCGCGGCCAAAGAACGAAAACCAATGCACGTACGCGCAAAGGTCCTCGTAAGACGATCGCTAATAAGAAAAAGTAAGTAAGGGGTAATGATCATATGACAGCAAAAGCAAGTGCTCCGGAAACAGCGGCAGCAGCGCCAATCAAAAGAAAAAAAGGCAAGAAGAACGTGCCGGTTGGTGTTGCGCATATTCAGGCAACCTTTAACAACACGATCATCACGCTGACTGATTTGAACGGCGAAGTTGTTGCCTGGTCGACGTCGGGAGCGAAGGGTTTCAAAGGCTCGCGTAAAAGCACGCCATTCGCCGCGCAGGTTGCCGCGGAAGAAGCTGCACGCAAAGCCATGGACGCCGGTATGCGTACTGTCTCGGTATTAGTAAAAGGTCCAGGTTCTGGACGGGAGAGCGCTGTACGCGCAATCGCCGCCACGGGCCTGAAAGTAACTTTGATTAAAGACGTAACGCCTATTCCTCACAATGGCTGCCGCGCTCCCAAGCGTCGCCGCGTGTAAGGTTTTAGGTTATTTCGATTCGTATTTTGGAGGTAAATCGTGGCCAAGTATAGTGGTCCGGTATGTAGGTTCTGCAGACGGGAAGGCGAAAAGCTCTTCTTGAAAGGTGAGCGTTGCTACACCGATCGTTGCAGTTTTGATCGCAAGAATTTTGCTCCTGGCCAACATGGCCAGAAACGCACCAAGCTGTCCGAGTTCGCGGTGCAGTTGCGTGAGAAGCAAAAAGTAAGACGCGTTTATAATATTCTGGAACGTCAGTTCCGTAATATCTTCCGCAAAGCCGCGGTAAAGCGTGGTGTAACGGCTGACATCTTCTTCCGCGACTTGGAGCTGCGTTTGGATAACGCCGTCTTCCGCATGGGTCTTGCCCGTTCGCGTAACGAAGCACGTCAGATCGTGCGTCACAACCATATCCTTCTGAATGGCAAGCGCGCCAATATTCCGAGTATGACTCTCCGCGTTGGTGACGTTGTCTCGGTTGTGCCGACCAGTGCCAAAGACGCGCGTTTTGCTCTGTCAGCTGATTTATTCAAGAAGCGTCCGACGTTGCCCTGGATCGATGTCGATCACACCGCTTTATCCGGCAAAGTGATTGCACAGCCGCAACGTGATGATATCCAGTTGAACGTGAAAGAGCGTTTGATCGTCGAATTGTACAATAAGTAAGTTTAATTTATTTCGCTTGGACGGAGATTCTATATGCATCGTAATTGGACCGAACTCATTACTCCAAAAGCAGTTGAGGCCGAAGCTCTTAATGATACTTACGGCAAGTTTGTCGCCAAGCCATTAGAGCGCGGATACGGTACGACGATCGGTAACTCGTTGCGTCGCGTTTTGCTCTCCAGTCTGAATGGTGCCGCGATTGTATCTGTTCGCATTGCTGGTGTTGATCACGAGTTTTCGACGATTCAAGGCATCAAAGAAGATGTGACTGATATCGTCTTGAACCTGAAGCAGGTCAACTTGCGTTATTTGGGTGAAGCGGATACCACCATTTCTCTGAAATCAAAAGGCCCGGGCGTTTTGAAAGCCGGCGATATTGAAACCAGCGGTGACGTTGAGATTTTGAATCCCGAGCAACATATCGCCACTGTCGGTGAAGATGGCAAGCTGGAGATGGAAATGATCGTGCGTCACGGTCGTGGTTACCTCTCGGCGGAGCAAAATCGCACCGAAGATATGCCGGTAGGCATGTTGGCGATTGACGCGATTTTCGCACCGGTTCGCCGCGTGGCATACAGTGTCTCGAACGCCCGCGTCGGTCAGATGACTGACTACGATAAATTGGCGATCGAAATCTGGACTAACGGCGCTGTTCGCCCTGATGATGCGCTGGCTTATGCCGCGAAAATTCTCAAAGAACAATTGACCATCTTCGTTAACTTCGATGAAACGGCACAAATCGCCGCGAAGCCGCAGGAAGAGCGTCGCGATGCTGCTCCGTCACTTAACGAAAATCTCTTCAAAACCGTTGACTCTCTGGAGTTGAGTGTTCGCGCGGCTAACTGTCTTGAGAACGCCAACATCAAATTCATCGGTGAGTTAGTGACGAAAACCGAAGCGGAAATGTTGAAGACGAAAAACTTCGGTCGCAAGTCGTTGAATGAGATTAAAGATATTTTGGCAGAAATGGGTTTGTCGCTTGGCATGAAGATCGAAGGCTTCGATCCGTCCAAGCTGCGCCAAAAAGAAACGGAAACACCAGCAAATTAATTGTTGAGAAGAGATAAGAGGCTGAATCATGCGCCACAGTAATGGATACAGAAAGCTAGGCAGAAAGTCGGGTCATCGCCGGGCTTTGCTTCGCAACATGGCGACGTCTTTGGTGCTTCATGAAAGCATTGAGACGACGCTACCGAAAGCAAAAGAGCTGCGCGGTATCGTTGATAAGATGATTACTTTAGGCAAGCGCGGTGATTTGCATGCGCGCCGTATGGCTGCCAGTTACTTCTTCGACGATGAAGCGGTTGTAAAATTGTTTTCCAATCTGGCTGGCCGTTTTAAGGATCGCTCGGGTGGTTACACCCGCATTCTGCGTCGCGGTGAACGTCGTGGCGATAACGCGCAGATGGCGACGATTCAATTAGTTGATGTCGAATTTGGTGGCGAGAAAAAAGCCGAGGCTTCGGAGAAGAAGAAAGCACCGGCCAAACGCAAGACCGCTAAAAAAGACGCTGCCGAGTAGTAAGAAGAGAAGAGTTCATCTGCTCCAAGAGTAGAATCGATAAGCAAAAAGCCCCGAGAGTGATTTCGGGGCTTTTTCTTTGTTTTTAAATTATTTATTCTTTATATGTGCCACGAAAGATAGTGCCTATCGAATTTGTCCCTGGGTAGATATGTGACCCATTCATGAAAATGCTTTTCAAGCCATCTTTTGTTATCCAACTTTCCTCCATTTTAGTGCCATCAGGTGCTTCGGCGCTAAGGTGGCAAAAGTCTTCCTCGCAATATCCGAGGCCAATTGGTTTTAGACCGGTGTGATCAAAAATCTTAATAAAGAGATCACGGTCTACAGCAAAATGAAGTGTATTTTGCACAGGTATAATTGTCTCGCCTTGGCGAATGGACGTCTCCCAAGTGAGCTTCATGCCCGTCTCGTCGTTTAACACTCCATCCCATTTGCGAATCGTCAGTTTGGCAGTCCAAGTATCTTTTACCCCTTTTTGGGAACGCCATATTCCTTCACCGATTAAGGTCTGCTCACTTTGCGATGTTAGAAGGTTTACGACTGGGTGTGCTAGACCTACAGTCGAGATGAAGAATAATAAACTCACAACAATAATTTTTTTCATACCAAGCTCCTTTTCGATTGGCGAAAGGGAGTCTAACAATCAAGTTTGATATTTCAAGGGTTTTATGAAGGATATAAACTGGCCCACTTACGTGGGCGTATTCTTTTCAGATTTGCACCCTGTGCC
>CAZZCU010000010.1:0-16176 GCA_964652825.1 uncultured Oligoflexales bacterium
TGCGCCAGGCGTTTGCCGGTATTTAATGCTGATTTGCCGCCGATTTGTTTGATGGCGTAGAGAATTCTTTTTTGCACGTACATTGGTTTGCCGCGGCGCAGGTTGCGGGTGTCGGCGTAGGCGGCGGTTAGGGCTGCGAGCATGTTGCTATCGCCGCTGCCTTCGTATTTGCGGCCGATTTGCGTGGCGGCTTCGGCACGCACTACTAGGGCTTTGTCGGTTAAGGCATCTTTAATGATCTGGCGGCAGTAGGCGGCGGGATCATCGATACAGACCTGTACCCAACCGAGCCGCCAGCCCCAGGCCCAGTCTTTGAGGGCTTTGCCGCGCTTGTGGGAGTCTTGCCAGAGTTTGGCGCGGCTGGCTGGCAGCATTTGGCGAAAATACCGCCAGTCGACATCACTCGGCGCTTTTTCGATCGCAAATTTGTCGGCGATGATAGCTTTTGGTGTAACGGCTAATGCACTAAATCCACTGCCTAAAGTTGTTGCCGCAAAAAACCATGTTCTCAACTTCATGCCCCAGCCCCCATTCATTTATACCAAAGCAAAATTCGCAACCAGTTGATCTTAAAGATGTTTGTAAAAATTTTTGTCTATTAATTAAAGTTTGTAGTCATCCCTGCCGATCCAAGGCTTGCGGTGGGCGTAGTGCCTACTATTTTAGGCAAATCGTAGAGGTTTTGCCGACTTCTCAAAAGGTGGTTGCATCATGAACGAACAAGTCTGGTACGTTTATCAAAGCGGGCAGCAGCAAGGTCCCTACGAGACCGCCCAAATCACGCAAATGCTTGATACTAAGATGATCGCCCAGGATGCCTATCTTTTCAAGGTGGGCTGGAAAGACTGGCGTCCGGTGGAAGATACCTATGAAGAGCTCGGTATACCGAATCTGCGTGGTCCATCCTCGTCAGCGCGCCGCGCCGGCGCGCCGCGTGCCTCGACAGCGGGTCGCGTCATTGTGCACAACAATGGTCAATTGGTTATCGGTGGTGGCGTCAATATTTCTGCTACCGGTATTTTTGTTGAGACCACTGATGAGCTGTTCAACGTCGGTGAGATTCTAAAATTGTCAGTACGTTGTGACGGTCTGGCTAAACCCTTCAACGCCATTGCTCAGGTCATTCGTTTCAACTCGGATTCGCGATGGCCGGTCGGCTACGGCTTGCGCTTCGTTAATCTCGAAGATGCGGTACGTCTGGATATTGAGCGCATTGTTGCCAGCAGTGGCGACGAGAACCGCCGCACTGCGAGTAATTAGCGGGCGTGACGAAAAGGTCAGAGATTTCAGAAAAAGAATCGCTCAGCAAAGGAAATGATCCATGGATCAGTTCATGCAGAATAATCACGAAGTCAAGCACTGGCGTCACACGACGACGCTGGCCGCGATGCAGACGTTGATCGATAAAGGTGCGTTGCTGCCGTGGGATGATGTCAGACATCTTGGTAAGGCTTTGGCCCCCGAACAGCAGGCCGAACTCATCCGGCATTTTGCGCTGCGTTTTGGCGAGCGGATGGAAGATCGTCTTGCCCAGGAAATTATTATCGAATCATTGCTGGCCTGGCTGGCGCAGGCACCTGAAGAAAAACTTTTACAGGCTTTTCTCGAGGCGACGTTGTCGCAACCGGGACCGAGTCAGGTGGCGATGCGGTTTGTCGAGCTGGCGATGACCATGGATCTCACCGATGCCGAAAACGAAGCGGATATCATGTCCATCGCCGTGTCGATTATCTGCGAGCTTGGCCTCGCGGTAAGAGCACTTGATGATCAATATCCCGATACGCCGGCGGCGCGCGAAATTCTGATGGGACATATCGCCACTTATCTCGTGTCGCTCGGTAACACCGATAACAATTGTATTCGCCTCAGCTTGTTCAATTATTTTGGCGTCACCGAAGCCAACCTAGAGGTTAAACCCTGCTTTAGCAAAGTTATGGGTCGCTTTGGCCACACGCTACTGGATCACTTATTCTCATTGTTATTCCGCAAGAAGACCGAGGCGATTGCTTTGCAATACCTGCTGGAAAATCTGCCCTTCGTTTTGGAGGCGGATCGTCACAGTCAACAGATACTCCATGAGACCATGAAGTATTACATGCTGAAGAAACCCAATCGCTTTGGTTTATTCATTCAGACGTTGGCAACGCATTTGATCGATGCCACGCACGGACGACCAAGCGAGATGGCCAAAGTGTTTTTGCAACACGTTGCCGCGTTGCTAAAAGTCGCTTCCGATCTCAACCACCGCGAGCTCGGTGGTGAGTTGATGGGCGTGTTGTCCAAATTCAGCCACGATCCTTATCGCAATCTACTGATCGATCAGATTCTGGCGCAGCCAGATTTGCGTCGCAACTTTCGCGAGTTGTTGACCGAACTCAAAGCCGCGCAGGCATCGATCGAGGGTCTACATACCGCGAATCGCTTTATCAGTACCAAGCGCGGACGTAAGCCAAGCTTTGCGCGTGCTAATGGTATCGTAACGATGCGCCAGGTGGCTTTTCTCGGCGTCCAGGAGCCCGAAGCACAAGCGAGTTAAATCGAGATGTATGGATTGATAAAATACGCGGCTATTGCCGCCACCATTGGTGTGCTATTGCCCGCTTGCAAACAAAGAAGTGGGCTTGCGCAGCTGCAAAATAACGGCAGCGAGGTTGCCGATCCTACCAAGTCCGCAGTGGTGCCGTTGCTCGTGGAAGACACGCGCTTGTGTACTGGTACCATCATTAATGACAAAGCGCAGATTTTGACTGCAGCACATTGCTTCGACGGCTTTCTTTCGCAGTCTGGCATTCATGTTCTCGTCGCTATTGACGGCAAAACCTATATGCCCAAGCACATCGCTATTCATCCACATTACAATTCAGATGATTTGGATTCGCCATACGATTTGGCGGTTTTAAGTTTTGCCAAGCCGATTCCTATACCGGCGAAATTGGCTATTGCTGATCGTTATCAATATGACAATCCGGCCGATGAGGTGGTGACTGTGATCGGCTATGGACAGTTGGTTCCGGATCATTCCCATTTTGGTAACAAGGTTTCGATCGGGGACGTAGGAGTTTTGCGCTCCGGAACGAATAGAATTTCCTCGGCGCTTGGCAATACCCTTTATATTAATGGGCCTGCGATGACAGCTGACAATGACCGGGTGACACCGGCAGCCGGTGATTCCGGTGGGCCGCTATTGCAACATGGCAAAGTGATTGGCGTGGCATCGCGCAGTGACTTTGTGGAGGCAGACCGGATTGTCGCTATCTATACGCATTGGACACCATTTGTTAAGGACGGCTCGACACATCCTAATTGGGCGTTTATCCAAGCCGTGACCAGCCGGGATTTTGCCGACCTGCGTACGGGAAAATTAAATGACTACGATGGTTATCGCGGGTTATTAGAAAATACCTCCAAGTAATCCGACCTTCTTTTTTGTCATAGAAAAATCAAAGATATAACAATCTAATATTACTGATATTTTTTGCCATATTCATGAATAACTAAAGTCTATGTCGCAGACGCCGAGACAGTATGTACAGCTACCAGGGGGTGGTTTATTTTAAAGCGCCTGCATGTTGCCATAATTACAAACTTTGTTGAGAGCAGTGCGACAGCGTTGTCGGCATTGTTGCTGCTGAGCGGTTGTTTGGGTGGGCCGTCGTTGTTTCAGCAAGAAGGTGACGCGGCGATGCCGACCATTTCGCTTGCGACCGTCGAGGATATGGACGGCGTTTTGAGTGGCGAATTCCGTTCTGATTTAAATGTTGCGCAAATGCTTAGTGCTACATCCGGTGATATCGCCGGTAGCAGTATTGCGTTTCCGCCAGGCTCACTGGCTTTTAGCACATCTATTTCCATGCAAACGGGTACGAGTCTGGCTAGTACGAGTGTTGCGTCGTCATTAGGTGTTAGCTCGTTGACTCAAGCGAGTTCTGCCGTGGTCGTCTCGGCAGGGTCTAGTATTGATGCAAGCAGTCCGTTTACTATTCAGCTGGCTTTGTCCGTAACTAATTTGCACTTTTTGCTAAGCGATCCCTATGAACGCTTGCATGTGGTTTATAAAGTTACGCAAGCTGATGCTGGACAGCGCATGGTCATGGGTATCATTCCGCGGTCCGAGCTTATTGTTAGCGGCAATAAAGTGTCTTTCCAGACGAAACATTTTGGTCAATTTCAAGCCGTGTATACGGAAGCAGCGGTTGCCGACCATAAACAGGTGGAAAGCGATATTCCGATTTTGACCAAAGCCGCCGAGAAAAATTTGGAGTCGATTGTCTGGCAGAACGTGTTGGTTAGTCTTGGCGGTAGTCGTAGTGTTCAGATGTCGACGCAAGTCGGTGGTCTTGGCATGCTCAGGCAGTGCCATGCGATTTTTGATCGCAATCGACTCATGCCGTGGGATCGGGACGTGACCACGCAGGCAACGACACATAGTTTTGTAGCTCCGGATGCGATGGATGGTACGTATTACGGCGCGTTTGAATGCGTCGACGACATGGGACGCATAGCTATGTCGCCCTGGTCCCAAGCAGTGACGATCAAAAGTCTTGCGAATAGCACTTTTGTGCTTAGCAGTATTTCGGCGGGTTCTGGTGTTTTGGCATCTGTTTTAAAGCCGATTGTTTTAGCCTTTAGCAACCGGGTGAAAACCACCAACGTGCCTGCTGATGCCATTAAAGTCTGGCGTCACAACCGCAAGGCCGATGTTACGATGAATGTGCAGTGGCAAGCGAGTGGCGAGCGGGCGATTTTGACGCCGACTGGATCAGACGATATGCCGTTGTTTAGTTTGGCCAGTCGTTATCGCGTTGAGTTAAAAGATTTAAAGAGTGTCAGTGGCGAATCATTGGTTGGTGTTGCTAGAGAGTTTGTTACGGAAGATGGTGGTTGGGGTAAAACTGCAGGCCAGATTGTTAGTGATTTGTCACCTAACGACGCTTTGCCTTATCAACTTAAAGTCGCTAATAACGGCAATGCTATTGGTGCTGGTATTGATGGTGGAAAATTGAAAGCCTTTGCCAGGATTGGCACGGCCGGTACTTGGACTTCTCTGACGACAAATGAGTTTCCATGTAACATCTCAGGAACCGATGCGGTTTGGTCGGATGTTGCGATGGATCCATTTGGACGCTATGCGGTTGTTGCAGCTTTTAGGGGTGGTAGTACAAATAAGCTTTATACGTGTCTTTTCAAGTTGGAGACTGCGGGCTGGCAAGTGCAAACTTTGCCTGACCGTCCCTATGACGTATATGCAAGTAACCAAGCGGTACCAGTTATGGCGACGACCGAGCAAGGAAGCGTTTTGCTGGTTTGGTATGATCACGCCAGCGATCCAAGAAAGATCAAAAGCTCAACTATTAATCTCAACGCCGAATCTCCGGCATGGAGTGCGGCTGATGTTGCCGAGATCGGTGTTGGTCCATCAGTTGAGGCTTCAACTTTATCGGTGGCTTTGAGTTCCACTCAGCGTGGAATCATTGCCTGGCGTGACAAAAGTGACCCTTCAATTATAAGTGCAGCAGTGACGACATCAATAACATCAGATTCGTGGCTGCCGGTAACGATTTCCGACCCAGAAACGAATATGCTTTTTTCGCAGACAGTGGCTGCTTCGCAGGATGCGTCTTTGCTTACGAAAATAGATGCACTAGGTAACGCTTACGTCATCTGGAAGTATGATGAAGAAAACATTCAAATACGTCGATTCGGACCCGGTGACGCAACCCCGAAAAGTGCTGCGATCGTGCTAGGTACCGGCGTGACGTTCCCGACACCTCTTGATGCGCATATGGATGGAATGGGGAATTTGCATTTAGCATGGTTTGCGCATACGTCGGTGAAGGCTTTACGTTTGTTGGCACCCGCGGCTGCCAATACCACAAATTTCGCTGCTCTTGTTAATGACAGTATCGGTACGGTCATGAGTGATATTACGAATATTACGGAGTCAGGAACCATGGTGCGGATTGTGACGAGTATCGATGGAGGCAAGCGCACAGTCGTTGCGAAATTTCCTAGCGACTTGCGTGCCGCTTATGTCAACGGTAATGGTGAGTGGCAGCCAAGCGCAGACCTCAATCATAATATGAATGCTTTGCGGATCCCTGCCTTCGATGCAGAAGGTAATGTCAGCATCGTCTATAGCATTGATGGCAAGGTGTATGCTTTACGCTCGGCGCAGCCGACTCATGATTGGGTTTCGACGCTGGTATATGATTCCGAGGAGGTTCCGGATCTGATTTGTAAGGATCCGGCGGTGGCAGTCGATCGTCATGGTCGTATCACTGCCGCCTGGCCCGTAGGTAATAGTTCGTTTGCCATCAAAACCAAAATGTTCCAGGCACAGGTACCTTAATCTTGGTTCCAAATTCTCGTCTTGTATCACCGACACATCAACTCCGACGTCGGAGTTGAGTTAAATAACCTACTTTTTTTATTGATAAAACCCCCTAAAATACCATATATAATTATGGATTTAGGAGGGGGAAAGTATTTTGCATCATCTGAGAGAAACCCAATTAAAGTAGTGTTAAAGATATTGTTAAAACATCCGATAAGAGGTATGTTATCGAAGTAATAGGACCCTATTTTGGTGGGTCTTAGGAGAAAAAGTCATGAAAAACAACCTCTTCAAAGAAACCGTCACCGTAACAGAGCTAAAAGGGTCGCGCGGCAATGAAATGCTTGGTGAGCTTGTTGGTCAGGATGCTCTGCGCATCTTGCATCGGGACAAGGCGATCAAAGTCGTCATCACCGAGGAGTTTTATCTATCGTTACTTAGCCACTGGAACGCTGGTATCAATCCTCAGCCCGCTGGGTCGTCCGTCGAGGAGATGAAACGGATCGCCCGCGAAGAATTTAACTCTATGCTCGAACAGTTGAGGACCGAGCCAACGAACAACAAGGTCAAGGCGCGGCATGGCTAAAGCGGCAACCTGGATCGGCTGGCGCAATACTCAGATACAGTCAGCGGTGATTGCTCGTGCTGTTTCGTTGGCCATATATAGTGGCGATCCGGAAACAGCTGATCGTTACCTCGACAAAATCGCCGAGCTGATCGAGCATCTTGAACGCAACCCGCTCATGGGCACGCGCAGTGCTAAAATTCCCACGTCTCGCTATTTTCCGATCGGCAGGCCGGCCCCTGGCAATCCAGATACGCTCGTATATACATACGACGAGACTGCAAAAAGTATCCTTGGTGACGGAACCTATCCGTACCTTCCGCCGCTTTATAAATAGATTGTTCCTTCAAGTGACTCTCAGATGCGTGGCAAAAGGTGGCGGGTCAGAGAGCGATAATCTCAGGCTGTTGAGATTAATCCCTAACATTCGTGTCGGGATGTAAATCTGCGGGCTTATCAATTCCAGGTCCTGGTTTGGCCTGAATCTGCGACTCTGGCGCAACGGGGAAGTCGACGCTGGTGCGATTGCCCATGACGTCTTTGATCAGCCAGAGTTTGTTTTCGCGGACGACAGACACGGTATTCTCGGTGATAACCTGCGGCGCGGTAGTCTCGGCGCCTGGCTTGGGCTCTGTGGCGCCGAAGTCTTTGTAGCTTAGACGGAAGGTGATTTCGGTTTCGCGCGGTGTGCGATCGCGACGTTCGACCACCGAATAACTTTCGATTTTATATTTTCTATCGATATAGGCGGCCTTGATGGTTTCGTCGGAGGCTTGGGCGATCGCGTTTTTGAGATTGCCAGTGGTGAATTCCATCAATGCACTGCGTTCGCTGACGCTGGCCATATTCAAGGCAATGTTGAGATAGGCTTCGACCACTTGTTCCGGATTCATATCACTGTGACTAAGACCACAAAAGCGGGTACATCCGGTAATAATCAAAGCCAGAACGATCCATCTGCTATGCTGCAACATTGCCATGTTCTCCTATCTACTCCGTTATCTGCATCTGTGTTTGTTGTTGTATTGTTTCACGAGGCAGGCGCCGCGTCACCCCCGGGGGTGGTTGCCGGTGTTTTTGCCGATGCCGGTCGTAGTTATAGACATCGTCCGCTCCGACGGCGGTAGTCGTCCTGGAGGCCGGGGTGCCGGGTGCCTGGGGGCTGGCAGCGGCCGGTGGCTGATAGACCGGGCCACGAATCCCAGGCCGGCCCACCAGGGGTACGGGCCTGGCAACCGCTTGGTTTTTTTGTTGAGCGGCGGTGCTGAATTCTTGCACAAAAGTTTGGACCCGTGCCGGGTCATGCACCGGCTTAAGTGCGTATTGGGGATGTTTGCCCATGAAGTTCAGATCCGAATCGATCGCCACCAGCTTGTCGTCGGTGAGCAATGCGGTCGGTGCCACCTGCGTGAATTTCAACGGTTTGAGAAACACCGGGATATTCTGGTCTTTCAAAAACTTCAGGCGTGACATGTATTGATGCGCGTATTTGCGTCCCAGCAAGACCTGAACATCGATATTGCGGTATTGCGCCAGATAAAGTGCCGCGCAGATTTCGCCATCGGTCAGATAATCGGTGACCAACCAGATGCGTTTGGTCGCGGCGCCGATTTGATTCAAAATCGCGGCGCGCAGCTCGGTAAAGCTTTGCAGGGCCGGTGGTTGCGTGTTTGGATCCGTGACGGCGGTATCTGACGCGTTCATGCTGTCGGTTGTCGTTGGTGTCGTCGTGGTATTGCCGTAGACAATGCCAGCCATCACGCACAAACCCGTCCCCAGCAGGCGGAACACGGCCTTTCCCGGACGGTAGCGGTGATGTGATGCATCCATAGTCATTCTAGGGAACTATTATAACTCATTTTTGACTTTGATAATAAATGCACCAAAGCCATCCATGTTGTCCTGGTTGCCGGCATAGATGAGAAGCACGTTGTCACGGGTTACATACCGCTTGTAATAGTCCGGCAGGCGATGAACCGGTGAGATCAATTCCAGTTTATCGCCGTATTCGCTCTTGAGCCACTTCAGGTGATGGAAGGTCTCGTCCGGCTCAAACGAGCACACGGAATAAATTAGTTCCCCGCCGGCCTTGAGTTGTTTCAGTGCGTGGGTCAGCATCAGGCGTTGGCGCTCGGCGGAACGCGGGATAATAGCGGCGTCTTTGTGCCACTTGCCTTCTGGATGCCGACGCAGCACGCCAAGCCCCGAGCAGGGGGCATCGAGCAGGATTTTATCGAGTTTGGTCGGTGCCTGCCATTCCATGAAATCGACTTCCTGCAGCTCAATACCTTGATGACCAAGTCGTTGCAGATTGTCACGTACGCGCGCCATTTGCGCCGGGTTCTTCTCCAGGCCCAGCAGTTTGGCTTTGCCGCCGCTCAGTTCAAAAATATGCCCCAGCTTGCCGCCGGGACCACAACAGACATCCGCGATCGTCTCTTCCGGTCGCGGATCGACTAAATAGGGAATCAGCTGCGAGGCTTCATCTTGAATCGAGTACATGCCGTGCTGAAACAACGAGCCGCTATCAAGATTGGGTGCTTCGCGCAAATGCAGGCAGATACGCAGCGGGCGGCGTTCGCTATGGGTTCTTTCGGTTTTCAGCAAGTTTGATTGCAGTTGGGAGATACCTTCGATAGGGGTTTTCAAGGTGTTGACGCGCACCGAACAAGGCGGGACCTGGTTGTTTGCCGCTAGCATGAGTTCCATGCGATCAAAACGAAAATGCTGCAACCACCGATCAACGACCCAACGTGGATGCGCAAACTGCAATGCCAGATACTCCGCTGGTTTTGCGGTCTTATCGGGTTTGGGGAAATAAGCGGCGCGCCGGGCGATTTGTCGCAAAATTCCGTTGGCGAACGAGACAGCGTTGGCATTGCCGCGCGCGCGTACGTATTCGACGCTTTCGTTGACCGCGGCGCGATCCGGCACGCGATCCATATAAAAAATCTGATAGGTCGCAAGCACCAGTGCGGTTTGAATGTGCGGCGAGGTTTTGGTGAGATCGCGTGAAGCGGTGTTTTGCAGGATCCAAAAAATTTTTGAATACCAGCGCAGACTGCCAAATAAAATTTCTTTAGCGAAGTTACGATCCAGGCGTACGACTTTTTTGCCGTGCTTTTGATAGAGTTCTTCGAGCGCGTCTTCGGGCTTTTTATGCTCAAACATCGTTTGAAAAAAAGCGTCGTAGGCGATTTCGCGCCCGATGGAGAGACTGCCGCTCATTTACGTTGCTGGTCCTGAATTAATAAAGTTTTTTCTCAAAGGTATTGTCGGTTGTAGTGTTGTCAGCAGCAGGTATGGGTTCAACGACGGGCAACCTGGTCTCCAGATCCTGAATGCGCTTTTTTAAACCGCGAATTACAAAATAGCGCCGAATCATACCAATGCTCAGCCAGGCACAGGCCGCGATAAATCCAAGCACAAAGAAGAGTACAGCCGCGGCCGCCAGACTTACTTGAATCAGTTGAACGCCAGGGAAAGTAATTTGTACCGGTTGTAAGTTATTGATTGCGAATATGCCGAGAAGAACTAACAGAATGGCAATAAAGATTCGCGTCAGGATCTGCATGCTTTACTCGTCACTTGCGGAGAGATTCGCTCCTTCGTCTTTGCATCATAAAGATCAAAGACGAAGGAACGGATTAACTATTAACTGTTGTTGTTCTCAGGATTTTGTTCAGCAGCAGCTGTTTTAGCTTTGGAGAATGCATCAGCCAGACTGGTTTTTGGTTCAACCGTGCCGATGTATTCTTTCAGAGCTTCGCCTTCCAGATTTTTCAGGAAAGCGCGACGCGAGAGCGAGAACTTGCGTTCGTGCGTATCGGTAGCAAGAACAACAAACTCAACGGTATCGCCTTCTTTGACGACGTCGGTGGGTTTAGCCACTTGTTCGTCGGCAAGCTCGCTGACATGAATCATGCCTTCAACGCCCGGCATAATTTCCACAAAAGCACCGAAGTCGGCGACTTTAGTGATCTTACCGGTGCCTTTGGTACCAGCCGGCATCTGTTCCGCGGCTTTAACCCAGGGGTCTTCGCCCAATTGCTTGATCCCTAACGAGAAGCGCTCAGCTTCGGTGTCGATTTGCAGGACTTTGGCTTCGATTTCGTCGCCTTTCTTGAACAAATCACCGGGATGCTTGATGCGCTCGGTCCAGCTGATATCAGAGATGTGAATCAAGCCGTCGATACCGTCTTCGATACCAACGAAGATACCAAAGTCGGTGATGTTGCGGATTTTGCCGCGAATAACGTCGCCAACCTGATATTTTTCTTTAACCAATTCCCAAGGATTCGGTTCGATCTGCTTCATGCCGAGGCTGATACGACGATTTTCGAGATCAACCGCCAGAACCACGACTTCCACCTCGTCGCCGATTTGCACGACTTTCGACGGATGTTTGATGCGTTTCGACCAGGACATTTCACTGATATGGATCAGGCCTTCGACGCCTTGCTCCAGCTCAACAAAAGCACCGTAATCCGTCAGGCTGACCACGCGACCTTTGGTGCGTGTTTGCGGGACGTATTTCTCGGCGGCTTTCATCCACGGATCATCTTGTAATTGCTTGTAGCCTAAGGATACGCGTTGACGCGATTCATCATAGCTCAAGACTTTGACTTCGATCTCCTGACCGACTTCAAACAATTGCGAAGGATGATTGATGCGGCCCCACGACATATCGGTGATGTGCAACAAGCCATCGATACCACCAAGGTCGATAAACGCGCCGTAATCGGTGATGTTTTTCACAACACCTTTGAGCATCGCGCCTTCGCGCAAGTTGGTCAGCGTTGATGAACGTAGTTTCTCGCGATCCTGCTCCAGCAGAACGCGACGGCTGAGGACGATATTGCCGCGCTTCTTATTGAACTTGATGATTTTAAATGCCAGCTTGGTGCCGATCAGTTTATCGAGGTTGCGCACGGGGCGCAGATCGACTTGTGAACCAGGCAAAAACGCCTTCACGCCGATATCAACCGACAAGCCGCCTTTGACGCGCGACATGATCGTACCTTCGACGATTTCGTTTTTCTCGTAAGCCTCGGAAATACGATCCCAGGCGCGCAGCATTTCAGCACGCTCGCGGCTGAGAACCATCTCGCCATCGTTGTCTTCAAAACGGTCGAGGTAGACCTCAACCTGATCGCCGACGTTGATGGTGATTCCACCTTCGCCTTTGAAGAATTCATGCTTGGGGATCTCGCCTTCGGACTTGTGCCCGATGTCGACGATAACAGCATCATCCGTCAAACGAACAACCCGTCCGTGAACGATACTTCCCTCGCGGATGGTGGCTGATGAATTTTCTTGTTCAAGTAAGTCAGCGAATTCTTTGTCGAGGTTTTCGCCGCCGAAGCCAGTGTCTTCGTCTTCCCAATGGATTTTGCCGATTCCGGGCATCTTTGATTCCTGCAGGTGCATAAAAAAAGGTTAAACTCCTAAGTAGGTTGCCCCCCATGGGCCGCCTGAAAATTTGAGTTGTAGTCGTTAACATGGCACTATGTAATTGTCAACGCGGTAAATCTGCGAAACGTTCGCTAAAATTGTCGTTATGGCTCTGTGAAACATCCACCTTGCTGAAGGTATTTTATGAGACGACTGCTGACAACCTGGTTTGCAATCCTTGCGTTCTTTGAACCGGCATTCGCTAAAGAAGTGAAAGTCGACTGCCCGCCTTTGAAAACCAAACTCCCAGAGATCGCACGCAGTGATGTTTACAAAGCCATGCCGTTTAAGGCCGGCGAAATTGCTCAGTACGAAATGCGTTATATGGGCGCGTTGGCTGGTTACGGCACGCTTGAGGTTAAAGCCCCGGAAAAGCTGAATGGCCTCTGGCACCGTGTTTTTCACGGCGAGGCCAAGACGGGTGATTGGTATAAGTTAATTTTTGTTGGTCACGATAAAATCATGGCCGTATCGCAACCCTGGGATTTTGGTATTGCCAAGTTCTACATGGAGCAGGACGAGGGCAAGTTATTCGGCTCGCGTTTTCGGCAAAAGAAGTGGCTGGAATTTGATCATAAAAATTGCAAAGCTCAGGAGCGAACCTGG
Organism: uncultured Oligoflexales bacterium; assembly: GCA_964652825.1. Classification (GTDB taxonomy): domain Bacteria; phylum Bdellovibrionota_B; class Oligoflexia; order Oligoflexales; family CAZZCU01; genus CAZZCU01. Next base: position 12,960 of record CAZZCU010000010.1, read on the forward strand.
GCACCGGAAAAGCCCGAAAAGCATGAAATCGTTGACTTTGCGCGCGGCGGTATAGATTCGCTGGGCGCGGCTTTTTACTTGCGGCGTCTGGATTACAAAGTCGGCAAAGTCGAGCGGGCGCCGATCTATACGTCCCAGAAAAACTGGTATCTCGAAGCAACACCGATCGCCAAGGAAACGATCGAGGTGCCCGCCGGTAAATTTGAAGCGATGAAATTAAAATTACAGACTTATATCGGCCAAGAATTGCAGCAAAAAGGCGATGTTTACTGCTGGATTGCGACCAATGTGCCTGAGCGGCCGATTGTTGCCATTCAAGCCGACATTAAAATCGGCAGTGTGTGGCTGAAGCTGAATAAATTTTCGCCCGGCCGCGGCTAAAGGCCACTGGCACGCAGTTTTTCGATCAGCTCGCGCTGCTCGTCGGTGAGTTGTGCCGGCACCTGGATTTCGATTACCGCATATAAATCGCCCTGTGCTTGCGTGCCGTGGGCGGGAAACCCCAGCCCTTTCAAGCGCACGCGCGTACCGCTTTTTATGCCAGCGGGGATTTTGATGCGTTTAGGGCCCTGCGGTGTGCTGACTTCGGTCGCGCCGCCCAGTGCGGCTTCTGAAAAGCTTAGCTCGGTACGAACCTCGATATTTTGCTCGACGCGTTTATACAGCGGATGTGGTGCCACGGTGACAACAACGTAAAGATCGCCATCACCGCCCGGCCCGGCGACGCCGCGGCCGGCAACCCGTAGTTTGGCGCCGTCTTTGATGCCGGCGGGAATCTTGACAGTCAAATCCCGCGTTGAGCCGTCGCTCAAAGAGAAACTGATGCGCCGCTCACCACCGCGATAGGCTTCGTCAAAACTGATGGTTTGCGGATATTCGACATCTTGTCCCTTAGGCATGGCGGTACGACGTCCGCCGCGTTGACCACGATAGCCGGCGTGACTGACATCTTCATAGGCGGTGGAATAGCCACCATAACCGCCGGCGCCATTGGTAAACATGCGCGCGAAGAAGCCGCCGGCTCCACCCAGTCCGAGCTCGTCAAAAATGGACGCGAAGTCGGTGCCGCGGAAAATGTCCTCGGTGCTATATTGCTGGTGGAAGCGGCTGTCGCCGAATTGATCATATTGCTGGCGTTTGGATTTATCGGAAAGAACGGCGTAGGCCTCATTGACCTGCTTAAATTTTTCTTCCGCCTCTTTATTGTCGGGGTTGCGATCCGGGTGGTATTGCAACGCCAATTTGCGAAACGCCTTCTTGATATCGGCATCCGACGCAGTTTTGGCAACGCCCAGTGTCTCGTAATAATTATTTGCCATCTTCGTTCTGCTCCCGCTGGGCATCGTTGGTCGATTGTCGACGCCATTTCTCCCAACATAGGCTCGATATTGCGTCTGTCAAGGGTATCCGTCTATCGACCGGTCGCCTATCATGCCGCAATTTAAGGGGTTTTGTGTTAAACTAAGCTGTATTGCCCGTCAAGCCGAAGATTCTCGACTTTATTGCGAGGTTACGGATGCAGCATCCGCATCAACGCCGTCTCATCGTTCTGGTTTTGCTGTTCGCGGCACTGGTTACCGGTGGCGGTTATATGGCTGATCAACAGCTGCGTTTAAATGGTAGGCGCGCCGAGGCCCGGTTGTTATTGTCTTACATGGCGACCTTACAGAGCGCCTATTATGCCGACAAAAATAAATATGTACGTTTTGATGATTGGTATGGCGCGCCGGAGCAGGGCAAGAGTCGTTGTCAACGGCCGCTGGGAGCGGCAGAACTTGGTTTTGTCATCGAGAGCTGTGCCAAGGCTGATGAACAGGTGAAGGTACGTTACGCGTATCGAGCGCCGATCAAGGAGTCGACGGTGTTTGCCGGCGAGGGTGCCTCCGGCAGCGATGAGCTGGGGCAAAGTTTGGTATGTCTGGGAGAAACGACGCAAGATGGCTGGCGGGTGGATCAAAGCAAAATTCCCGAGCACGTTCGTGACTGTCGGTAGGCGTGTGCGGACACGGTGGTTGTTGGTACCACTGCTGAGCATCCTCATGCTTATGACGGTGCCGGCGGAGGCGCGTTTTCTGCACGAGGATGCCAGTGAGATTGATCGCGAAGAACGCCTAAGCAGCGAAACCTACAACGATGAAATCAGTTATCGGTATCCGCGTCGTTGGCAGGAAACCTGGGCGCAAAGTACACTCGGTTATCGCGTCAGCGCCGGCAGCTACAATGTGTCGCGTTTTATGTTTCTCGAAGACATCAAAGTCACCACCGACTTCGAGCGCCCGGTATCTTTTGGTTTCCGACAAACTCGCGACGAAGACATGATCGAGCAGCGCGTCGAATCCGAGTTGCGGGTAAGCGTTAATCATGCGCCGATGCGTTTTGCGATTTTGGGTGATGGTGGCACATTTAAACAGTATGGCGATCTGGGGTTCGCGCTGACATTCCTGCCCACGGAACAATTCAGCATCGAGCTACAATACTGGTCCGTGGATCATTACTACAATTCCCGCAAAGAATTTCCGATCGATACGTATCGCCAGCGGCCACAATCTTATGTGTTGCATTTACACTGGCAGTTGCCGGGCGCGATGCGGCTGGAATACTCGCTCAATCTTGATTTGCATACGCGCTGGGCGCGGCTTAGTCAGGATTACACTTACGATTATCGGCGGACTATTCATGAGTGGGCGATACGGGTGGGCGAGCAACGTGGCTGGAGTTTTAACTTGGAAGCTAATTTTGCCACCAAACTAGAGAAAAAGGAGTATCAGCTCGCGGTTGGCAATTATTATAAGTCGCTTGATCGGCGCATTTATGTCGTCGAAGCTAACACGGTGTACTCACCAACCGTGGATCAGGACACCACGATCGGCATTATGCAAATCATCCGTGATGCGGCGTATGCATATGGTCAGGATGCGGCGGTGACGGCGGAGATGATTGTCGAGCCATACAGTCCGACGGCTACGCGTCGCGAAATGGCGTATTATGCAACGCACTATCGGCCGCTCGCGGGTGCGACGTACATCCAATATGGTTTGTTTATCAATAATGTGCAGCGCACCGAAGTCGGCAGTGACGACCGGAGCGATAACGAAGTCAAGTTGCAGCTGGCTTGGGATTTTCAGTTTGATAAATACGCGTCGGTGTTCCTGAACACGACTTGGGACCTTGATCAGTTGCAGCAAGACTTCCCGTTTAAACATACGCCATTCAAACC
>CAZZCU010000010.1:16276-70364 GCA_964652825.1 uncultured Oligoflexales bacterium
TCCGCAACGCATCCAGCTTATCAAACTGCCGATGCATGCTGCGCTCTTGTGTCAGTGCTCGCGCCTCGCCCAGCGTCAACCAGCGAACGTCGTGCGACTCCTCACTGATTTGTGGCGGTAGTTCGTCGGTAAGCATCAGATAACGCACATCGTAATGATAATGTTCCGGCTCCGTTGGGCGTGCAGGAATCAAATGTCGATCGAGATCAAACGGCAGGGGAAAATCCAGATCGTCCAAGCCAAATAAATGTTCGTAGGTTAAAAACTCGCTGCTGCTTAAACCGGATTCTTCCTGCACTTCATCACGAGCCACCGCATGCAGGCGATGGTTGCCATCGGCGTGACCGCCGAGTTGTAACCACATATTGAGTTTGCGATGGTGTGTCAGCAGTACCTTGGTCATGGTGCGATTGCTCACCAGGGCGCTGGCGGTAAAATGTCCATACGGATTTGTGCGATCAAACCACGGTTGCGGTCGCTCGGTAAAATCCACGAACCATTGCCGGATTATGGCTTCTTCCTGGGGGTCGTAAGTGGCATGCGTAAGTGTCTGGCTTTGCCAGGTCCGCTGATAAGCGGACAATTTTTGCAAGGTCAGCGCGATGGCCATGCCCGGAGAGTCTCCAAAGATCGGTCTCTCAAACTCTCACTTATTGCTTATAAAATGTCTACAACTTAGACGCTGACAGTCTACAGGCAGGGCATTTCCTCTAATCGATCTGCTAAGTCCCTAAAATTATTGAATCTAAAGATAGGTATGAAACTTGTAATACCCCTGGGGTAAGGCTAAAAGTATGTCCTGCACTCAGGGAGAACTAATATGTTAGTTAAATCAATAGGTTACAACGTAACGCTGGCGCTGGTGGCAGCTTTGGTCTTGGTAGGCTGCGAAAGCCGTAAGGCAAAGCCTATCGAAGTCAAAAAACAGCAACCGACCCAAGCCGGTGATTCTGGCGGTATTCCTTATGATCCCACGACTGGTGGTTATGGCAACCCGGACGGCGGTGTTGATGTGACCCCAGGCGGCGATATTATCAATCCTGGTCAACAAGGCCAAGGTCAGGGCGGCGATATTATCGGTGGTGGCGGTGCTGGCGCCGGCGCTGGTGGTGCTGGTGGTGGTGGTGATATCGTTGGCGGCGGTGGTCAAGACCAGGGCCAAGGTCAAGGCGGCGGCAACCAGGTTGTTATTCCTAATCCTAATGGCGGCGGCGGTAGCCCAGTGATTACCCCCACCAATAATGGCACGACCGATATGAATGTTCAGGTGGTTCTGGGCAACGGCCAGACTGCCAATACGCAGTGGGATGGTCTCCGCGATCAGTCAAATAACTTCTGGGATGTTGTCAGCGTTCAGTAAATAGAAAAAGTCAAAACGTCAGTACTCTACTTCAAGACAGCGCGATCGTCGTAAAGCATGAAACGATCGCGCTTTTTTTATTGCCGGCTTCGCGTTATCCTCCAGGTTTTGTTGGGAGGATGATATGCCGAGCAATGCAGCCGGAGCGATTGTCGCGGGCTTTTTGGCGCCGCATCCACCGCACTTGGTGTATGCCGAGAATCCGCCGCAAAACGAGCCGCGTTCACGCGGCGGCTGGGAAAGCCTACGCTGGGCGTATGACAACTGCCGCGCGCGTATTAAAGAGCTTAAGCCGGATGTAATCCTGGTGCATTCGCCGCATTGGCAGACAGTGGTCGGGCATCATGTTTTACATGTACCGAAGTTATCCGGCTTGTCGGTGGATCCAATTTTCCCGCATTTGTTTCGCTATAAATTCAGTCTGGACGTGGATATGGAGTTGGCCGGCGCTATTGTCGAGGCCGCGGGGGCTCTTGGTCTGACTGCCAAGCCGATGAAGAATCCAAATTTTCGTGTCGATTACGGTACGATCGTGTCTTTGCACATGCTGAATCCCGATTGGGATATTCCAGTGGTCGGTATCAGCGCCAATAACAGTCCGTACTTTTATGATGATCGCGTCGGTCAGGAGCAAATGAGCACGCTTGGCGAGGCCACGCGCCGGGCCATAGAAAAAACCGGCCGTCGCGCCGTCTTGGCGGCGAGTAATACGTTATCGCATTTGCATTTCGCGGCGGAGCCAAATCCGGCTTTGCCCGAGGATATGAGCCGCGAGCACGTGATGAGCCAGGCACAGTATGAATGGGATGTGCGGGTGATCAATTTGTTGCGTGCAGGGCGCGTGCAGGAAGTGATGGCGATTTTACCGGACTTCATGCGTGAGGCGTTTGCCGAAGTCAAAGCCGGTGGCTTGACGTGGATGTTGGCGGCGATGGGATATCCGGAAACACCGGCCAAGCTGCACGGCTACGGCACGGTAATCGGCACCGGTAACGCCGTGATGGAGTGGAGTTGATGACAAGTAAAAATCACACCTCATCATCATCGTACCTAAAACGCGTGTATTGGGTACCTGGTTTGCCGCATGTTCTGCAGCCGCAGCTCAATGATAGTTATCAAAAGCTCCATGATGGCATGTTGGCAATCGCTGCTGATATCGCCGCCCAAAAAATCGAGCGATTGCTTTATTTCAGTACTGGCTGGATTTCCGTGCTTGGTCAATCGGTACAGCTCGGACAGGAGTTACGTGGTCGTCATACCGACGAAAACTGGCACGAGCTGGCCGATCTGGAGTTTGATTTTGCCGTTGATCGGGAATTCGGCTTGGGATTGATCGGGCGTTTCCAGCAAGCCGGTTTACCGGCGCACAAAATCGATTATGTCGGGTTTCCGGTGGATACCGGTACTCTGGTTGCTGATCGTCTGCTCAATCCGCGGCGACTACCGGTATCCATGGTGGCCTGCCATGTGTATTCTGATTTTCCTGCGACCGAGCGCATCGCGCATATAGTGCGCGAGCAGATCGAAGCCTCGCAACGAGCGACGGCGGTGGTGTGTGTCAGTGGTTTGTCGGGACGTTATTTTACCAGTGATATTGATCCGCGCGAGGATCGCATCAGCGATGCCGCGGATGATCGCTGGAATCATAAACTCCTGGCGTGGTTGGAGAGTGGTGACTATAAAACGTTGGAAGCACAACTTCCTGAGTATGCCGCTGCGACCAAGGCCGACATGGGTTTAAAAGCTTATGCTTTCGCCAAAGGCGTTTATGGTGGCAGGTGGCCGGGTCATGCTAAATGTCTGGCATATGGTGGTCTTTACGGTACTGGGGCGGCGGTTGTTCAACTTTAACGTTTAGCGGATACGATAAGATGCAGACAGCGGAAATCCGGAAAAAGTTTTTGCAGTATTTTGAGCGTCACGGTCACCAGCGGGTGGCGTCGTCGCCGTTAGTGCCGCAGAATGATCCGACGCTATTGTTTACGAATGCCGGCATGGTGCAGTTTAAAGACGTGTTTCTTGGCAAAGAAACACGCGCATACACGCGTGCGGTCAGTACGCAAAAATGCCTGCGTGCCGGCGGCAAACATAATGATTTGGAAAATGTCGGTTTTACGGCGCGGCATCATACCTTTTTTGAAATGCTCGGGAATTTTTCGTTCGGTGACTATTTCAAAAAAGAAGCGATTAAATTCGCCTGGGATTTTGTCAGCAACGAATTAAAAATCAGCAAAGACAAATTGTATGTGACGGTCTTCGAGAGTGATGACGAAGCCGCGGATATTTGGCACAAGCAAGAAGGCCTGCCGCTTGCGCGGATTTCGCGCATGGATGCCAAGGATAATTTTTGGTCGATGGGCGATACCGGTCCGTGTGGTCCGTGTAGCGAGATTTTCGTGGATCGCGGCGCGCAGTATGGGTGCGGCACGCCGGAGTGCGCGGTGGGCTGTGATTGCGACCGCTATATGGAGATCTGGAATCTGGTGTTTATGCAATACGATCGGCAGGCGGATGGCAAATTGCTGCCGCTGCCTAAGCCATCGGTGGACACCGGCTCTGGTTTGGAGCGGGTCGCAGCGTTTCTACAGGGCGTTGATTCCAATTACGATATCGATATTTTCCGACATATTCTTGACGGTACCGCGCAATTGGTGGGCAAGCCTTATGATGTGAAATCACCCCTGGCGTCGTCGTTTCGGGTGATTGCCGATCACGCACGTGCGACGACGTTTTTGATCGCCGATGGCGTCATGCCTAGCAATGAAGGTCGTGGTTACGTGCTGCGGCGCATTATGCGGCGCGCGGTGCGACACGGTCGAAAACTGGGCTTTGCCGGGCCGTTTTTGCATCGCGTTTGTGGTTTTGTGATCGATACGATGCAGGAGGCGTTCCCGGAGCTGAAAGACAAGCGTGTATTCATCGACAAAGTGACACTCAACGAAGAAGACTTGTTTTTCCGGACTTTGGAAAACGGTCTGGGCTTGTTGGATGAAGCTACCGTTAAGCTGAAAAAGGGTGATCGTCTGTCGGGGGAGATCGCTTTTAAGTTGTATGACACTTATGGCTTTCCGCTGGATCTAACCCGCACCATCTGTGTCGAAAAAGGTTTGGATGTTGACGAGGCTGGTTTTGAACAGCATATGGCCAGGCAGAAAGCGCAGTCGCGCAAGCACTGGAAAGGCTCCGGCGATCAAGCAGCCAGCGGTGTTTATTTGCAGGTCGCCGAAACTTTGCGGGCAAAACAGCGCTTGCCGCAATTTGTCGGTTACGAGGCAGCGTCGCACGCGGCGGAATGTGTGGCGCTGATTGCCGAACGCGATGGAAAGTTGAGCAGCGTCACGACGTATACGGCGGCGGCCAACGACGGGCAGGTGGAGGCGGTATTTGCCGTAACACCTTTTTATGCCGAAGGCGGCGGCCAGGTTGGTGATCATGGCGAAGTGCGTGGCAAAAATTTTGCTGCCAGCGTTGTTGATGTACGTAAGCCGGCACCTGATCTGATTGTCGTTCGCATGCTGCCGGAGCAAGGCACCATCAAAGTTGGCGAAACCTACGAGCAGATTGTCGACGAAGAAGTACGTTTGCGCACGGCGCGTAATCACACGGCGACGCATATGTTGCATTGGGCGCTGCGTAAAGTTCTTGGCGAGCATGTGAAACAAGCAGGCTCGTTGGTTAATGATGAATTGCTGCGTTTTGATTTCGCGCATTTCGCGCCGATGACCCGCGAGGAATTACGGCAGGTCGAAGACCTGATTAATGAGCGCATCTGGCGGGCGGCAGCCGTCGACAAACAAGAGATGGACAAAGATGCTGCGATTCAAGCCGGAGCCATTGCGTTTTTTGGCGAAAAGTACGGCGATAAAGTGCGAGTGGTGAGTGTCGGTGATTTTTCGGTGGAGTTGTGTGGTGGCACGCACGTCGATCACGCCGGCGAAATTCATCTGTTTAAGATTGTCAGCGAGGCTGGTATCGCCTCGGGGGTCCGGCGGATTATTGCTTATACGGCACAGGGAGCATTTAGTTATTTACGCGACCGCGAAGAAGAGACCAGGCAGGTGCGCGATTATCTAAAAGCCGCAAGCGTCGAGGACGTACAAACCAAGCTCGATAAGCTCGCAGCGACGGAAAAGGACTTGCGCCGGCAGATTGATAAACTCCATGCTGCGCAAGCGGGTAGTGAAGTGGAAGCAATGCTGGCAGGTGTTAAGACTGCGCGCGAGGGTAAGTACCTGGTGCACGAGGTGCAAGCCGATGCTCAGGGCGTAAAAAAACTCCGAGATATTGCCGAGCAGATGCGACAAAAACTACCGGATGGCGTCGTGGTGCTGGGCATGAAAGAAGTAGAGTCGGCAAAAGTTTACATACTTGTGGGCTCTGGACCCAAAGTTCAGACCCGCGCCAGTGCTGCGGAGCTTATTAAACTGATGGCCCCGCATATTGACGGGCGGGGTGGTGGCAAGCCCGATATGGCGCAGGCGGGCGGCAGCAAAATCGATGGCCTGAACCAGGCTTTTACCGCGGCTACTGCTTGGTTACAGACGCATTTGTAAGGCGACGCCCACAACAACCAGACTGGATTACTGACTATCTTTCGCCCACTCGGAATATCCTTCCGGTGCGGTTTGTTGCCAGTGCGCAAAATCGTTGTCGTCCGTGCTGGCAGCGTCAGCAGTCGGTGGTCGCGTGATTTTCTGCTGGTCCGCTGGTTTTGCCGATAGTGTCGGCGTGTAAAGACGCGGCGGCGTTGATGGCGTCCACCAGTTGGCGCCCATTTGCAGAGGCGTACCGCTAGTCGTATTGCTTGTGTTGATTGGTGTCATGACAAGCTCCCTTTTGTGTGAACGCACGTCAGCGTGCGCTTCTTCTCTGTCCATACTGCGAAATTCTCGCGAGAGCTACAATTTAATGGGGACTGTTAAGCTGAGGCTAGCAATGTGTTGGTTTTGGCCAAAGCCTTGAGCGTGTATTGATGCGGTGCGGAGTAGAGGATTCTAATGCCGATCGGTTTTAGTTTGCGGCGCAGGCTCACCAGGTGAACATCAAAAGCTTTGGCGGCAATGTCCATATCGCCCCAGACAGCGACGATAATTTGATCACGACTGGTGGCAGCGGGAGCATTGGCGTGAATAACGCTGAGGATCTGAAATTCACGCGAAGTTAAGCGTACGGAGTTTTGTTGGTTAAAAGCCGCGGTCATGCGGGACATATTTAACTGCACGTCTGATTTTGTGGATGCCTCAACACTATTGCTTACTTGTTCGACGAGAGTTTGCAAGGCTGGCCACAAGTCGGCGATTTTGTGCACTGAAAAAATAACGAGATCATTGTCGGTAATAGCCTGTGCTGCCGACTGCATCAGTTGATTCGGAGAGGTTTTAATCGCGGATGTGCTGGTCAGAAGTTGGGAGATTTTATCGGTTGTTATCGACGGATCGGTAAACAGCCAAGTACGTTGATTCATTGCAACTCCCCGACAGCGGTTTAATGAGATGCTTCACATATTCGTACGTAGTAAAGTAACTTTACCTAAGCTTAGCATCCGGTCAGCTTCAGACACCAGTTGTCCAGAGTACATGTCTGCAAAAAGTGTTTTGCCGAAACAGCTGTTTAGGCCCAGCCGCGACTAAGACCACCATCAACGGCAATATTCTGGCCGGTGATGTAGCTGGCACGCGGTGAGGCAAGAAAGCAAATCAGGTCGGCGAGCTCCTGGGGTTTGCCCAGGCGTCTGCCGGGAATGGATGCGGCGGTGCTTTGCATCTCCTGCTCGTAGGTAGTGCCGTTGCGGGCAGCGGCCTTGTGGCGCAGATCATCGATACGTGGCGTATGAATCACGCCGGGCATAACCGTGTTAACGGTGATCTGTTCGGCGGCGACTTCGCGGGACAAGGTCTTGGCAAAAGCCGAGACCGCGGCGCGCATGGCATTGGAGACGGCCAGGTGTTCGATCGGCTCGATCGCGCTGAGCGAGGTAATGGTGATGATGCGACCAAAGCGTTGCTGCCGCATGGCGGGCAAAAACTCCCGTGTTAAACGGGTGGCGCTCATAAATAACTGGTTGAAGCCCGTTTGCCAGGCAGTGTCCTCGGTCGCGTGAGCAGCGGACGGTGGCGGGCCGCCGGTATTGTTGACCAGAATATCGATATCGCCAAAATCACGTCGCACCTGCTTGCATAAACGCGTGACATCATCCGCCGCCGCCAGATCAGCGGTGATCGGCAACACGCGAACACCATGCAGGCTTTGCAGATTTTCAGCCGCGGCGATCAGGGGCTCGGCACGGCGCGCGCAGACCACCAGTTCAACGCCTTCGGCCGCCAATGCCGCGGCTGTGGCAAAGCCGAGACCGGAGGAGGCGGCGCAGATTAACGCTTTTTTGCCGCGCAGTTGTAAATCCATGTTGCACTCGCTTTCTGCTTTACTTCGTTGGTGGCATGCCGATCGTTTTCAGTTCCGAAAAGAAATCCAAGCTGTATTGACCGCCTTCGCGACCGATACCGCTGCGCTTCATGCCACCAAAAGCGGTATTTAAATTCCGCGTATACCAGGAGTTGATCCAGACCATGCCCGTGCGTGCCTGCTTGGCCAGACGTCGGGCGCGATCGAGATCGCTGCTCCATACCGATGCTGATAAGCCATAAGGTGTAGCGTTGAGCATGGACATGCCTTCTTCTTCGCTGTCGAACGTTTGCAGCGTCAATACCGGACCGAAGATTTCTTCTTGAATTAAGCGTGAGTCCTGCGTCACGCCGGTGATCAACGTCGGTTCATAAAAATAGCCTTTTGCCAGATGAGCGGGTGGCTTGCCGCCGCAGATAATCTCAACACCTGCCTGGCGCTGCGCGTATTCAATATAGGAATGAACCTTATCGCGATGCTCGCCGCTGATCAGTGCACCCATGGTGGTTTTATTATCGAGTGGATCACCAATGACGATTTTTTTGATCTCGGCGAGCAGCAAGTCGACAACGCGGTCACGGAGCTTGCGATCCACCAGTAGGCGTGAACCCGCCAGACAAATCTCGCCTTGATTGCGGAACGCCGCGCGCGCCGCCACTGGAATGGCGCGTGCTAGATCAGCGTCGGCACAAATCAACGACGCGCCTTTGCCGCCCAACTCAAAAGAGATTTTTTTGAGGGTTGTGGCCGCATCCCGCATGATGGCGGCGCCGGTGGTGGTCTCGCCGGTGAAGCTGATGGCTTTGACGTCCGGATGTCGCACCAGAGCCTCGCCGGCACCGCTGGCGCCATAGCCCTGGACGATGTTGAGGACGCCGGGTGGCAGGCCGGCATCGCTGAAAATTTGACCCAAACAGGCCGCGGTCAGCGGCGTGAGTTCGGCTGGTTTTAGAATTACGGTGTTACCAGCCGCCAATGCTGGCGCGATTTTCCAGGTCGCCAGATGCAGCGGAAAATTCCACGGTGTGATCAGACCACAAACACCTACTGGTTCGCGCACGGTGGTATGTGAGGAGCCGTCGTCATTAAAATATGTGGGCGCCATTTGGCTCTGACAAAGATCGGCGAAAAAATGCAAATTATTCGCGGAACGTGGAATATCGCCGGTCAACGTTTCACTGATCGGCTTACCAGTGTCTTTGCTTTCAAGCATCGCCAGCTCTTCGCATTGCTCTAAAATCAGGTTGCCTGCTCGGCGTAAAATTTTGGCGCGCTCGGATAACGACGTGTTTGACCAGGGGCCTGATAAAGCCTTTTGCGCGGCCTCAACGGCCTCCTCGATGTCGCTGGCATCACCGAGTGCGACATCAGCTATAGGTTCACCGGTGGCGGGCGCCAGATCGGTGAAGTAGCGTTCGGTCGGTGCCGATACATATTTGCCGTTGATGTAATGATAGCTTTGCGGGCGTTTACTCATAACTTGATCTGCTCCCTAAAATACACATGACGCGGACGATCGATTTAGATGTCGATGCTGGCGACGGTTTTCATCTCGACAAAATTATCTCCGGGTAATTTCGCCACCTGTACGGTGGTACGGGTCGGCGGTATCTGCGCATCGGCAAAAAACTCATTCCACACGGTGTTCATCGCCGCAAAATCGCGCATGTCGGCTAAAAACACCTGGATGTCGATGATGTTTCGCCGCGAGAGGCCGATGGTTTGCAGCGCTGCTTCGATGTTGCCCAGTACGCCGCGCGTTTGCTCGCTGATGTCATAGCTGGCGATGGCGCCGCCGGTATCATACTTAACGCCGCGGTAGGTGTTGGTCTTGGCATCGCGGCAGCCTTGGCCGGCAACGAATACCAGGTTGCCGACCCGGCGAGTGTGCGAGTAGCGGGCGAGCGGTTGGGTGAGTGTCTGCATGGCGTTGTCCTCCCTATGTTAGGCAACCGGCGGGATCATACCAGGCTTCTATGGTTTGCTAAAATGGCAAAGATGACCTAATGATAATGATTATCTGTTAGAGCAAAAATCCTGGGTTGGAGCCTGTTTGGGACATAAATTTGCAGATTGGGTGCCACAAGCGGATCATGCGCCGGCGTCGTTGACGGAGTTGCGCGGCCTGGTGCGTGCTAATCGCGGTTATCGTGAGGCGACAGCACTTGATTATGGCGATCATGGCCTGGTGCACGCGGTTGCGGTGATTGAAGCAGCCATTCGCGCCAATAAACGCATTGCCTTGTACGCGGACTACGATGTCGATGGCACGATGAGTTGCGTCAGTTGGATCTGGTTTCTGCGGGCGATCGGCTATCACAATTTTGTCCATTATATTCCCTGTCGCATGCGCGAAGGCTACGGGGTCAATCTGAACGCAATCAAACACTTGGTCGAGGATCAGGGTGCACACGTAATTATCACCATGGACACCGGCATCACCGCCAACACCGAGGCGGCTTATTGCAAAGAGCGCGGTGTGGAGTTTATCTGCACCGATCATCATAAGATTCAGCCGGATAAAATGCCGGATTGTATTATCGTGAATCCCAAACAACATCCGGACGATGAATATCAGGAGCTGTGTGGTTGCGGTATCACCTTTGTGCTGTTGCGCAAGCTCGGGCAGCGGTTTCAAGCGCCGGCAGGTGTATGGACGGATTTGTTGGCTCTGGTCGGTATGGCGACGATTTGCGATGTGGTGCCACTCAATGGCGTGAATCATCGCCTGGCCAAACTGGGCGTTGAATCCTTGCTGAAAAGTCAGCGACCGGTGTTGAGCTACCTGCGTGAACAATGCGCGATGGTGTTCGGTGCGGACGAGAAAGATGTGGGTTTTCGTCTTGGTCCGCGTATCAATGCCGTCGGTCGCCTGGAGCACGCTGATTTAGTTATAAAAGCTTTTATCGAGGATGATTTCCGCGGCTTGGTTCACAACATGGCGACATGTAATGACCGCCGTAAAGGTATTCAAGAACGCATTGTTCTGGAAGCGGAACAACAAGCTGCCGCCGTTGGCGATAGTCCGATACTTTTTCTGGGCGGTGATTGGCATCCGGGTGTTGTCGGAATTGCCGCGAGCAAAATCGCTGAGAAGTATTGGCGACCAACGTGGTTGTTTGATCGTAGTGGTGAGGTGTGCAAAGGTTCGGCGCGTTCGATTCATGGTTTCGATGTTACGGATGCGATGAGCGCGGCGGCGGATTTCTTTACCAAGTTTGGCGGACACCGCGCCGCCGGTGGCTTTAGTTTTGCCAAGGAGCGAGAAGAGGATATTCGCCAGGCTTTGGTGGCATTCGCCCGCCGGCTCGCGGCGGAAAATCCGGAGCTGTGGCGCAGTCGCAAGCAGTTTGATTGTTATCTACCAAAGTCATTGGCTGATCTGGAATTGGCGCTTTGTCTGGAAGATATGCGACCTTTTGGTCACGGTTTTGAAGACCCTAGTTTCGTTTATGATGGGGTTGTGGGTGGTGTACAGCATTATCTCGATAAGGAAACCGGGGCGCCTAAGCATACGGCGGTGTTTATCGAGGGCGCTCGTGGCAGTAAACAAAAAATCATGTTCTTTAATGAAGTGATACAGAGTCTTAGCGCCGGCAAAAATGCACGGTTTTTAGTCGGCGTGGGCAAGAATACCTTCCGAGGTACGACCTCCTTATCTTTGACCGGCATCGATTTCGATTGTGTCTAGAATCTTCGCTTGCTCAAAGCAGTCCTATTAGATTTAATATTTATTGAATAAAAGCCGATGAATAGTACTGCAATTAACCTAAAGCGAGGGGGTGTCATCTTCATTACGCCAGAGGTTAGCCAATGAAAACATTGGTTTTAAACGCGGGCTTTGAGCCGATGCAATTGGTATCCTGGCAGCGTGCGTTATGTTTGGTACTTGCCAATAAGGCTGAAATTGTCGCTGCCTACGATCATACGGTGCGCAGTGTTTCCAATGCTTTTCAACTCCCCAGTGTCGTACGCTTGGTACGCTATGTACGTATTGTTCGGCGTTTTGGTATCGTCCGCTGCAATCGTAAAAACATCATTATTCGCGATCGTTCGCAATGCCAGTACTGCGGTGTTTATTGTACCGCCGCTAACGTTACCATCGATCATATTGTGCCGCGTTCGCGTGGCGGCCGCACGACGTGGGATAATGTTGTCGCCTGTTGCCATGGCTGCAATCGCCGCAAAGGCGATCGTCTGCCGACCGAAGTCAATATGAAGCTGCGTCGCAAACCGCAGAAACCGTCTTGGCGGGATTTAATCGGTGATGTGGATGATACAGTCGAAAATGCCTGGCTGCCGTACCTGGCAGCCGTTGGCTAGAAGTAAGTTCAAAGATTAAATCTGAGTATGATCTTTTAAGATCAGTTCGACGGTGATTTCACCGACCACAGCGCCACCCAAAGCGGCGATAATCGGACCATCGACGAAATTGCTCACCGCACCGCGAATACGAATCATCGGGATCGCGATCGGAGAAGTGCTCCAGTAATATTCAAAGCGATCGTAGAGCATGGCTTCGCCTTTATTTACGCCCTGGAAACCTTCGGCGCGCATTTCCCAATGCAAAACCTTTTTGAAAGTTTCGGGATAGCCTTCGGGACGAAAGTCACCGCCGGCACTGATGACTTGCACGTGCAAAGTACCATCACCTTGTTGAACTTCACCTTTTTTGCTGATGTGCGAGACATGCAGATTCTCGGAGTAGTGAAAGCCGGTGTAGTCTTGAACATTCTGGATCACCGGACCCAGTACAAAAGTTCGTGGCGGTGAATACTTGGTTTTGCCAAGCGACGACAGGCGCGAGACTTTGCCGTAAAACGGATAACGTTTGGCTTCTTCCGGCGATGGTGCTTTAAAACCATCACCGCCCATCATTTCCGCCAAATCGATTTTCAAACCGAGCGGACATTTGGCTTCGCCTTCTTGTTTGACTTCGTAATTGGAGTAACCGATCAGGGTTGCTTCGCCGGCGCAAAGTTCTTTATCGCGGCCGTTATAAACATTCAGTTTGTAAATGGCGCGAAAGATCGGGCGCGGATTGCTGCCTGGATCAGTGGCATAACTGTCGGGACTAAATTCACGCATGCGTTGCGGCTTAGTCTCGAAGTCACCAGACTTAAATGCCTTGCCTTGTGCACAGCTTATCGTGATTACACAGATACCAGTCAATGCGGACCAACGCTTCATCGTCAACATAATCAGCCTCAATTGCAAAAAGTTCACAGTAGATAAAGCAGGTTGCGTGCCAGTTATGCGGCAAAAAAGTCAAATAAAATCAAATGGTTGTTGATTATGGGGTAAAGGGGCAGGTAAAATTAAAGTGGAAGTGTCCTACTTTTAGACGGTTTGTGGGGTTTTAAGAGTACGTATGCAGCGGTTTCGTTTGGCGTTCAGTGCAGAGCTGGCTGGTGAAATACCTGAGCGCGTCGATCTTTGGCGTCAGGGGTCTTATAGCGGCTGCGATATCGAAGTCGTTGACGAGGCGGCGGCGCAATGGCTGGCCTGGGTACGCTCACGCTTTGGAGCTGGTGGTCGGCATAATATCGGCATGGTGGCCGACCAGATGTATAAAGCCGTATTTTTCGATATGGATGCCACGGCGATCGCCGAGGAGTCGTTGGTCGAAATCGCCGCTGCAGTCGGTAAACGTGCCGTGGTCGAGGAACTGACCGAGAAAGCCATGCGCGGCGGGCTCGACTTTAGCGCCTCGTTAAAAGCGCGTTTGGCACTGTTGGTGGGTGTACGCCGGGAGGTAGTGCTTCAAGTTGGTAGTTCGTTAACCATCAATCCGGGCTTAAAAGCTTTTAGCGAGGAATGTCGCCGGCGTGGTGTCCCTGTTTTTCTCGTCTCCGGTGGCTTTACCGTGTTGGCGGCGACGCTGGCAAAAGCAATTGCTGCCACCGCTTACCATGCCAATGAGCTGGCTTTTATTGATGACAAGTTAACCGGCGAAGTGGTTGGGCCTATTGTTGATGCGCAAGCGAAGTATCAGTTTATTCATGAACAGTGTCAAAAATATGGTTGGTCGCTGGCGGAAATTGCGGCGGTGGGTGATGGGGCGAATGATATACCGATGCTAAAAGCTGCGGGTGCAGCTATCGGTTATCGTTGTAAACCGATATTGCACCCGCTCATTCATGCATACATTGGTAACGGGGATCATGGGTTTTTAGCCCCGCTATTATTTGGCCGCGGGGCGAGCGCTTAACTTACTTTTCTTACTTTTGTGCTGGTGACTGGCTCGGACTTTGGTTTGGGTTCTGATTCGGATTGCCAGGTTGCACCGGGTCTTTATCTTCGTTTTCAAACGGATCTTCTCCGCCATCGCTGCCTTTGCCGTTACCGTCGTCGGCCTCTGGCAGAACATTGGTTTTGCATTCAGCGATGTTGTTCAGATCGATAAGATTCTTACTATCAACTGCGGCATGGCCTTCGACTTTGGCTTTCTCAGTCACTTCATACTTCTTGTCGCCAAGTTCTTTGACCGACAGGCTGCGGGTCATGCGCGGTGATTTGCCGTCCAGACCAAGCTCCATGCTAGTATTGTGCGTCCACAAGGAATCGGTTCTTGCGCGATCCGCATTCAACTTAAGCACGATGGTCTCAACTTGTTTTTCGGCAGCGGCATAATCAAGCGAGATTTCCGCGGCGAAGGTACCGACATTATCCTGATCTGCAACACGCTTGAATTTCAAGTGCAGAACTTCGACGGCATCAGCGGCTTTATCAGCTGCCGAATCGCCTTCAAAAGGCAGCAAGCGGATGCTGAAATCACCTTCGGTTGTAACAACATCATCAGTACGCGACACGCTGGAATCACCGTCGACTTCCAGGCCGATTTCCATCATCACCAGTTGTGCGATGGCGCCGGCGCTGTCAGCGATATTAACATTCAAAGCACGTGCGCTTTCTTCGCCGAGTTTGCCAAGCAGAGCGGTTTTAAGAATGATGCCTAAATATTCATTTTCCAACGATAGATTCAACTTGCCGTCGCGGCAGATATTATCGTTAGCGAAACTTAGTTCTTTATATGCAAGTGGGCCAGTCGCGCGTTGAATCAACAATTTACGATAATTGCGGACCGAGCTACGCAATTCTTTGCGGAAGTCCTTGCCCGACAATTCGTCGATCAACATCTTGATCGCGACTTTCTTGAGATTATCCATATCATCAAGATAGCTTTCGGCATCCATCTCGTTGCCGTTCAGCTCTTGTTGAGCCGAAGCCAGGTCGGAGCCTGATTTGCCTTTTTTGTTAACTTTGATCACCAGATCGGCGCATCCTTGAGTAAAGATGCTGGCCGTGGTCATCAGACCTACTAAAGCCGTGCTACGTAATACTTTCATAACTTTCTCCCGTTTCCCGTTCAGTGCGATATCCGTGTTTTGAGTATGCAGCTCAGACACAGTTGCCGTTTTGCTCAAAATGAGCTTACCAATGCGGCTGATATTGCAACTTCGGGGCCAAGTTTTAATACGCGTGGCGTAACACTGGGCGTTGAGTGGAAAGCCTATAAAGACAGGGGATTTTGTCGATTACCGAGGCCGGGTGCCGTCACAAAAGATGATGACTGTCAAAAAATACTACACAGACGCAGGATGCCGGGAAGCTCGCCGTAGAAGGTTTTCATGCCGGCAACCGGCTTGGGCGTTAGTAGAACTTTGGGGTGAAAAAATAGCGGCAGAGCCGGCAAATCTTGGCTGAATTGAGCCGCTATGATCTGATACTGCTTGCTGCGATGACGCTCCGTGGTTTTCGCGTTATCGATGAGTTCCAGGGCTGCATCTACTTTACTGTTACGCCAAACCGAAAAATTCTGCCCGTAATAATCGTTTTCGAGCGAGGGGACCAACTTGGAGGAAAAAATATTGGTTGGCGTCATGCCGGTATCCATATGGCGGGCGAACAAAGCAGCGCCGGTATAGTCAATTCGTTGCAGGCGATATGCTAGTTCTTTGCTGGACGCGACGCTTTCCAGCTCAACATCAACGCCGATATGTCGCCAGCTCTCCGCGATAAATTTGGCGATCATGCTCCGATATGCCGATGACCTGTCGTAGATAAGCTCGATGTGTAGTCTCTGCTCGCCGCGTTTACGTACCGGCACCTTTTCCTTGTCATCGAGCAACCAGCCGCTTTCATGCAACAATTGGTTAGCCGTCTCGCGATTGTAATTCAGGTTTGCTCCCAGCTCGGCGTAGCGATAGTCGGTTTCCAGAAACAAGCCTTTGGCGAGAAATGGCTGGACGGGTAGCTGCATGCGCGCCAGCAATTGACTACGATCAATGGCGGTCACCAATGCATGACGAATACGACTGTCGGCCAGAGCAGGATTACGAATATTAAAACTGATGTATTCGAGCCAATTGGATGGTTGCATGGTCAAATGCGCGCGGATGTTACGCTTCTTGAGATCGGCAAGTGTTTGATGACCAAAAGCAAAGTCATCTTCGATTAATACCTCACCTTGCTGATGCAACAGCTGGCGCACTTGTTCGTTGTTTTCCAGATTGCTGATGCGAACATTTGTTGCCGCGGAGGGTGATGGTGGTGCCGCGGGATTGCGCGTCAATTGAATGGTCTGGCTACCGGCTGACTCGGCTGGCAGGTAGTAACCGGCATAGAGACCACGTTTTTGCGGCGTACTTTGATAAAACGACTTCTGTAGATAATTGGCGAAGTTGTTGTTTTGTTCGCGCCAGATCGGTGCTTCCAAATGCGCTGGCAGGATACGTAAGTCCGCGAAGATGCCCGGGTTGAAATGGTTCTGTCGATGTTCTACGTGCCATATGTAATGGTTCTTGTCATCCGGGCGGATGTCTTCCACGGCACTCAGAAGCTCTGTATATGCCGGATGTTTGGTGGTGCGGATCATTTGCCAGGTCAGGATAATGTCTTTGTTGGTGACGGTGGTGCCGTCGCCCCATTTCATATTTTTGCGTAACGTCCAGCTCGAAGTAATTTGTACGCGACGTCCCTTTTTCTTGGTGACGACGTGCGCAAGTTCGCCGTTTGCATTGGGAGCGCATAATTGGCAAACCCATTCGCCGCGTTCGTTGACGCCGAGCAGCGTTGGGGCGAGTAACTGCATGAGTGTGCGTGATCGTTCAACGTCGGGAGCCAAAGGATGCCGGGGGCGTACAGATTCCGGCACGCCGATGTTGACTGCGGCAGCCCCGATCAACCAAGGCAGCAGTATAATGACAGGTATTTTTGCAAAAAATTGCTGGTTCATAAATAAATCGCCGCCTCTTAGCCGGGTTGAGGGTCAAGAAGCATGAATTCCAAGCCGATACTTTTCAGGTTACGGCATTGCACTCGACTTTCATTGCGTAGGCTACGTTTCGCATGACAAAAGCCAAGAAAAATCTACTTTATACGCCTCATGTTAGTCCAATCTGGATAGTGGTGGCTAGCATGTTTTGGGCGGCGGCGCTGTATTTTTTCAGTCAGACCCGGATAGCGCAGGAATTTGAAGTTCGGGTGGCGAAGTCATTTGATCACCGCGTGCGTGAAGCCTTGGGGCGCAGTCCGAAATTACATCCACGCGTAAAAATTTTTGGTTTTGACGATAAGGTGCTTGGTCGGCTGGGGCGTGCAACCCTGACGCCCGACGAGTGGACGCGATTATTGACCTCAATGGACGCGCTCAATCCCAGCGCCATTGTGATTGATGCCATGTTCTCGCTGGATGAGCCGGATCTTTTACGCAATGTTGATGGCATACAAAAAACCATGGCTGCTCTGAAAGCACCGGTCATTATTGGCGCGTTTGTCAGCAATATTACCGTCACTGGTGGCAGAGAGGCACTGGATTTAACCAAGCCGGATTACTCACCGCAACGCTGGTTTAGCGGTAGCGAGCTTGATGAAAGCGATCTTGCCTTTGTCAACGATAAGAAACTCAGACGCTATGAGGCAAAATACATTTATGGTCCGGGCAAGATCAGTCGCACCTTATTTAAACATGTCGGACATTTTCTCTACGATGGCGACAGCGTGTTCATGCCGCTGTTAGTTGCTAAAGATAATAAAAGTGTCTTGCCATATTTTGGTTTGCTCACCGATGCCGGCGCCAAAGTTGAGAACGGGCAATTGCGCGTTCATGGCAACGTTGTACCGATCGACGAGAACGGTCAGGTACATATTAACTTCAGCAGCAAGTCGGATTATTTCGGTGCCGAAGGTCGGGTGCGATCGTTGTGGCGCATGCTGGAGGATTCCCGCAAAACCTCGACGACGTTGGACGGCGTTGCCGAAGGTGACATCGTTCTTATCATTCCGATGATGTATACCGGTAACACGGATTTCAAAATGACGCCGATGGGCTATGTGCCGGGTGGTTTAGTGCACGCCACCATTATCAGCAACGCCTTGTCAGGTGCCTGGCTTAAACCCATTCAGGGCAAACCTTTGATTGTCGCCGTTGCCTGCGTCATCGGTGCGATTGTGGGTGCCGCGAATGGACCTTTGGCTTTTGCCGCATTGATGCTGACTTTGCAGCTCGTGTGGTTTGGCTTATGCGCTTATTTATTTGTCTTTCACAATATTGTGACGGCGGGGCATATTCCGGCGCTGGGTTTTCTGCTTGCCGCCGCGACTGTGTTTACCGAGCGTATGCGTGTCGCCGAAAAGAAGCGTCTGGTGCTGAAAACCGCTTTGGATGGTTTGATCTCGCCACGTAATTTGCGGGAAATGGCGCGTAATCCCGATGCCGGCGTGCTGGAAGCGCGCGAGGAAGTCATCACGGTAATGTTCATCGACGTTGTCGGCTTCTCGTTAATTTCCGAGAACCAGGTGCCGCGCCTGGCGTTTGATTCACTCAAGACGTTGATTAACGATCTTGCTGCCGAGGTTCACGCGCACGGTGGTGTTGTGAACAAGACCTTGGGCGACGGCTTGCTATGTTGCTTTGGTAAGATTTTTGACGATGGTGCGGCGCATGCCGATCACGCGGAACAAGCGGTGCGTTGCGCCATCGCTATTCAGAAAACCAATTTGCTGCATAACGTTCAGGCAGCTGATGTCGGTGAGTCGATTTATCCGCTGCGCGTCGGTATCAATACTGCTTCGATATTTCTCGGTGATCTCGGCACCGGCGATCGTATTGATATCAGTGTTGTCGGTAACGGTGTCAACTTCGCCAAACGTCTTGAGGGTGCATGTGATATGCATTCGATTCTTCTGAGCAAGACCACTAAGGACTTGTTGTCGCCGCATATTCTGCATGAAGCCGGTTTAAAGCGTAAACTCATCAATATCAAACATCATACGGAACTCATTGAGGCGTTTGAATACGATCCATTCCACGCGCAAACTGAGTTGCGACAAAAGGCCACGCAGTTGTTCCGGCATTACGCCAGCCTTGCACGGGTGGAAGATCGTTGGACTTTGTCTCCCGAAGAGAACGTCGCGCTGGTGACAAATGTCGGCCGCGGTGAGCTCATTGATTTTTCCAGCACTGGTTTGCGGGTTAAGTTGCCGGAGTTGATGGTGCGTGGGTCGATCATTTATATCGATCTTGATGCCTCCGATCCAACTGTTTTGCAACAGCTGCATGCCGAAAACCTGCAACGCGTCCAAGCTGAAGTTCGTTGGAGTTATGCGGATAAAGACACCAACATTCATGGTTTGGTTTTTCGCGATATCGCTGCCGATCGCTGTGAGCGTCTGATCAGGATTCTTCGCAAAGTTGCGGTGGTCGCGGCCACGATAGGTCTGGTTGGTTGCGTATCATTGCCAGGCACTGCCCGGGAGTTTGTCCCGGACACGGCGTATACTTATCTGAGTTGGGATGAATTGCTGCACGACGATGGGCTGGCGACCGCCACCCGCGTTAATTATGCGGCGCGCCGCGTTGCGCTCATCAGGGAAGACCCACGCTTGACAAAGTTGCACCCGCGCATCCGCGGCGACGCGGTGTTAAGTCGTTTGGTGCTGACACGCGGCCTCGAAGAGCCGGTGCCTTTTGATCAGGGTGCGGTCGGTAAAGCCGATGATGCTTTGTTTTTTGTGGCGGATGCCGCCAAAGTTCCAAGTACCGAACGTCTTTACTGGACCATGGTGAAAGCGCTGTCAGAGCGTTATGGTTGCTTTATGCGGCAGAAGGTCCGCAAAGCGGACGTTTTTCAGTTTCGTTGCCGCGACGGCCGGCGCGTCGTGTTCTGGCGACGCTATTCGCGCGATAGCGCGGAGTTTTACGCGCGGCAATTTGATGCACAGGGTCGGGAATTAATCGTTGACGATCATAAAATCGTTATGCGCAGGTCGAATGGTTTGAGCGAAGCGTTGGCCAGGAGTGAGTTCGTCTCAAATGACGTTCAGTAGGAAACCGGTAGCTGTGTTAACAGAGTTAACGTAGACCATGGCGACTTTGCCGATCCAATGGAAGCCACCAAACATCAATAATCCCAGTAAAATCCAGGTGCCGTAGGGCGCGACGTTTCGTTCATAGGCCTCACCAACGTCGTCGGGCAGAAAAGCTTTGATCACCGTGCCGCCATCCAGAGGCGGCAAAGGGATGAGATTGAAAAATGCCAGTACGGCGTTAATGATCACCATGCTGCCGAGCAATTGCAGCAGTGGATAGAAAAAACTGCCTTCAGGAATTAATTGCGTGCCGGTACGTTCATACAAACCAAGGGCTAGCAAGCAGAGCGCCGACAATACGAGATTGGCGGCGGGACCGGCGCCGGCAACCATGACTTCCGACCATTTGCCGTTCTTAAAACGCCTGGGGTCGACCGGCACGGGTTTAGCCCAACCAAATAAAAAGGGAATTTGCGATATGATGGCAAAAAACGGCAAAAACAAGGTGCCGATGGGATCGATGTGGGGAAACGGATTCAGGGTCATGCGGCCTTCCCGCTCAGCCGTGTCATCGCCTTGCAGCTTGGCGGTATAGGCATGTGCTGCTTCGTGGAAAGAAAGTGATATAATCAAAGCCAATAAACTAGTTAATGCCTTGGCAAGGAAAGATAAATCCACTATGCAAAAACCTCCGTTGATTTTAGTCATCATAGCGCGAAATACCTGGCGGCGCCATGTTTCTCGTTTCTCATCTTGTCTGCTGGCTGTGATGTTGTGCACTGCACAAAGCGGTGCGGCGTGCCCGATTATCCTGCTCGGAAATGATTTGATGCATATTCGCGGAATGGCGCCGCGCACCGATTGGCGGGCTTATCGTCTGAGTAAAGAGCGCAGTCAGCGCGTGTGGCGGCGCATCGCGATGGATGTTGATCCACTCGATAAGGATGGTCGTCTGGAGTTTTTCCCCGACGATGTCGCTTGGTGGACGGAGCCGCTTGCCGAAACGGATCGCATCGTTATCGACAAACAAGCTTATGGCGAGAGATGGACGGCCAAGGACGTGCGACCGTGCGCGGCCAAGCAAATGCTGGAGGTGAAAGACCCCCAGGCGGAAGATCGTTACTTTTATCTGCTGGCTTGTTCCTCGCAGGAACCAGAGGTTGATACTATCGCGAAAGCAAAACCGGTGCGCGAAGTTGTTAGCCATGATCTGGAAAAAAATATTTTGTCTTCCAAGCGGTTTGCTTATCACTACCAGCCGACCAATCAGTTGATGTTTGACAAAATTACTATTCAGGCAAGCGATGGCACGCCACACGTTGTGAGTTCCAAATCAGAACAACGTATTCGTATCGATGTGAAGAAATTTTTTAATCTGGATCTTGACTCGCGCGATGTTCGTTCGACATTGGAAGCTACTCGCACGACCTCGCTCGCGCTGCTTGGTCAGCTGATGTTTTATCTGAAAATTTTGTTTTTTAAGATTGATCTAAAATTGTCGACCGGCGTGTCGTTTTTTGAAGACGGTGTGCATGTACCCATGGTGTTGAACATGCCGGTAAATGCTCCGGACTATGTTCATCCCAAAAGCGGTCTGATTTTCAGCTGGGATAGCGATCTTGAGAAAGTCACTTGGGATATGCAAAGTCATTTGCCGCAGCTTGATACATCATTGTTAACCGCCGATCCGGCCAAGCTGGTGGAACACGGTACCAAGTATTGCCATCAGGAGCGTTGCCGGTACCGCATGACCGGCAAAGTCGCGGATCAACAATTCGCGCAGGATCTGGTGATTCCCAGACCACTGGTGGAGCTTGGATTTTTCCCGATGGCAGCCCTGTCAGTTAATCAGGCACAGATCGATTTAGGTTGGGAAAGTAAACCAAAAGTCGAAGATAGTCGCATGGGTTTGTATTTTGAAACCTCGCGTCTGCCCAAAGGTGACCATGGCTGGGAGATGTGGATCCATATTTCGCCGCAGTCGCCAACTTCATTGCTGCAGTGTCCCACGCCGGCACAGGTAGTGGGTCTGTTGCAAACCCCCTAATTGTTACTGGCATTAGGTTGCCGATCTCTGTTGCTGAATTCCGTTGCAGAATCAGTCAGCAGTAGCCGTGTGCTGACAGCCGTCAGCGGCAAGCTGGCTGCCGATAAGCTTGCGGCGCATCTTTACCGTCTGATCCATCCAAACAGCTACTGCTGACTGA
Source organism: uncultured Oligoflexales bacterium (assembly GCA_964652825.1). Classification (GTDB taxonomy): domain Bacteria; phylum Bdellovibrionota_B; class Oligoflexia; order Oligoflexales; family CAZZCU01; genus CAZZCU01. The sequence continues at coordinate 38,558 of CAZZCU010000010.1, forward strand.
TTCTGCAACGGAATTCAGAGACTGATGCCAGCAAGATGAAGCAGTGATTGGTAACTTATTAAATTTACAGTAATAATCAACTGAACTTCAGCTTTTGCCGCAAGATGCCGATAAAGACATCTAACCAGCAATCTGGAGTCTCGTTTGGTTTCCAAGCCTCAACAACAACGGCAAACATGCTTAATGCTTGCGCTGTCTGCGTTAGTGCTGCTGAGCGTTGCCAGTTGTTCAGAATCCAAGTTTAATTCCGGCGCCGCCGCCAAGCAGAGTTCCGATGCTATTCCTGATTGCAAGCTGATGGGACAAGGTGACAAAAATATTTTGCTGATGCTCGATAATTCCGAATCACAAATTATTTCTGATCCGGATAATGTTCGCGGTACCGGTGCTCTGGAGTTTATCGATCGCCTGATCAGTAAAACCGACGATAAGCAGAAGAGTAAAAATAAAAGTACGGCTTCGCAGTATCGCGCCGCCATCGCCTGGTTTGCGGATGCCGCGACCAATGGCAGCGGCTGGCACGATGTTAATAGCACAACCAGAACAGCTTTGGCGGACGATGTTACCAAGGCGACGATCAAGCCGTATGGCTTCACCAACTACCATGCCGCTCTGACGTTAGCATACGATATTTTCCGTCAGCGTGAGGGTAATGATCGTGACGGTGTGGCGATTAGGAATTTTTTGGTGTTCCTCACCGACGGTGACCCCACCATGCCGCAACCTGATCCCAAAGCCGAAATTAACGCTGATATGGAGCGCTTGGTTGGCGGCTTGAAAGTCGAAGTTATTACCGTTGCCGTGGGCGCTGGTGTCACGCCAAAAGGCGAGGACTTGTTGCGGAGTATGGCTGCCGCGCCAAATGTCGGCACCACAAATGTTGCTAACGATAACGATACGTCATCTTCTTCTTCGTTTATAAAAGCGGCGACGCCAGCGGAGTTGGCGCTTGTATGGCGCAGCATCGAAGCCAAAGTCAGCGATCCTTGCGAGAAACCTTAGGCTTCTTGCGCGTTTGACGCTGTCGAAACACGCTCGGTGATTCGTAATTGCTCGCACGCCAAATCCCACGTTGATTTTGTTTTGCGATATTTTCGCTCTGTATATATTGCTGATAGAGCGGATCATGGCGTTTTTCGCGATAAACTTCCGCAAAACCCTGCTCAATGATTTTTAGATTCACATTTATCCGCGCACCTGCTTCTGTCAGCCACAGCTCGACGACCGGTCGATTGTAACGATCAAGATCGCGCTGAATCACCGTGACGATTTTGTTTTTGACGAGTTGATTGACAAAATCGCGCGCGGCTTCGCCATGAGCTTGGGCATGCGGCTGATAAGCATTTGCTACTTCCGGTGCGTCTATTCCCGCAAGTCGAACATTCAGCCGAAGATGCTCCTGGAAATGCAAGCGACAGGTATCGCCGTCGTGGCAATTATCCACGCGCGCGGTCATGCTTGTCGCGAGCGCGCGCTGTTCATAACGATGATGAACGGAAAATCCAACTAAGTGTAGGCAAAACCAGACAGTAAAGACGCATAGGCATCTACGAATAGTGATGATTGGTGTCGGCATGATGGTCCTTCGCAGCGCGATGTATACGCATGGGAAAGCTCATTTTGTCGCCGATCAGCGAGGTCAGCCACTGACTTGTTGTTTGCTTAGACCACTTGTGCATGAAGGGATCCCCCGGGGCCCGGCCCCGGTTCTTCCCATTCTCAGCGATGATTTGGTAAGTAAATTGGAAGTGTGCTGGCAAGACTTCGCTTGTGTGCGAAGCGAAACTGACATTTGGCAGGTCTATTGTGACATCGCCTTGGTCATGGTTGTTAAAGCAAGGGGGATGCCAAACTGACTAATCTTTTGACACTTTCTTGTAAGAGATTGATTTTAAAAGTAAAATTTACATATACATTTATCAGGCCGCCCATGTGACTGGGCCATCCTGGTTTCATTTTGAGTTTTTAGCGAAAATGGCGGTTTAGTGCTGTCTTAATATGGCTCTAACTGGACTGCCATCGAAGCCCTTAAGCTTCAGGGGTAATGCAATCAGTTCATAGATTCCATCCACGACATCCTTAAGATTTAGACCTTCGAGGTTGCGCATGCCGGTCCGCCAAAGCGCTTGATGTGCTGGCAAGATCTTGGAGGCAAACGGATCGACCGAGGGTGTGTCGATGCCGATCAAAACGCAACCCGCCGCCGCCAGTGCTTCGATCGTCTCCGGCGCGATGGCGGCAAAATCCGTATTGAAGTGTTGCGAATCGGGAGCTGTCTGGGTGCGTAGCAAGACGCGTTGGGGCTGTTGCGACAACAACGGAGTGATATCAGCAACCCGCACCAGATCTTTGCTCGTCACGCTGATGACATGACACGGGCCGATGTAGGGAGCAAGATCAACAGCATCGATATCCGGAGCATTTTTTTGGTAATGCGAGGGTGCATCAGCATGGGCACCGATATGAACAGTGGTTTGCATGCCAGACAAATAGATTGGCGAATCATCTTCGATCCGGGTCAGTATGTTGCGGGTGAAGGGTAAATCGCCCGGCCACACCGCGGTTTGTTCGCCGATGCTCGGCGATATATCGATGATACGGGAGCTGGTGGGTACTTGCGCGCGGCTCATGATAGCCCTTTCACGCGCTGTTGGATGTCCTGAACGGCTTGCAAATAAGCCGCACGCATATCGGTCTCGCTGAATAACACCGGCTCTTGCTGCCAGAGCACCCATTTGCCGTCGATCATAACGTGACGAATGTGCTGACTGGACGTGGAAAAAATCAGATTCGCGGCGCCGTCTTGTAGTGGCAGATTACAGATATCAGGTTGCATAAAGACTAAATCAGCCGGTGCGCCGATACTCAATGGTTGAGCGGTCGCAGCGCCGAATAGGGTCGCGTCAGGTTGCGTGGTCGCCCAACTCAGAATTTGCGCGGCGGGCAGTCGGTGGCCGCGATCACGAGCGCACAGCGCGGCGAATTTCATTTCCGTCAGCATGTCGGCGCTGTCATTGGAAGCCGCACAGTCCGTGCCAAGCGCGATAGGTACCTCCTCGGCAAGCAACTGGTCGATGGGTGCCAGGCGTTCGTAGAGAATTTGCGAGGTCGGACAAAAGCCCGCTGTCGCGCCGTGTTGTCGCAAGAGTTTGATATCCGCGGGATCGGCGCTGATCAGATGCACCGCCAGCGTACGATCGCTCAACAAACCAGAACGTGCCGCGAGTGCGACCGGCGAGATGCCATCATAGGCACGTTCGACCCGCTGACGTTCGCCGGCGGTTTGCGACAGATGCATATGGACTGGCAAATGGTGTTGCTTGGCGTAGCGCGCGAGCTCCTTCTGCAATTTTTCCGAGACCGTGTCGGTGGCATGCGGCGCGATTGCCGGTAAAATACGATCGCTAAACGGCCAGCGTTCGAGCAGAGTCCGGGCGCGTTGCCAGGTTGCCTCGCCCGGAAACGCTCCGCCGACATCGGCGACGGTCTCGCCAATGACGCCACGTAGACCTAAGCGTTCAAGAGCTTTGCCGATACCTTCGATAAAGTAGTAATGATCGACAAACGTCGTTACCCCAGAACGCAGGCCACTCAGTAGATACGAGTAAGCTAGCGGCTCCAGCAGCTCGGGTGTCAATGCTCGTTCGGCCGGGAACAAAAAGGTCTCAATCATCGATTCATTTTGCCCCGGTGGCTGAATGCTGTGACCAAGATCACGGAAAAACCCCATTGCCGCATGCGTGTGCGCGTTGATCAAGCCGGGAAACACCACAAACTCGCTGGCATCCGTGGCTGGCAGGTTGGGGTGTCTGCCCCGTACCTCGGACGCGGTGCCGCGGTCGGCGATCCTGGCGTTCTCGATCAATAACCCGCAATCGGATGTATACGAACCATCAGCGTCAAGAATCTGTACCGGCGCCAGCAAGAGCGTCGATGACTTAGGTGGCGTTAAGATGCGGCGACTTAGAGTCGCAGGCGCAACAGGCAACGATGATCTCCTTATTACGGTTTTCCCAAGATATCATCTCCATGATATAATTTTTGCCTCAAAGTTTCATTTAGCTTTTGATGTTGAGCGATAGGGGAGCAGCGTGAAGATTTGGCTTAAACGGGGACTTATTGCAGGTGGCGCGTTTTTTATACTGTTAGTCGCAGCGGCGATCGTCGTGCCTTTAATCGTGAATATTGACCAATATCGTCCGCAAATCGAGCAGGTCGTTAACGACAATATCAACGGCAAAATCTCGATCGGTAAGCTTGGCTTATCGCTGTGGGGGCGGGTGGAAGTTGATATCCGTGACGTCAAGCTCATTGACGCCAAAGGCCAGGAATTGATTTCTTTCAAGCAGGCCTATGCATTGGTGCCTTTCTGGTCGTTCGTTATCGGTTCGCCCTCGCTGACCTTCCGCTTGGACAGACCTGAAGTTTTTGTTCTCAAGGATAAGCAGGGACGTTTGAATTTGTTGTCGTTGGTCAAACCGAGCACCACACCGGCGCCGGAACAGCCAGTACCTGCAGCTCCGACTAAGGTCGGTGATGTTCCCGGTGTAGCAGTGGTGGCCGCGGCCAGTATTCATGTGGAAATGATCAATGCGGCGTTGCGTTACTTTGATGAAGCCAGCAACTTCAATCAAAAGGTTGATGATTTGAATCTGCGTTTACGCGATGTCTCGCTCACCAAGCCCATGCATCTGGAAGTTTGGGCCGACATTGCCACGAAAATGGGTACGCAGTTATCCGTGACCGGACCGTTTCGCGTCACCGGTGTGATTAAGCCCAAATTTAACGGCATTGATTTTCAACAAGCAGATGTGGATTTACTTGCGAAGTTTGATGATCTGGTCGTGGCGATTCCTGGCGTCTTTAATAAAGCTAAAGGTATTCCGGCCAATATTAAGACCTCGGTGTTGATCGCCAAGGAACGTATTATCGCGGATAAAATTTTGCTGACCTTCCACAATGCCGAACTCCAGGCATCGGCGGTGGTCAGCGATATGACGCCGGCATCTCCGGATGGCGTGGCGACACCACGCATTGATTTTAATTTGAATTCCACGGCGATTGATTTAGCGCCGTGGAATGCCTTGATCGTGCCGCTCGCCGGTTTTGACGTCAAAGGCACCATGACTCTGGCTGCGCAAGCCAAAGGACCGACCAGCAAACTGGATTACAAAGCCAATCTGAACGTTAAAGATTTCAGCGCGAATATTCCCGGCTTGCTCGCCAAACCAACGGTACAGGTCAATGTCGCGGTGGTGACGGATGAGCTTAAGGAAGCAAAAGTTCTCGTGGAAGCACCGGAGACACATGTTCTGCTGACGTCCACGGTAAAGAATTTCGCCAAGCCGGTGGTAACCGTCGCGGTGAATTCCAACGGCATCAATCTCGATAAATTACTGCCACCACCACCGGCAGAGCCCGCAACCACGGCTGGTGCTGGCAAAAGCAGCGATGCGCCCGTCGCAGGTACACCAGCATCACCGGCGGCACAAGAGCCGCCGACCGATGTTGACGGCATGTTGGATGTCGTGCGTACCAATGAATTTTTGCGCGATATGGTCGCCAAAATCACCGTGCGCATTAAATCATTCAAAGGCTTTAAGCAGGATGTGCAAAATATTAAAATGGATTTCAATCTCGCCAATCTCGTAGCGGCGATTGACAATCTGGAGCTGAATATTTTCCAGGGACGAGTACAGAGTAAGATGTCTCTCGATCTCAAACCAGCGCAACCTACGTATCGCTTGAATCTGGATGTTGCCGGCATTGATTTGCAGACAGCGGTGGCCAGCCAGATGGAAAGTCTGAAGAATACGCTGCTTGGGAAAATGTCACTGAAAGCCAACGGTAACGGCGCTAGTTTGAACAGCGATAAGTTGATTAGAAATCTCGACATGGCCGGCAATTTCAAAGTTGCCGAGGCGACATTCGCGACGATTGACGTCGCCACTATGGTGGTGGATGGCTTGAATGGGTCCTTGGGCAAAATCAAAGACAAGGTCCCTGGCTTTGGTGACAAGAAAGTTAAAACCCCGCCGGAGCGTGGCATGAAGTACAAAGTCATCGGTTCGGATTTCAAGATGGCGAATGGTACGGTGGTAGCGCCTAATTTCGTTACCGAGTCTTATCCCAAGCAAGGTATCGATCTGAAAGGCAACACCGAGATTGGTTTGGCGGATGATACGTTGAAGGCCGAATGGCTGGTGGTGGATACGTATAATTTAACCGGTGCCGCCGATCTTTCCGTCAGCTCATCCGGTGTCCAGGTGGAACGTATTTTGGCAAAAGGCTCGGAGCCCGTGAGTTTCCCGATCGTGGTCGGCTGCAAGCTGAGCGCGCCTTGTTACAAATATGATTCCATTCCGGTGCATCTAGGCGGTATCGCTATTAATAACATTGCCGCCAAAGTCAAAGGCAAGCTGAACGCGACGCTGAAAGCAGAGCAGGATAAACTGCGTCAGCAGGCCGAACAGTTGCGTAAGCAAAAAGAAGAACAAGCGCGCGCCGCGCTCAAGGAAAAAGAAGCTCAGGCACGCAAGGAAGCCGAAGAGCGTGCCAAAAAACAGCTCGGTGATAAAGCCAAGGAAAAACTTAAAGGTTTAAAGTGGTAGCACGTTGCCGATGAGCAATGCTTCCGAGTTTTTACCTTATGAATTGACCCCGCGTGATGAACGTATCGCGCGGGGCTTGGTTTATTTTTTTCGGCGTGCGGCCGGGATTTTTTTTCGCGAATTGCTTGTGTATCGCAGCGGTGAGCATGGTGACGAGACTTATCTTGTCAAACGTCCAGGGCTTGATTCGGAATTGCCGACACTGCTCATCGCCAATCATCCCAATGGTATCATTGATGCGCTGGTGATCTATGTGACCGCCGGGCAGACGTTGCGCGTTGTTGCCAAGGTCACATTGTGGAATGAGCCGATATTGCGGCCGTTCCTGCGCTTTGCCGGTGCGGTACCGATCCTACGTGTGCAGGATCAAGGCGAGATTGCCAAGGGCTTGCATCAATCCGCCACCAAGATTTCCACCAACGATCAGGCGATGCAATTGGTTGCGCGTGCTTTGTGTCAGCATAGCTGCATTATTTTCCCAGAAGGTCGCAGTCACGATGAGCCGGTGATGAGTCAGTTTAAAACCGGTGGTGCGCGCATGCTATTGAGCGCGGTGGCGTTGTTTGAACGAGAGCACGCATCGCAACAACAGCAAGCGCCAGCGCAACTGAGAATCGCCGCCAAGCTGCGCAGTATGCTGGATTTTGGTTTTCAGCCGGTGGGTTTGTATTTTGAGGATAAAACCCGGTTTCGATCGCGCGCGGTTGTCCACTACGGTCGACGTATCGCCTTGCGCGATATCTTTGCTGCCTCTGATCTGGAGTTGTTGCGGCAGGATCTCATGCATCCCGATATCGTGCGTAAAGTCACCGAGGCGATGGCGACATCATTGCGGGAACTGCTGCCGCAAGCGCCGGATTTGGATACCATGTTGTTAACGCGGCGTGTGGCGTCGCTATTGGTAGGCAAGCAACGCAAAGTCAGGGTGGCGGAGGTTTATAATTGGGAGATTGCCGTCAAACGCGTTGTTGCTTCGCTGTCGTCGGGGTCGTCCGAGCGGTTTGCTGACTTGATTGCGGGAATACAAAATTATTTTAACAAGCTGGAGAGTCTCGATGTCGATGATTCGATGGTGAGGTACCTGGCTAGTCGCAAGCAATTCCCCTGGGCGGCGATCATCCCACGCGGTCTGCGCTATTGGGGCTTGTCGTTGCTGGCATCACCCTTGATTGTTCTTGGTATGTTGGCGTATTGGCCGACGTTGATATTAACCGGCATCATCGCGCGCAAGTTGGCGATCGATAGCACCGAGGAAGCCACATATAAATTTTTCGCCGGTTTGATTTTTTTCTTTGCGTTCACAGCACTGTATTCATCGTTGATCGCCTGGGTGTTGAGCGGGGCTTTAAACGTCATCATTGTTATGACTGTTGCTGTTTTGTCACCGCTGGCGGCGGCTTTCGCCGCACTTATTTTCCGCGAAAAACGCGATTACTATTTGAAAGAACTCAAAGCTCTGACGTCGGCATCTTATCGCGCGCGTTTAAAAGGTCTGGTGAAAGAGCGCGAAGAATTAGTTGAGGACGCGCTCCGCTGCTACGAGGAAATTTCGTAGCGGCTGGCGATCTCCCGTTGTTCGGCCAGGATGTCTTGCAGAATATCAAAAGTGGTCAAGGGATTGGCGAGCACGACGCGAAAAACCCGAATCGGTGTACGCTCGTAAGCAAGTGGTTCCAGAGTGGTGCGCGAAACAAAGGTTTTGCCGGCGGTGCGTTGATCTTTTTGGATGTTCTCGGTCAATTCATTCAGTTGCTCATTGATTGCCGCACGTTCACTCGCTGATGCCGTGCGCAAGCGTTCCCGTATATGCGCGGGTACGTAACGATAGGTCAGCAGGTTGAGTTCCGGCGCACTGATCAATTCAAAGTCGGCGCTGGCGCGGATCAGATCAGCAAAGGCGCGGGCTTTTTCGATCCCTTGGTCAATCAGTAGCTCATAGCCGCGTCGTCCGATGATACGTAGGCCAGAGTGCACCAACATCGCCATCCCCGGTCGCGAGCCTTCGAGTGTATGCTTGCCAAGATCGCGCGAGCCTTTGCGGATTACATACTGTGCGTGATTCTCAATGGCTTTGAGCAGATGCGGTTGCTTGAACAAAGCAATGCCGGCACCTACCGGTACATACAGTTGTTTATGAGCATCAACACAAACACAGTCGGCACGTTGAATACCGCTGAGCAAATGTGCGTACTTCTCGGAAAATAGTGTCGGCCCACCCCAAGCCGCGTCCACATGGAAAAACGTCTGATGCTCTTGCGCCAGATCAGCAAGAGCATCAAGAGGATCGACACTGCCGGTCTCAGTGGTGCCGGCAACGCCGACGATGGCCATGATCCCGAGGTTGCGACGTTTGGCGTCGGCGATCGCGGCTTTGGTCGCAGTGATATCGATTTTATTGTCGGCATCCGTGTCGATAGCGATCAGGTTTTGTGTGCCGATACCGAGAAGATCAGCAGATTTTTTGAAGGAATAATGCGCGCGCTTTGACAACAAAATACACACATCATCAAAACCATAATGCCGCAATGCCGCCGGCAAACCAGCTTGGTTGACGCCCGGAAAATCGTCGCGTGCGCCCAGCAGGCGATTGCGTGCCACCCACAACCCCGTAACGTTGGCGATGGTGCCGCCGGAGCAAAACACTCCGAGAGAAAGCTCGCGATCCTGGGCATGTGCGGCGTAGAAATCATCGTCATAACGATAGATCAATCGGTGCAACATGGCGATGGTCTGCTTTTCCAGCGGTGTGAATGCCTTCGAGGTTTCGATTTTCACCAGATTCTGATTTAGGGCGGTCATGATCTTGGCGAGCGATAGCATGAAATGTGGCAGAGCCGAGGTCATGTGACCGACAAAGGTTGGCGAAGACACATGTACGGATTGCGCGACGACTTTGGATAATAAAAATTCCGCCTGTTCGGAGACAAACATCGGCTGGTCGGGAATGTGGGTATCAAGAAAATCTTTTTCCAACTCCGCTGGCACGGTGTCGCCGGCGACCACATGATTCTTGAGAAACTCCATCAGGTCTTCGGAGATTTGTCGTTCAATCCGGCTTAAAGTCGATGTTTCATTCTCAGGGATGGTAAAAATCCGCTGCAAAGCCTCTAAACTGGCTTTTGCCTGTTTGGTGCTTGCTGGCCGCCGGGAGCGTTTTAGGTCCATGCAATGGTCTGCGGTGTCGGTCGCGCGCCGAACAAGGCCGTGGCGGTATCATGATCGTCGATAAGGAAACTAAGCAATAAACCGTTTGGATGAACAACTTTTTCGATCAACCTTGCCGACAACGGCTCACCGCCATAACTTAATTCGGCATCATCCAGTTGCAGCGTGTAATCACCGGTATCAGTCAGCAGGTTGTAAATATCTTTTGCCGACAATGTCTCGCTGATAAGTTCCGGCGACAGCAGGCAGGTGAATTTATTGCCGGCGACCGCCACCAGATCGAGATTGATCAGAAAACCCCATGGTCGCGCGCCGATTACGAGACGTACCGGTGTGGGTGCGGGAGATGCATGTTGCGGCGATATGGAGTGATGCTGAATGGTGTTTTGCATAGGTCCAGGAGTCTAGGGCAAAAGCTTCTTGATGACAAGATCGGAGTCGACCAACTCGGGTGCGCCGTGACCATCCACACCGCTGTCTTCGGCCGATGTATTGGCCTCTTTGAGAATCTTGGCGATATGATCACCGACATCGCGGCGGTACAAAAACTCGAAATGACTGACATGGTGCATCGGTACGGCGGTGACATTGGTGATGTCGGTTTGGGGCCTGAATAAGCCTTTGGTGCCGCGCGCGACGCGGTCGCGATCCGAGAAGAAACAGAAAATTTTGAGATGATCAGGGATTTTTAGGGCATGTAAACGCTTGATAAACTCTGAGCCGGGACGCATCTGCCAGACATCGCGCCAAAATAAACCCAGCGGTGTGATCAGAGCCAGATAGGTAAGAATGGAACCGCGATAAGGCGTACCAAGCGTGATGAGACGGTCACAGTACTTTTCGCCGCCATGCATGAGCAACCACCACAGCGCGACCAGACCGCCTTTGGAGTGACCGACGATATGAACTTTCTGGAACCCGTTGCGTTCGATTTGACGGCGGATTTTTTGGTCAAGAAATGCTGCCGTCTCGGGAATGCCGCGGGTGAAAAACACGCCGAGCAAACCGCCCAGGTTAAAACTCATAACCTGCATACCGCGACTGGTCAGTTGGCGTTCGATCACCGTCAAGGCGCGTCGCGACGAAAAAAATCCATAGAGCAAAATAACTGGTGTACTCCGATTATGGTAAACACGCTGCTTGGCGATGTCGTTATTGGTTTGGATCTCGTAAACCAGCTCGCGGTACATGCGCAAACTGCGATTCCACAAACTGGAGCCGCTTTTGCGGCTCAAAAATTCGTAGAACAACAAGGGCACCAGTACGGCACCGGCGAAGATCAGCAGCGACTCAAAGGTATTGGCGATGATGCCGCTATCAGGGCGTCCCGGCAGGCGCGCGAATAAAAATGCCTCGGGCAGCACGCCGATAAGTGTCGCCAGAATCACACTGCGCGGTCGGAATCCGGCCACCCCGTAGAGCAACGAACAGAGATCAAAAGGAAACACCGGAATCAGGCGTGTGATAAAGACGATTTTATAATCTTGTGTTTTCATCAACCGGTAGGTTTCGGGGAGATTGGATGACAGCCAACCCTGGACCAGTTTTTTGCCAAGATAAATGCCAGGCAAGTAGACCACGAGTGTTGACAGCATGCTGCCGAACGCCATCAATAGTGTACCCATCACCGGACCAAACGCGTCGCCCGCCGCCAGTGACAGATAAAAATTCGGCCAAATCAGCAGCGGTCGAACAATCGACAGCATGAAAAAGGAGCTTAGCGCGTAATCAGGATTGCCAAGGCATGATTGCCAGCTGGTGCCGCACAGTCCATGGAGCGAGCCGAAGCTGATCAGGCACAAGACGGCGATAATCAGCAGCTCGATCAATAAGACGGTCTTGATCTGACGGCGATAAAAATCCATGACGCAAATACTCGCGGCGTAAACTTGGGTGGTTCGTGAGGTTCCCTATATAATACCTTGAAAGGTTGATCGATGCCCAGTCTGATCTTAGTCATTATGATGCTGTTCGCCGCCATGCCAGCGGTCGCGCATGTTAGCGCCGACAAAAAGCTGGTAAGCCAGTCCACGCAAGTGTTGCGGGCTGCCAACCGCCTGCTTGACTTATCCAATCTATCGTATGTCTATGGCGGTAATACTCTCGGCGAAGCCGCCGAGTGCGAGGCGTGCAGCCGGTGCCTGGAGGAGCAAACACCTGCCCCCAAGCAGCGTCTCGTGGCCTGCCCGGCATGCAAACAGTGCAGCCTCGATTGCAGTCATTTTACGCACCTGGTGTTTAAGATGGCCGGGATTCCGCACCCGTACCTGCCAACAGATCTGATGATTCGTCTGTCGCGCCAGGCCCTGCTTGAGCGTTATCAATTGCTTGATCTCGGCAAGGCAGTCGGTATGCTGCAGGCCGGCGATCTCTTGGTATACGTCGGACACGTGGTTATGATCGAGCGGGTACATGCGCCGGATCGGGTCGATATCATCCATGCCACGGGCGGGCGCGATCTCAAGATTCCCGGACAAGGCGTCCAGCGTGAGCGTTTCATCACCGCCAGTCTCTATCGCGGCCCCCTGCAACGGATTCTACGGCATGTCTCCCTGGCCCCCGGGGCCAAGCGCCTGCGCCCGGTCGTCAAACGCGATCTCCCCCGCGAATAAGGCGATTGAATTTAGCCAGCCAAAAGTATATCGTCCTGACGTTTCGCGAAATTTATTAAATTTTGTCTGTATTTTTGCCTGATTAAGCTGAGGTTTTTTGGTTAATGTACTCAACAACTGAATTCAAAAAGGGTCTGAAAATTGAATACGACGGTAAGCCATTCTCGATCGTCGAATTTCAGCACGTGAATCCAGGCAAGGGCTCGGCCTTTGTCCGCACCCGTCTTAAGAATCTGGAGACCGGTCAGGTCCTGGAGATTACCTTTAAGTCGGGCGATAAGGTCAATCGTCCCGATCTCGAATTCAAGGAAATGCAATACCTCTACAACGACGGCACGACTTATACCTTCATGGATAACACCACCTACGATCAGGTGACGCTCACCGGCGATGAGTTGGGTGAGAATAAATTCTACATTATCGAAAACAGTAACGTTAAAGTTACTTACTTCAAAGGTCGGCCGGTCTCGGTTGAGATCGAAAACTTCGTCGATCTGGTAGTCGCGGAAACGCAACCTAACATCAAGGGCGACACGTCCGGTGGTGGCGGCAAGCCGGCGACCATGCAAACGGGTCTGGTTGTTCAGGTGCCGTTCCATATCAGTGAAGGTGATACTTTGCGCATTGATACGCGCACCGCTAAATATGTTGAGAAGGTCAATAAGAAATAATGGATATCAAGAAGATTGAACGTCTGATGGAGTTGATGAAAACCCATCAACTCACCGAAATCGAAGTGGATGAAAAGGGTGACCGTGTTCGGATTTCCATGGCGGGCTCCGGTGCATTGCCATCAGCTGCGTCTATGCCGCAATATATGGTACCGCCTACCGCTGCTGCCGCGGTAGTTGCTGCCGCGCCGATTGAGAATCGTAAGTTGCTGCGGTCGCCATTTGTGGGAACTTTCTACACGGCGCCATCACCTGGTGCGGCATCTTTCGTGAAACCCGGACAGACTGTGAACAAAGGTGACACGCTTTGCATTATCGAAGCGATGAAGCTCATGAATGAAATCGAGGCTGAGTCTAATCTGACGGTGCTTGAGGTGTTAGTGCAGAACGGTCAAGCCGTGGAGTTTGATCAGCCATTGTTTGCTATCAAGTAACAAGTACATTTAATTTTTTGCGAAAACACTGTTGCTTATGAAAAAAGTTCTGATCGCCAATCGCGGTGAAATTGCTGTTCGCATTATCCGCGCCTGCCAGGAATTGAATTTATCAACGGTTGCAGTGTACTCGACAGCGGATTGCGACTCATTACACGCCAAACTCGCCGATGAAAGTATCTGTATCGGACCTGGTCCGAGCGCCAAGAGTTATCTGTCGATTCCGGCTTTGATGAGTGCCGCAGAAGTCGCCGGAGTGGATGCGATTCATCCCGGCTATGGGTTTCTCTCGGAGAATCCTGATTTTGCGCAGGTCTGTCAGGAATATAAAATCAAATTCATCGGGCCGCGCCCGGAACATATCCTGGCGTTGGGTAACAAAGTCGAAGCGCGTGCATTGGCGCAAAAAGCCAAGGTACCGATGTTGCCCGGCAGTCCCGGCGCGATCCGCGATTTGGACATGGCACGGGTCGTGGCGCGCGATGTTGGCTTGCCGCTGATTATCAAAGCCGCCGCCGGCGGTGGCGGTCGCGGTATGAAGATCGTTACCAAAATGGAAGACCTGGACACACAACTGCAATTGGCGCAGACCGAGGCGCAAAATGCTTTTGGCAATCCCGAGGTTTTCATTGAGCGTTATTGCGAGAAACCGCGTCATGTGGAAATTCAAGTCGTCGCCGATGAGCATGGTCGCGTCGTTCATTTAGGCGAGCGTGATTGTTCGATTCAGCGCCGGCACCAAAAATTGGTCGAGGAGTCGCCGTGTCCGATCATGAGTCCTGCCTTACGTAGCGAAATGGGTGAGACGGCCGTGCGGCTGGTGAGTACGATCGGCTATCAGTCGTTAGGTACCGTGGAGTTTTTGCTGGATCACGACGGGCGTTATTATTTCATGGAAGTTAACACGCGTGTGCAGGTCGAGCATCCGGTCACGGAAATGGTCTGGGGTATCGATCTGATCAAAGAACAGATACGCATTGCCGCCGGTGAGCATCTTAGCTTCAATCCTGTTGATATCGAGCTGAGCGGTCATGCCATCGAGTGCCGTGTCAACGCCGAGGATCCAGCGTCATTTGTGCCGTGGCCGGGCAAAGTCACCGCTTATCACGCGCCAGGCGGACCGGGCATTCGTGTCGACAGCATGCTGTACAGTGGTTACACGGTGCCGTCGTTGTATGATTCGATGGTCTGCAAGCTGATCGCGCATGGCCGCGACCGTCCAGAGGCTATTTGCCGCATGAAACGGGCTTTGAGTGAAATGAAAGTTGATGGCATTCGCACCAATATTCCTTTCCACTTACGCCTGCTTGATCATCCTGAATTTATCGCCGGCAATATCTCGACCCGCTTTCTGGAAGGCTTTTTGTCAAAAAGTCCGGGCTGAACTACAATAGAAAGAGAAGAGAAAGCGGGCTGTATCAACTTTTGCAAGCCAGGCAGCGTTATGACCATACGCGAAAAAGGCCTTACTAACTTTTTGGCTAAGATCGAAGCCGATCCGAGCAATGTTATGCTGCGTGAGCGGTTGATGTTGTTATTGAGCGATCTGCCGGATTCCACCGACAAAGTTGAGGTCGTGCTGGAGCTTGCACGTATTCTGGTTCCGCACCTTCCGGAAAAAGCCATGGAGTTGGCTTACGATGCATTCAGCTATGACGATAGCAATTTTGAAGCTCTAAAAATTGTTGCCGCCTGTTTGCGCCAACTCGGTCGAGCCGGCAAAGCAGAAGTGATCGAGAATGAAATTCTGCGTTTTCAGCAAAGCGATTCATCCGCATCGCATCCGGGTAGTTCTGCGATCGCGTCGAGTGATGGCAACACCAGCTCCGCGCTAAGCTCGATGTTTGCTCCGACGGACGATACTGGCGAAAATAGTAGCAGTGAGCAGGCGTCTGTGGCGATTGAATTGCCGCAGTTTAGTAGTTCCAGTAACAGCCGTGAGACGCCACCGCCCCTGGCATCCGTGGATGGTAACGCGGCACAAACTAATCCCGCTGATGCGGCGTCTTCATCGTCACTCGCCAGCCTGCAAGGTGGTACGGTCGTACAGGCGTTTCAAGCTGGCGATTTATTTAACGCGCCGCCTCCCACTCCGACGTCGGAGTCAGTTGCGCCAGCACTGGTAGATGCGGAGGCGCTGGTTGCCGCCCCTAGTTTTTCGTTGGCGGATAGCGATGATATAAAATCTTCGGAGCCGCAGGATCCGCTTGATCAACTGTTTACCCCCGCTACTGAAGCCATGAGTGAACAGCGGGTTGAGAATCTGTTTGCCGCCGTGGAGCAGCAGCACCCCGATCCGACACCACCTCCGGCCGCACCAGTACAACAAGTCAATGAAACTCCGGCAGCAACCCTGGAGCAACTGACACCATCATCAGTTGGGGAATTCCGTGCGCAATCATCTGCGGATGAAACCAAAGTGTATGGTCGTCCCGCCGCCGCCAAGCCGGTCGCTGAGCCGGAAGCGCCGGTGATCGTTGCCAAGCCTCCTGTCGCTGCTGTCGAACCACGGCAGCCAGAGCCAGCGATGAGCAGCGCACCCATCGACCAAATGTCGACATCGACATACACGGCGGAATTTGAACGATTGTTGGCGGCTGGGCAGGCGCGCAAGGCGTTGATTTTGATGCGACTGACTTTGGCCGAAGACGACAGTATTGAACTCGCGAAAATTATCTGGCAATACCTGCCGCAGGTCTGGGACTTACTTGGTCTGCGCGGATTTTCCTGGCAGCCAGAACAAGGCTCCGCCGCACTTGCTGCTTCTCTGCGTCATCGCGCGCCGCCAAAAATGTCCGCTCTTGCACCGCATCCAACCAATCAACGTCCAACCGCAACGTTGCGAAGCAAAACACCGCTGGTTAGTTGAATTTCATAATCCTAAAATTTCAGACAACGTTGTAAATCTCGCACCTGTAATGCAAGTTCATTTTGTACCAATGCCGGCTGGTTCTTGGCGGAAAATCCACGATAGCGACGCAAAATTTGTTCGGAGCAGTGCAGTGGGGCGGTCAGGGCAATAAATGTTGCGGCGCTGGCGGCGTCAAGATTGCGAAATACCTGCGGCAGCACGTCAAAAAAATCATCCTCCAGCCATTTCAGTCGTTCGATCTGAGCTAGTGGTGCAAGATAGGCCAGGGTTGCGTGACGATCGGCCAAGGATAGATTCGTATCAGCAGCCATGCTTTTTAACAAAGAACGTTTCTCGCGTTCGCTGGCTATGGCCGATGCTATGCTACGCTGGTAGCGTTTTCCCTCTAGTGACGGATCGCTTTTCGCTTCTTTTTTTACCAGATCCGCCACTCGCTCATCCCGCAACACAGCCAACTGCAGCAGGATATGCCAGCGTTTTTCCTGATCGAGCACGAAGCCCCGCTGTTTCCAGTCGCCGCTGAGCATGCGCAACAATTGTTCTCTGCCATTTCCAGAACGCACGCTCGCCAGATAACGATCAAACACGACTTCCTGCAAATCGTGATTATTTTCCGCCGCCTTGAGTTTTATCCATAATAATTGTTCCCATTGTTCGGCGATCGCCTGGCGATGCATCGACGAAAAACGCAGGAGCGACGGTGTGCGGCCGTTACTGCCGCCGATAATCATGTCGCTGGCGACGCGAAAGATCATCGCCTGATTTTCCTTGGGTAAATTATCAGCGGCGATGGCTGCGAATTCCGCTAAGGGAATTTCGTTATGCATCAGCATTAACCATAGACGTTGCCATAGTAGTAGACGCACATCCGGACTGGCAACCCGATGCAGTTGCTTACGGACGGCGCTCAGGCTTTTTTTGTCGAGCCGAATGCGCGCATAACCATGATCACCGGCATCAACGAGCGTGAGTTGCGGGCAGGTGCGACCTTTCAGGACGGCGATATTTGTTTCCGCCTTGTCAGCTTCCACCAGCACACGTTGGTCAGGAATCAACAGGCCCTTGGCATCGGTGCGATAAGTGACGATCGCAAAACGCTGCGGGCGGGGTTGGGCATTTGCCGATGCCGGTTCATTATGTAACAGAAAACGCGTGATCTTGCCGCCGGCGCAGTCGATCACCGGTGTTAATGTCTCCAACCCGGCGGTGTCAAACCAACGTTCGGCAAAGATTCCCAGATCCAACTTAGTATTTTTCTTGAGGGCGCCGAAAAAATCCGCGGTCGTGGCGTTCTGGAAAGCAAAGGTTTTGAAGTACAGTCGCACGCTATCACGGAATTTTTCTTCGTTCATGAAATAAGCGAGTTGGCGCAGGATCGCTGCGCCTTTGCCGTACGTGATGCCGTCAAAACTACTCAGAGCGACATCAGTGTTGTCGACTTCGGCGCGCACCGGATGGGGTTTAGGCATTAAGTCGGCGTCGTACGCCCAGGCTTTGGTGGCTGCGTTGAAGTGACGCCAGGTGGTTTTGATACCGAGTGCTTTGTCCATCGCTACAAACGACATGTACGTGGCGAAACTTTCGTTCAACCACAGATCGTCCCACCAGCGCATGGTGACAAGATTGCCAAACCACATATGAGCGAGTTCGTGCAAAATAACTTCCGTGCGTTCCAGACGTTGGGTCTCGGTGGCCGATGTGCGTGGCGCCAAATCCTCGGCAAACGTAGCTGCGCCAACGTTCTCCATGGCGCCGGAGATCAGATCAGGAACAATCAGTTGATCGTATTTTGGGAAAGGAAAACGATAAGCAAAATAATCCTCGAAGAACTGCAGGCCCTTCTTGGTGATAGCAAACCACTCGCGATAATCGACAAACGGTGCGTGTGATTTGCGCGTCAACAATCGCAATGGTAATCGGCCGTGACGATCCTCCCAGATTGCGAAGGGTCCGGCGGCCACTACGAAGGCATAGGTGCTGAGCAAAGGTGACTCGGGGAATTGCCAGCGCCGGTGTTTGCTTCCCTTTAGCGCCGACACGTCGCGTTCGCGTACCGTCGATATCACGTGCCATGCGGCCGGAGCTTCAACGGTGAGCGTGATTTTGCTTTTCAGGTCCGGTTGATCAAAGCTGGGGAACAATTGGTTGGCAAAGTAAGGTTCCAAATCGGAAACCACGTAGGTGTTGCCGTCTTCGGGATCGTTGACCCGATATAAGCCAGGTCCGCTGCTGCTATACTCATGCGCGTAACTGACGCTAACGGTGTTACGACCACTTCGTAACAGCTGCGTATTCAGCTCAATGAAGTTACCGCGATAGCTGCGCGTACTTGTCGACGTCCCGTTAATATTAAGTTCTTGGATGTCGCCATTGACGAAATCGAGTTGCAGCGGTGTTTTGTTGTCTTTAAGTTTGAATTCAATGTCGACTTTACCGCTATAAGTTTTGCTGTCGGCATCCAGATGCAACGATAAGTGATAGCGAATCTCGCTGAGGTTCTGGGCGCGGCCAGCGGCGGTGGCTTTGTCCAGATAAGGTCGCTGTATGCGTTTAGCGGCAAGGATTTTAGGCGATGGATAAATAAACCATCCCAGTGACAGCAAGCCGGTCAGGAACACCATCTGTTGCCAAAATTTCCGACTATTTTGCTGCGTGTGCATAGTCTCGGTGGTAACATGGGCTTCGCGCTTACAGCAAGTTAAATGGCGATGATTTATCCGCTCTTGGGAGGCTCTCGTGGAGGCTAAACCACCAGTCGATTTGCGCGTCAACTTTGTACCGGTCAAAGCCAGTCTCAATTGGGACGAGTATTTTATGCTCCAGGCCATGCTGGCGAGTTTTCGCAGCAAGGATCCCAATACCAAAGTCGGCTGCGTCTTTGTGGATCAATATAATCATCAGATCACCATGGGATATAACGGTGCGATCGCTGGCATCGATGAAAAGGAAATTCCCTGGGGTAATGATCGCTCGGTGCCGCTGGAATTCCAGAAATACGGCTATGTCATTCATAGTGAAGCCAATGCAATTATGCATGCCAAAGGTAGTTTGACCGGCGCGCGCGGCTATGTCACACATTTTCCCTGCAATGAATGCGCAAAATTAATCGCCTCACATCGCGTTAAGGAAATAGTTTATTTATCGGATAAACATCTTGGGTTGCCGGAAAATAAAATTTCCAAGCGGATTTTTGATCTTGCTGGTGTCAGTCATCGTCAGCTAACGCTGGGCTCGGGACTGCTGACGGATTTGCATACATATCTAAACAGCATGATTCACGAAGCCGTCAAGACGAATGTCTCACCGTCCTGATGACGAAATAAATAAAACGATGAAGACCGCGGCGATGGCCGTGAACGTGCGGTATTCGCTGCGGATTGCCGCTGATAAATTGCTGGGCCATTCAATGTCATCCAGCGACGGCAATGATTTGGGAATCCATGCCGGGACTTCTTGGCAGTAGCGTTCGTATTCTTCGCCGAACTTTGCTTGAAGCAAAGTTTCTTCGTATTTGACGACGCAGTAATACTGGAAGCCAAAAGCCAAAGCCGCGAGCACGATAAACCACGGTTGCGCCGCATACGTTGCAAAACCCATGGTGATCAGAAAATTACCAACATAGAGGGGGTTGCGAACGTAACGAAACGGGCCGGACATCACTAAATTATGCCCTAGGCTGTCTTTGCGCGTGCGCGAGATAGAGCCGATAAAGGCGACACTATAAATACGAATCATTTCCCCGAGAATCACGACAGCCGTACCGACGGTCGTGGAGATTTTATTGGGTTCCGCGGCGACAAACATCAGCAACAGCAGTGGAATCGGCGTGTAGTCGCGCCACTTGAAGAGTTTTTCGCCCATCTCGACGACGTTGAAACTGTTATGACCGGGTGCTTGTGGTTGTTCCAAAGTGCAAACCTCGCAAACGACTGTGATTATGTTCTATGTTCGATGATGGGTGTTGGTACTGTCAATGATAATCGCTGCATAAATTTACTGTCCAGGTCCGCCCAGTCTTCGGGGGCAAGCGCCATCAATGGTGATGGCAGGCGCACGATTTTGGCGCCATGAGTGCGGCCGAAGGTCTTGGCGAACAGGTCCTCGATCACCAAACGCGCCTGCTTGCTGGTCGAAAACACCAACAATTGGTCTTGTGCGGCATTCAAAAAGGCGTCGACGTAAGAAATCTGCGGCAGCGCCTGCATGATCAATTCGGTTTTGGTTTCCTGCAGCAGTTCGCGACGTTCTTTGCGACCGAGGGGTTTTTCGCGTCGTTTCGTCAGTGCGTTCAGTTTTTGTTTGACGCAAAGTTGAATCAGGCTGGCGGGGATATTGCGTTTTTCGATACGCGCACGCAGCATAATACCGCCGTTAATCTGGGCATCGCTGACACTCCATTGATCGCTGCCCTCTATTTCGGCTATCGGTGCCGGTGCCCAACCATACAACAAAGGCTTGCTGACGCCTTGCAGGCGAATATCCTTGGCGGCATGAGCGCTCAGACATTCATCGAGTTGCTGGATGGACAGCGGGGCTTTCAGATCGATCACATGATAGCTCGTTAACGAGCAGCGTCCTTGAATGACTCCCAAGCTTTTCTCCTTGTCAGCGGAAAACAGACCCCTAGAGATAAGGCATGGTGGGACCCAGGTCAAGTGATTCAATTTTATGGCTTTTTTGCTGAATTTTGTTGAATGCGTGGAAGTGTCGCCGCTCAAGGCGTTTCGCTGTCGACCGATACTTAATTTAATTGCTGATCGTGACAAGCGAATCTCGCCGGCGCACTAGGAGGGTGCATGAGCAAGCACGTGGAAACTGATTATCAAACGTACAAGGAAATCATGGGTGAGCTTTTGCAGCCCATCGTTGCCACCGGCTTGCCGGATGAAACGCTCAAGCGCTTATATGAAAGCAAATTGGTATATCTGGAAAACTTGCGCCTCAAGTGTTTCCGCGAAATTAATAACGACAAATCCGTCACTTCTTTTCAGGCGTCGGACTATGAATTGATTCTCTCGGCTTTGGCCACGACGCGCCAACACCTGCGCGAAGTCGTCATGGTCGTCATTCACACCAATCTCAATAAACGCAAAGTCGGTTAGGCGACCAAAGTCTAACTATCCGCCCTCGCTTAGATTTGTTATCTTATGGTGCAATAAGCGGGAGGTTGAAGGTTGAAGATGTCGTTGCGGATTCTCGTGGTTGACGATTCGGCGACCATGCAGAAGGTAGTACGAATTGCATTGTCGCGTTTTGACGTTGCCGTTGTTGCGGCCGCCACTATTATCGAAGCGCTCAGTGAAGTCAGCAAAACCTCGCCAGATCTGATTATTATCGATGCTCTGATTTCGGGGACGCGCTCGCTGGATGATTTGAAATCACTGGCCACCGAAGCCAAAAACTGCCCGTTTTTGCTACTGGTGGGAACCCATCAGAATATTAATGAAGGTGATTATCGTAGTTGTGGTTTCAAGGCGTTTTTACGTAAGCCGTTTGAATCCGCTGATATGGTGGTCAGTATCGCCAAAACCCTGGGCCGTAGTTTGCCGCAGTCCGGTGGCGAAACGTCTGGTATTGGTTTGCCGCCGCCGCCTCCTGGTGCCGGGCCGGCTGCCGGTCAGGAAAAGATGCCGGTATTTAATACGACCGTGCTGATACCACCGCCGCCCAACAAGCGTGCCGCTGCCGGTGGTAATGATGATTTCGTCGATCCGGCGTTACCACCACCACCCAAAATCGATCAGACCCGGCGCGGCCAAAAGGCTTTTCCGGATGCCGATATTCCGATGCCCGCAGGGGATGGAGCAAGAACCGCGGCGCCTTTGCCGCCGCCACCACCTGCGATGACCTCGCGACGACCACCACCGCCGCCGTCATCGTCAACCAGAACTCAAGCCGCCGGCGGGGATTCCGGCGATGCGGCGGGACGCGAAGAAGTGGCGCAGATGGTCCGCCAGGCGGTCGAAGAGTATTGTCAGAAGCATTTTCCGGCTTTAGCCCGCGAGATTATTACTGCCGAGCTGCGCCGACTGGCCGAGGATCGTGCCCGGCATTTTATCGAGTAAACACTGACGATCCGCCGTGAGTGTGATACAACCCTTCGGATCAGGAGGGCTTGGGATGCATGACTTACACGAAATCCAGCTAGGACCGATCATCGCGCGTTCGCTCGAAGAAGATTGGGGCTACGGCGACTGGACGACGGATTTATGCGTGCCCAAAGGCAAGATGGCACAAGCCCGTATTATTGCCAAAGAACCTACCATTGTTGCTGGTGTCGAAGTCGCCTGCGCCGTATTCGCCAAAGTTGATCCGGCATTGCGTCTGGATGTTCGGCTTGAGAACGGCCAGCGTGCCATGGATAAAGAAGTTATTTTGAGCATCACCGGCGAGGCGCGTTCGATTCTGCGTGCGGAGCGTGTGGCGCTGAATTTTCTCGCGCGTATGTGCGGAATTGCCACGCTGGCACGTAGTTTCGTCGATGAATTGCAGGGAACCAAAGCCAAGCTGCTCGACACGCGCAAGACGACACCTGGTTTGCGGATTTTGGAAAAATCCGCGACCGTGATTGGTGGAGCGCGTAATCATCGTTTTGGTTTGTGTGATGGTGTTATCGTTAAGGAAAATCATATCCGCGCTGCCGGCGGCATCAAAACGGCAGTGGAGCGTTTGCGCGAAAGCTTATCGCCGACGTTGAAAATCGAAGTGGAAGCAAGCAACCTCGATGAAGTCCAGGAAGCCCTAGATGCCGGTGCTGATCTGATCATGCTCGACAATATGAGCGTTGCCGAGATGGCAATGGCCGTGCGCACGGTGCGCGGTCGTGCTTTGCTGGAGGCTTCCGGTAATGTGCGCTTGGATAATGTTCGCAAGATCGGCGAATCCGGCGTTGATTTTATCTCGACCGGCGCGATTATTCATTCAGCGCGTTGGTCCGATCTGAGTTTGTTGTTTGATCTGTGAACATTCCTTTGATCAAACAGGATGAAGTCACTTCGACGTCAACACTGGCGATGGAAAACCTGCGTGCTGGCACACCGGCGCCGTTTGCTATCTGGGCGCGCCGTCAAAGCGCCGGCCGCGGTCGTATGGGCCACACCTGGCAGTCAACTGATGACGGTCTTTATCTAAGCATTGCTCTGCCGACAACCATGTTCGCCGACTATCAATCTGGTTTGCTATCCTTACGGACAGCGATATTGGTCGCGGACTGGCTGCGACAACAACTGGGATTTCGCGCCACCTTGAAATGGCCCAATGATCTGCTGTTTGCCGGCGCCAAGTTCGGCGGCATTCTCTGCGAAAGCGATTTTCAGGGCACTCAGGCCAAGGGGTTGGTTATTGGCATCGGTTTTAATGTGGTGCAGGCACCAACCCTTGACGATATCCGCACAACCCATCTGCGAGCGATCACCGGCCGCACGTTTTCCACCGAGGAGCTTGCGTGTTCTCTGGTTGATTTTTTTGCCACGCATTGGTGTCGCGACGCCGATACCGAGATCATGTCCTTGTACCAGCAGTATGCTTTGGAACCTGGACAGCTCTGGCGTGGTAACGATGGTGTTCTTGATTCGTTGCAGGGTTACGATAGCGAGGGCGCGTTATTGTTGCGCCGCCATGATCTGGAAACTCAGCGTATCAGTAGTGTCCAAACAGCCGGTGCTTGGATTTATCAGACGCCCCGGGCGCAACCTTTGGTGGTAGCTGATGTCGGTAATTCCCGCACCAAGCTTGCCTTGTATGCCGACAGTGCTGATGATGAGCCGGTTGGCGTGTATGTCCCGGGCGATCGTGCGGCGTTACCGGATTTGCTTGCTGATTTGCGGCAACAACTGCTCAAGCACGGGTATACCGATAAATTGTGTCCTCTGCACATTGGTAGCGTCAATCCCGCAGCAGCAGAATTGCTGCGTGCTCAGGCGTCGCAACTTGATTTTGCGGTAACGGAAATCAGCAAGCGCGGCATCCTGCGTCTGCCGGCGAGTCCGTATTCCCTGCAGGAGCTTGGTGTTGATCGACTCGCCGCCATCGAGGCGACGCTCGCCGCTATCAAGCATCAGCAGAATGCCAGTACTTGGCGCGAAGACGAGCATCATATTATTGTTTGCGCCGGGACGGCCACCACCATCGACTTGGTGCGTGGCGATGGTCTGCATCTGGGTGGGCGCATTCTACCTGGATTGCAAGTAGCGCTTGATACGCTAGCGCAACGCGCCGCGCAACTGCCTGATCATTTACACGTACCGGTTCTGAGCGAGCGCGAATTGATCGATAACCAGTACTTGCTCGGTCATAACACCGTGGCGGCGATGCAGTTTGGTGTCGTCGCTATGACGGTGGCCAGTATTACTGACTTGGCAAGGCGGCTTGGGCAGAGTGCCAGTACCAATGCCACGTTACCCACCGTTCATGTTTGCGGTGGCTTAGCCGCTGCTCTTATTGGCATTCCGGATGCCCGAGTCGACTCTAACTTAGTGTTAAAAGGCCTCAAATCCCTTGCAATTGGCGGGGCTTTAAGCCGGGATTAAAGTTTATGGGTGTTTCTGCCGATATCAACAAAGCTTTCCGGGTTGCGCTTTATCCAATTTACTGGAGGATTTTTATGCATTCTCGCCGCATTCTCGCCACCATATACCTAAGTACGAGCATCATAGCGGCCTGTAAAATGCCAGTCCCCGGTAATATATCTGAGCAAAAAACCCTCGACAATTTTGCGGCCCAGGATTTGGTGTCGGTCAACTCGTGTAGTGGCAGCAATGTCGTGCGTCCGGCGCTGAGCGAACGTATCGTCGTCAATAAAATCAGTTGTGCGCAAATTCCTGCACAAAGTCCCGATAAAAAATTCTGTCACGATGTGCAGGCGTATCTGAGCGCCGTGCCGGTCGAGGTTCAAGACGCATTTTTGGCCATGGGTGGTTCGATCAGTGTTCGTCCGGATTCCGCGCAGCTATGCGGGGATATCATGAGTCGCGAGAACTCACCGCAATTTGCACCCGCCGCTGAACGGCAGAAGATCGACAGCTGCTTTATGTTTGTTCAGGGCAAAGCCGGTAGCAAAGATGCTGGTAAGTCCGTATTAACTTTAGTTCACTCGATGAGTAGCGAGAACATCCGCCACAATGGTGTACGATTGTTCGGCTTCTTGTACGCGCAATTCGTGCCACGTCTTAACGAAAGCGTGGATGTTGCCGGTCGCAAGACATTTGCCTTTGATGCCCGGTTGCCGCTTGGCAATGCTTTTGAAACTTACAAGACCGATTTGGCGCGTAACTTTTTTACTGATGTTTATAATCTAGAGAAGGCCGGCGGCAAAATCAAAGTCAGCAACCTGGCGCCGTTAATCGGCAGCGAAGGTGCTGCGCGTATTATCGCCAATCTGAATGCCGGTAAAGTGGATGTCTTTGAAGGCTTGACCTTCGGGCAGTCGCCGCAAGAAATCGTCAGCGCGACCAGCCGTCAGTTCCGTTTGCAACGTATCAAAGACTTTATTTTTGCCGAGACATTTGACTCCTTGGTATGCAGCAATCAGACTCGTCAGGTAGCGGCGCGTGACTTTAAGAAAACCCATGATTTCTTTGCGGAGTTGTTGCCGGTCATTAAAGAGCGTTCGCGCCTGTTAAGCAGCTCGTCGGCCGCAAGTGCGTCGAGTTTTGGTTTGGTCGCTAAGAGCCAGAATTCCGCCACCGCAGATGCCAAAGCGAAGCTCTCGCTCGCTGGCGAAGAACAGTATTTGCTACAAATGTTGCTGGCGGCTTTCCAACAGGTTGGTGCCGGTATGGGCGCCAAGTTTAGTTCGATGGACCCCAGCGTCAATCAGCTTGGTTCGTTGCTTGCTGGTGGCGATGATTTGTTATCTTCTTGTCCCAACTGCAACTGTTCATCTGGTAATTGTTCCGGTTGTTCAGGGGGTAGTTGTCAAAACTGCGCGAGCGGCTCGTGCGGACAATGTGCGGGTTGTTCAGGCGCGTATATGTAACTAGTTTTATATGAGACGCGCGGAGGAATTTTATTATGGCTAGATTAGGCGACACACTCAAGGGCATCGAGCTGTTTAAAGGCTTGTTGGACGAGGAGCTGGATAAAGTCGCGTCGTTGGCGCGAACTTCGTCCGTGAAAGCCGGAGTGGCGCTGATTCAGGAGAGCGAGCGCGGCGACGCGATCTTCCTGATTCTGGAAGGCCGGGTGGATGTGCGCGTGTCTGTGCCTGGTGGTGATCAACGCGAAACGATCGCGACCCTGGGTGGTGGCGAGGTTGTCGGCGAGTTGATGCTGGTCGGTAAAACCAGACGTTCCGCGGATGTAATCGCCAAAGATGATGTGAATGTTTTGATCTGGTCCAAACAGGACTTGCTGAAATTATTTGATAGCCATCATCATATCGGTTATCGCGTCATGACGAATATCGCTAGCTCGGTTGCCGATCGTTTGACGTCGACCAATATGGTTTTGCGCAATATTATGTCGATTCCGCGCACTGCGATTCTGTAAGCGTTGTTTGCGGTACGCCGAATAATCGACGTTCTTCCACAAAGCCCTTGATGCGCATGCTGGTGATGTCGCCGGCGCGCATTTTGCTGTCGCTCGGCGCCACGACTTCCAGATACTCGCTGGTGCGGCCGATGTTGCGACCTTGATCGTCCGTATGACTCTCCCACAACACGTTCAAAGTTTTGCCGAGGAAACCGGCGGCATAATCAGTCGCCAGCTCCAGTGATAATGCGCGCAGTTCCTGGGCGCGTTGCTTGACGATCTCGACCGACAGATGCTCAGGCATGCGGGCGGCGGCGGTATTGGGCCGCGACGAATAGGGGAAGACGTGCAGATAGCCCAGCCGCAGGTCTTTGATGTAAGCGACGGTTGCCGCAAATTCCTCGTCGCTTTCGCCGGGAAAGCCGGGGATGACATCCGCACCGATATTAACGCCCGGCAAGTAGGCGCGCGCCATCTCAACGCAAGCTGCGTACTCGGTGGTGGTGTATTCGCGCCGCATGCGTTTTAGCGTGCGGTCGTGGCCGGCCTGCAGTGGCAGGTGCAAGTGATTGCGAAAGTGCGGGCGATGCCGGGCCATAAGTTGCAAGAGCGGCTCGCTTAATTCCGAAGGCTCCAGCGAAGAGATTCTGAGCGGTGGAATTCCCGGCAGCCGCAGTAGTTCGGTTAATAAATCTATGAACGGCGAGTCAGCATGTTGCTGGTGTTCGCGGCCATAATCGCCCAAATGAATCCCGGTCAAGACGATCTCCGGTGTCTTTAGCGCGATCAGGCGTTTGACTTCGGCGATCACGTCGGCGGCGGGAACGCTGCGGCTTTGGCCGCGCGCGTAAGGAATGAGGCAATAAGCGCAAAAGTTATTGCAACCATCCTGAATTTTGACGAAGGCGCGCGTTTGCTCGCTCATGGCTTTATCAAATAAGGTGACGCTGCTTTTAAAGTGACTTTGTTTATTATCGCGCACCGGCCGCTCAGTATCAGAAATTTTGGTGCCGGGTGTGGCGACGAATAACTCTTCCACCAGATCAACCAGTTGATGCTTGGTGGCATTGGGCACGACAAAATCAACTTCCGGCATTTCGACTAGGCGGGCGGAATCAGTCTGCGCGTAGCAGCCGGTGATGACGAGTTTGCTGGCAGGATTTTCCCGTCGATAACGCCGCAGCAGATAGCGCGCATCCTTTTCAGCATTGGCGGTTACGCTGCAGCTATTGATGACGGTCACGTCTGCGTCTTTTGCGTCGTTCACTAAATGATAGCCGCGATCGGCAAAACGGCTGGCCAGAGCATGCGAGTCAAAGGTGTTAACCTTGCAGCCCAGGGTTTTTACATAAACGTTTCGCATTGTTAGTGACGACCGATCGTGCTTGGGGTATCAATTTACGCGACCCTCTTTTAATGAAATTAACTTAGGTCAGCAATAGCGCAATCGCCAGGCCTAAATACCAGATTGGTTAGGAGAGGCACTGGTGGAGATATAATGCTCGCAAATATCGGATTTTATTTGCTTTTTTTGTGCTGCCTGGTTTCCTGCTATGGCAGTGTCGCCAGTGTGGGGGCAGCGTTTTTCCGGCATCGTCGTTTGTATCGCTCGGCGCGCATGGCGTTGACACTGACTTGTGTCATGATGGTCACTGCCGCGTTGATCTTGTGGTTCTTGTTGTTCCAACGTGACTATTCGGTCGCTTATATTTTTCGCAACTCCAGTAATGATCTGCCGGCGTTTTATACCTTGTCGGCATTCTGGTCGGCGTTGGAAGGGTCGCACACGTTTTGGATGTTGTTGATGACTCTTGTTTCGACCGTAGCGTTATGGACGTATAGCGCTGACAACGAACACATCATGCCTTATGTCAGCGCAGCGCTTCAGGCAGTACTCGGTTGGATGTTTTATCTGGCGATCACTTATTCCGATCCCTTTGTGTTGCAGTTGCCGGTCGCACCGAATGGGCAGGGGATGAATGCTCTGCTGCAGAATCCATATATGGCGATTCATCCGCCGATCTTGTTTTTAGGTTACGTTTGTCTCGCGGTGCCGTTTGCGTATGCTATTGCCGCGCTTTGCTACGGTGATATCACTGCTGGTTGGTTGCGAACGGTGCGGCGTTGGACCTTATTTGGTTGGTGCGCGTTGACGGCAGCGATCGCGCTCGGCGGCCGCTGGGCGTATGTGGAGCTTGGTTGGGCTGGTTATTGGGCGTGGGATCCGGTGGAGAATTCCAGTTTTTTGCCCTGGTTGATGGCAACAGCTCTGTTGCACTCTTTGTTGGTACAGGGACAAATCGGTCATTTGAAGCGTCTGAGTATCGTCTTGGCGGTGCTTGGTTTTTTCATGAGTTTCTTTGGCACGTTTATTACCCGTTCCGGGGTTATCAGCTCCGTGCATTCGTTTGCTGAGTCGCCGATTGGTCCGAATTATCTGAGTTTCCTTGCCGTGGTGATGCTTGTCAGTTGCGTATTGTATGGTTGGCGCGCAAATACCATTCTGCCGGCGGATACTGATAAGGTATGGGGTTTCTCCAAGGAATCGGCGTTGATTGTGACGCAATTCTTGTTGCTGTCGTTTGCGGCCATTGTCTTTATCGGGACGGTGTTTCCGATTGTCTCGGAAGCTGTTACCAAACAGCGGATTTCCGTACAGGCGCCTTATTTTAATGCTTTCGCACCCTTTATCGGGCTTGGTTTTATTCTGGCGATCGCGGTCGGAAATCTAATGCGTTACAACAGCGAGGGTATTCCCGACGGCAAACGCGTCATGCAACGTTCGGCATTGGTCGCGTTGCCAGTGTGTATTGTTTTTTGTTATTTCGGCGATGTTTGGCAGACGCCCAGCGCCTTGCGTTTGGGAGCGCAGGTCGTCGGCTCCTATCTGGTGTTTTGGTCATTGGCATGTTTGACCTTTGATTTTTATAATCGCTTGAGGGATTTGCGTTTTAACTGGCGCTTGTTGTTTCAGCGTAATCTTGCTTACACCGGTGCTTACGTCGCGCACGTCGGCGCGTTGATTGCCATTCTCGGTTTTATGGGCAATGTCCGTGGCATCAATAAGGAAGTTAGTTTGAAAGCCGGTGAGAGTGTCGAATTATATGGCTATCAATTTAGCTTTGCGGATAGCGGCATCGCGATCGTCCGGCAGCATAATGCGACTTTGTATCAGGCGCCGCTGATGGTTACGCGCGGCGATAAAGAGATAGCCAAGATGTCGCCTGCCCGTAGCAAGTATCCAACCAAGCCGGAGTTGTTGCATGAGATCGCTGTCAACGGCGGCTTTTGGCATGACCTGTATATTGTGCTCACGGATTTTGAGAAAACCACTGGCAAACAAGCCACCCTGCAACTGCATATCAATCCGACGGTGCGTTTGGTGTGGATCAGTATTTATCTGATGGTGATCGGTGGTTTGATTGCGTTGGCGGATCGCTCACGTGGGTTAAAAACCCGTGATGCGTTATTGAGTGATTGAGACGATGAAGATGATGACCATGATTGATTACAAAAAAATGCATGATAGATATTTGTTATCGACTCTGTTGTTATTGATGTTTGTCGTGCTTGCTCCCTACGCGCTTGCTTACACGCCACCGGGATTGGCGCCGGAGCGCGAACAGGAATTTCGTGACATCGCCGACGGTTTACGTTGTCCGACCTGTACCGGCATTAGCGTGTTGGATTCGGATGCGCCGTTTTCGGTGCAAATTAAGGATATCGTCGCTGAGCAGGTGCAGGCTGGCAAAACCCGCGATGAGATTTATAAGTTTTTCGTCGAACGGTATGGACCGTGGATTTTACGCGAACCACCTAAGGAAGGCTTCCATATCCTAGCTTGGATTATTCCTTGTTTGTTTTTATTGGGCGGGCCGTTGCTGGTTTGGTTGAGTGTGTGGCGGCGTCGGCAGGAATTTGATACCGGCGGGATTCGTTCTTCCGAGGCGATTCTACAGGAATTTGAACAACGTTTGCAAAGCCTGCGCGGCAAGACGAGGACATCATGATCATTGCCGCGATTGTGATCGGTATCACGGTTTTGGTTGCGGTGTTGCTGCCTTTTTTCATCGGGGCGGGCGGCGCCTTGGCGCCGGCGGCGACTGAAACCTCGCCCGAGCGTGTTGAGGCGCTGCAAAAATCCATTTTGGAACGCTATTTACAAGACGAAGCAGCGTTTGCGCGCAAAGATATTTCCAAGCGCGCCTGGACACGTCGTCGTGAGTTTCTGATGCATCGCTATATCGATGCCGGTCGCCGTTTGGATTTTCTGCGTCGCCAAATGTCCGGACAAAATCGAGCAGGGGAGAAGCGCTAGCATGTTGCGTCACCTGATCATAATGGTCGCGGCTTTGGCGTGGACAACGAGTGCGGTTGCCGAAGTCGTTTATCAAGGTCGTCATGTCGTGCTGTTGGACGCCGGCTTGGACTCGGTGTACGGCAGCTACTGGTTTAGCGTCGAGAATCCGGGCAGGACAGCGGAACGTTTGCGTATGCAGGTGATCTTGCCAAAAGAAGTCGATGATTGGCGTGTGCAAGATGGAGTTAGCGATAACGAAATTCAACTCGCGGATGATACCCTGGTTATTGACAAGGAATTTGCGCCAGGAACAACAGTGATCGCTTTTGGCTTTCGCGCGCCGGCAACTCTGGGCAAAGCAACATTGACTTATGTCTGGCCGTATCCGATCGCTGATTTTCAAGTGCTGGCGGCGACAAGACATGGGCCGGAGTTAAGTTCCGATCAGTTGATGGCCGGGACCGACGTTGATTTTTCCGGCCGCAGCTTCAAGCGCTTGAGCGCCGTCGGCATTACCGTTGGCGAAACTTATGTTGTTAAAGTCGGCGGCATTCTTGAGGGCCGCGGCCGCTTGTGGCTGCTTGGCAGTGTCGTCGGCGGCTTGCTGCTACTTGCTGGTTTCGGCTTCGCCTGGCGCACAAGACCAGATAAAGGGACACACGACTGAACCCG
>CAZZCU010000010.1:70464-84894 GCA_964652825.1 uncultured Oligoflexales bacterium
GATAAAGGGACACACGACTGAACCCGATCTCTTGTATGAGATCGGGTTCAGTCGTGTGTCCCTTTATCGTCTTCCAGCTCCAGCAGGCCTTCGCTGGTGCTATGAAGTTCTTGATGAGCAATGCGTGCGCCCACATAACCTGTATAAGCGGTTGAAAAAAGCGCCGGCAAGTTTAACAAGACGACCAACCAACCAATCTGATGCAATGGTCGCAGCGGTTGTTTCTGGAAAATCAGCAAGGCGGCACCGGCGGCGGATGCACCAACCATGGTGCAAATCAATGCCAACGCTGCTGCTTGCTCGTGTGCTGCTAAAGCGGTCTTCGCTAGTTCAGGAACACCAAAGCCTTCAATAAACTCTTTAGCTTCTTCGCCGGTGATGTAGCTGAAGATGGCGCCGAGACAGCTGATAGCGGACAGCCAGGCACCGACAAAAAACGCTTCACGTTTGGACCAGAGCAAAGCCGCGATCATCACCAGCAAGGCGAAAAAATAGCCGACGATGGGGATATGATTTAAAATGAGATGCAGATACAGCCAAGTCATACGAAGTCCGGTAGAAAATTCGTGATTTAGTCATTTTACCTAAAATACTCTGAGAATATCAATGTCAGCCGACGACTGGCTTATAACTGCAGATGATGGCAAAATAATTTCTTGAAACTTTCTCAAATAGTATCAGGCGTATAGGGGACGGTCATGACGGATAAGTCTACTGGTTTTATGCAGACGTTGTGTATGGGGCAAATTGCCGAGGACATGATCTTTCCCTTTCCGCAGATGAAAGCCGAAGAGCGCGAGACGCTGAAGACCCTGGTTGATTCGCTCGCCAGCTGGCTCAAAGGTCGCGACGCCGATTTTCGCAAGTGGGACGAAAAAGGCGAGATGCCCAAAGAATTTGTTCAGGAAATGCGCGACATGGGTTTGTTCGGACTGGTGGTGCCTGAGGAATTTGGTGGTCTGGGATTTTCCAGCACGGCGTACTCGCGCGTGTTGCAGGAGTTGGTGCGCTACGATGCTTCGATCGCGTTGACCGCGGGCGCGCATAGTTCGATTGGTATGCGCGGCCTGATTCTCTTTGGTACTGATGAACAAAAGAAAAAGTATTTGCCCAAACTCGCCACCGGCGAAATGATCGCCGCCTTTTGTTTGACCGAGCCAGGTGCTGGTTCCGATGCCGGCGCGCTCAAAACCAAAGCCGTCAAACAAGGCGATCACTGGCTGCTGAATGGCGAGAAATTATGGATCACCAACGGTGGCATCGCCGATTTCTTCACCGTTTTTGCCCGTACGGATGGTCCCGAAGGTCACATCACCGCTTTTATCGTGACGCGCGATATGGCAGGCGTCAGCAATGGCCCGCACGAAGATAAAATGGGTATTCGCGCCAGCTCCACGACCACTGTTTCATTTAAAGATGTGAAAGTACCTGCCGCCAATGTCTTGGGTGATATCGGTAAGGGTTTCAAAGTCGCGATGCGTATTTTAAATGCCGGTCGTACCGGTCTTGGCGGTGGTTGCGTTGGCGCGATGAAAAAATCAATTCAGCTGGCGACGCAACAAGCCAAGCAGCGCACGCAATTTGGCAAACCCGTTGCCGAGTTCGGTCTGGTCAAACAAAAAATCGGCCATATGGTGGTTGATTGTTATGCCGCGGAGGCCGTGGTCGCGATGGTGGCTGGAATTGTCGATGCCGGTTATGAAGACTATGCCGTCGAGGCCGCGATCAGCAAGGTATTTGCCACGGAAGCCTTGTGGCGCACGATCGATGAGGCTTTACAGATTGCCGGTGGTAACGGCTTCATGCGTGAGTTTCCCTATGAACGTATGATGCGGGATTCACGGATCAATCGCATTTTTGAAGGCACCAACGAAATTTTGCGGCTGTTTATCGCTTTGACAGCGATGAATGATGTCGGTCATCAACTCAAAGAACTCGCGGCCACGGTTGGTAACGTACTCGAAGATCCGATCAAGGGTTTTGGGGTTTTGTCGGATTATGCCAAGAAACGTGTCGCTATCGCCACCGGTTTTGGCAAAGCAACGATGACCAAAGCCCATCCGTCGCTCAAAGATGCGGCGACTATTTTCGAGGGCTGTGCCGCTAACTTAAGCGGCGCCGCTGATCGGATTCTGCGCAAGCACGGCAAGAAAATCGTCGACAAGCAATTCGCCACCCGTCGTCTTGCTGACATTATGACTGATTTGTTCGCGCTGGCTTGTGTCATCAGCCGCGTCTCGGCAGCCATCGAGGCCAAAGGCGAACAAGCATGTGAGAAGGAAAAAGAGATTCTCATGGCATTTTGCGGCCAGGTGAATCGGCGGGTCAAAAGTAACTTTAACAAAATCGACGAGAACGATGATGAACTCATCAAATCATTATCCGATCACGCGGTGAGCGAGGAGCGTTTCATTTGGGACAATATGTAACTACATCCGGTCGTACCATTCGCTTGGCCTTGGTATTTCTTTTTGGCTGCGCAGTGACGCTACCGGCGATCGCCGAGACGGTGGTAACCACCTACGTCACGAAAACCCAGGAAGAACGTGAGTCGACACGTTTTACGCTGACGGAATGGTTGCGGATTAAAGAACGCACCAAGATGATGGATGTCTGGCTTGCCATGTTCTCCAATCCCAAAGAGGACAAATTCCGCCCCGAACTCAATTTGATTTACGGCGTGACGCGCGGCGATATGACAACTTCGTCCGTACAAGGTGCCAGCGAGGACGCCAAGCTGGCGTCGACGCAACTGCGCGGTCAGTTTTGGTTAACCAATATCTTTACCGGCTCGTCCGGTGTGCGATTGGTCAATATTGATTTCGGCATCGAGGCTTATCACCGACAAAGTGAGCCCTTTGTCCCCGCGACCTCACTGTCGACGCTTGCCGCGCGTCGCGGCATGACCCAGTACTATGCCGCCGATTTTCGCCTGTTTGGTAAAAGCATCCAAGACTCATCGCTAGTGGCAAAAATTGGCAAGTACACCACAAAAACCGGTCTGCCGACCCTTGCCGGACTGGATCGACCGGTCGAGGCAAGCGGGCGGTTTTATGGCGGCGAGTTGCAGCTGTATCTCTTGCGTTTCCTGGGTCTGGAGGGGAATTATCTGCATTTTGCGCCCACCAGTTTTATCGTCGGTGAGAATGAACTATCTGGTGCGTATTACGACTATATGGCCTATATTGAAGTCTCGTTACTGCGAATCATGGGCGGTGTTTTTCAGGAAGACTGGAGCTTTAAAACAGCCGCCGGTACGGCAAAGACGAGTGAGTCGGGCTTGATCTTTGGTGCAAAAATCCAGCTCTGAGAGTTGTTGCGGATCATGTCGGCAAAAACGGATACGGGTACACCTGATTACTATCACAAAGTTGTCGATTGCCAGTGGGCGTGTCCGGCACATACCAACGTGCCCGAATATATTCGTCTCATCGCTCAGGGTAAATACACCGAGTCTTATCTCCTAAATCGCAAATCCAATGTGTTCCCCGGCATTCTCGGTCGCGTCTGCGATCGTCCTTGTGAGCCGGCATGCCGTCGCGGTCGCGTTGAGGATAAACCGGTTGCCATCTGTCGCTTAAAGCGCGTTGCTGCCGATAATCGCGGTGATATCACCGCGTATCTGCCACCCATACCACAACAGAAGAACGGTAAGCGTATCGCCTTGATCGGCAGCGGACCGGCGTCATTGACGGTTGCGAATGACTTGTTGCCGCTTGGTTATGAAGTCGAGGTTTTTGAGAAAGAACCGCGTGCCGGTGGCGCGATGCGGTATTCCGTGCCCGGTTTTCGTTTGCCGGAGCAGGTACTTGATGATGAGATCGATGTGATTTTGCAGCGCGGCGCCAAAGTTCATTTTGGCAAGCCGGTCGCCAGTATGAAGCAACTATTGGCCGAAAAATTTGCTGCGGTGTTTGTTGGCTGTGGTGCGCCGCAAGGCCGTGATCTTGATCTTCCTGGTCGTGCCGAAGCCAAGGCGCAAGTGCAGATCGGCTTGGAGTGGTTGGCAAACATCGCTTTTGGGCATGTCGATAAAGTTCCGCCGCGCGTCCTTGTTATCGGCGGTGGTAATACGGCGATGGATTGTTGCCGTAGCGCGCTGCGCTTGGGCGCCAAGGATGTGAAAGTCGTCGCGCCGGAAAGTTACGAGCAAATGTTGGCGTCGCCTTGGGAGAAGGAAGACGCCGAGCACGAAGGCATTCAGATGGTTAATCACCTGTTGCCGCAACGCTTTGTACTCAAGGACGGTAAACTCGTTGGTGTTGAGTTTCAGCACCTCAAGCAATTATTTGATGCTAACAAGAAGTGGGCGCCAATCCCCAGCGGTCAGGCGAATGTGACGCTTGATTGTGATCTGGTGGTCTTGGCGATCGGCCAGAATACCGCTTTTTCTTTTATCGAACGCGACTGTGGCATCGACTTTGACAAACAGGATCGACCGATCGTTGATCCGGTGACTTTTCAATCCAGTCAGCCACAGGTTTTCTTTGGTGGCGATGCCGCGTTTGGGCCGAAGAATATTATCTGGGCGGTTGCGCATGGTCACGAGGCGGCGATTTCGCTGCATCAGTATTGCCAGGGTCTGGACGTTAAGGACCGCCTGCCGGCGGGCATGAATTTGATCAGTCAAAAAATGGGCATTCACGAATGGAGTTACGACAACAGCTACGATACGCTTGTGCGTCAGGCAGTGCCACATGTGGCTTTGGCAGAACGCCTGCGCGACCTCAAGCTGGAAGTCGAGCTTGGTTTCGATGTGGAACAAGCGATCACGGAAGCCAAGCGTTGTCTTAATTGCGACGTGCAAACGGTGTTTACCGACAAGCTATGTATAGAGTGCGATGCCTGCGTGGATATCTGCCCGCTCAGCTGTTTGACCATCGCACAGCCGGCAACCGAAGACCAATATCGTCAAACCGGTGGTCTGAGTGCGCCAGTTATCAATCCTCAGCAGGCGCTATTGATTTCGCAGCCACTGCCGACTGGTCGCTTAATGGTCAAGGACGAGGATTTGTGCATTCATTGCGGACTATGCGCCGAACGTTGTCCGACAGGTGCTTGGGATATGCAAAAATTTACTTTGCAGTTGCCGCAGGCAAAGGATGTGGTGCGTGCCGGGAATAAATGATTTCGTCATTCGTTTTGCCAATGTCAATGG
Organism: uncultured Oligoflexales bacterium; assembly: GCA_964652825.1. GTDB lineage: Bacteria > Bdellovibrionota_B > Oligoflexia > Oligoflexales > CAZZCU01 > CAZZCU01. Next base: position 75,623 of record CAZZCU010000010.1, read on the forward strand.
CACCGGCTCGGCCAGCGCGAACAGCATGGTGGCCAAAAGCTTTTATCGCATGGGTATCCCCATCGGTCCTAAGAATATGTTTCCATCAAATATTCAGGGATTGCCGACCTGGTACGAAGTTCGCGTCAACGAACGCGGCTATACGGGGCGTCGCGGCGGCGTTGATATCATGGTGGCGATGAATGCGCAGACCTTCGCACAAGATAATGCCGAAGTATCCAGTGGTGGTTACTTATTATACGACTCCACCAGGCCGTTGCGTGCGCAGGACCAGCGTTCAGATATTACCTATCTACCCGTGCCGTTTACCGAGCTTTGTCTACCTGAATTTCCCAATCCCAAATCACGACCGTTGCTGAAGAATGTTGTTTACGTCGGCTCGCTGGCGGCGTTCCTGGATATTCCGTTAAATCTGCTGCAGGATTTGCTGCGCGAACAATTCGGTGACAAACCCAAGTTGATTGAGGCGAATTTTAAGGCGCTCGATCTTGGTTATCGTTACGCCAAAGAAAATTTTCAATGTCCATTGCCATTGCATAGCAAAGCCACGGATAAAGTCGGCGAGCGCATCTTGCTCGAAGGTAATGCAGCGGCCGGACTTGGTTGCGTATACGCCGGCGCCACGGTTGCCGCCTGGTATCCGATTACGCCGTCGACATCACTGGTTGATGCATTTGCCAAGTATTGTCGCAAATACCGCGTCGATAAAATTAGCGGCAAAAATCGCTACGCGGTCGTTCAGGCCGAAGACGAGTTGTCAGCAATCGGCATGGTGTTGGGTGCAATGTGGAACGGCGCACGTGCCTTTACCGCAACCAGCGGACCGGGCGTGTCGTTAATGTCGGAGTTTTTGGGCTTTGCCTATTATGCCGAAGTACCAGTGGTGTTGTTTGATGTTCAGCGCGTTGGTCCCTCGACTGGTATGCCCACCCGCACGCAACAATCCGATTTGCTGGCGTGTGCTTATGCCTCGCACGGTGATACCAAACATGTCTTGTTATTCCCGGCCAATCCCAACGAATGTTTTACCATGGCCGCGCAGGCTTTTGATTTAGCGGAACGCTTGCAAACACCGGTGATCGTTTTGTCTGATCTGGAGATCGGTATGAACGACTGGTTGTCCGAGCCGCTAACCTGGGATGATACGTATCGCCCCGATCGCGGCAAGGTTTTGGATAAAACCGCGCTCGATGCCGCCGCCAAACCATTTTATCGCTACCTTGATAGCGATAACGACGGCATTCCTTATCGTACGTATCCAGGAACGCACCCCAGCAAAGGCGCGTATTTTACGCGCGGCTCCGGCCACGATAAGTTTGGGCGCTACACGGAGGACGCCGAACTTTATCGCGAGAATTTTGCGCGACTGCTGCATAAGTGGCGCACGGCCGCCAGCCTGGTGCCCCAGTCCGTTGAACATCGTCATGGCGGCGGCCAGGATTGGGGCGTTATTTATTTTGGTAGCACCGAAGAACCGCTGCGCGAGGCATTGGCGGAGTTGGCAACGCAAGGTGTCAGCGTCGATGCTTTGCGCATACGCGCGTTTCCCTTTCCATCGGATGTTGCGGCTTTCATCGCCGCGCATAAACAGATTCTGGTTGTCGAACAAAATCGCGACGCCCAGTTGAAAACCATGCTGATGAGTGAGCTTGGTATCGATCCGGCGCGTTTGATCTCGGTGTTGTCTTATGATGGTTTACCGGTGACGGCGGCTTTCCTGGTATCGGCGATAACAACAAAGGTGCGTGCATGAGTTATGTTCCCAAACCCAGAGTTATGCATCCTGGTCTGCCGAAAAACGAGCTCGGCTATACCGCGCGCGATTACGAAGGCGCCTTGTCGACCCTGTGCGCGGGTTGCGGTCATGACTCGGTGACAGCGGCGATTATTCAGGCGTGCTTTGAGTTGGCGATTCAGCCGCACGAAGTCGCCAAGATGAGCGGCATCGGTTGTTCGTCAAAAACACCGGCGTATTTTCTCAGCGCCTCGCATGGTTTCAATTCCGTGCATGGTCGCATGCCGTCGGTAACCACCGGCGCGAATGTCGCCGATCGGGGACTCACTTATTTGGGTGTATCCGGTGATGGTGATACGGCATCGATCGGACTTGGACAGTTTGCGCATGCGATTCGTCGTCGCCTTAACATGCTTTATATTGTCGAGAACAATGGTGTGTACGGTCTCACCAAAGGTCAGTTTTCGGCCACCGCTGATGTCGGCTCCAAGAACAAGGGCGGAGCGGCTAATAAATACCAGGCGATCGATCCGGCACTACTGGCGATTCATCTTGGTGCATCGTTCGTGGCGCGTAGTTTTTCCGGTGACAAAACGCAACTGATACCTTTGATCAAAGCCGGCTTGAAGCACAAAGGTTTTGCTCTCATCGATGTGATTTCACCATGCGTGACGTTTAACAATCATGAAGGTTCCACCAAAAGTTACGATTATGTGCGTCAACATGACGAGGAGGTCACGCAAGCGGACCTGATTCATCCGCGTGCGGAAATTACCGTCGATTATGCCAAGGGGTCGGTGATTGAAGTACCGATGCACGATGGCTCGCAGCTGCGCTTGCGTAAACTGGAAGAAGATTACGATCCGCGTTCAGCCGTTCATGCGAGTGCTTATATTCAAGAAAAACAGCGACTTGGTGAAATTGTCACCGGCTTGCTGTACATTGATGAAAGTGCTGAGGACTTGCATGATGTTTTGAATACCACCGATCGGCCCTTAAAAAATCTACCCTACGACGACTTATGCCCTGGCAGCGCCGCTTTGACAGCATTGAACGCTGAATTAAAATAAATGCAGCACATAGTACTTTCGCTGTTTACCCGCGCGAAAAAAACTCGTACATAATCGGTAGCTTTTAGTATCAGTAGTGGCGATTTTTTACGGGGGAAATCAGCATGACGGCAAGACCATGGCATCGTTTAGGTTCAATTTTCAGTTTTGTGGCGTTGCTATGCACGCTGCTTGCCTGTCAGGAAACCAAGCGTATTAATTTGCGTGATAGCGCCGAGTCCCGGCCGGAAGTCAAAGCTGATACCGACATTGGTCGCTCTTTTGTTGTTGCCCGTAAAGGCGAGGCGCAAACCGACGAGTTGATGATCGGGATTCACAAAAGCGCTCTTGATAAAGAGTTCTTGCTGAACGCGGCGCTGATTATGCAACACCTTTACCCCAGTTGGAATGGCTCGAAGAGCCGCATCGTCGCCTTTCGTCACACCAATGGTCGTTTGTATATGATGGAAGCGACCCAGGGTCACAATTTAACCGCTGACTTGCCGATGCAGCTGATTTTGACTGATTTCCCGATTATCTCGACCACTGCGGAAACCATTTATTTTGATTTCGCTGCCGGTATGAACAAGATTTTTCTTGCCGGTGATTGGCATGCATCCGATTTCGGCACCATCTTGGCTTCGGATTGGCAGGCGGTTAAAACTAGCACCAGTTTTATTGATCAGGCGGAAATTCGTCGTGATAACCGTTTGTTGATTGACCAGATTGCACAGATTGATGCTGACATTGGTGGTGGTGTCACCGACTTCAGCACCTTGCGTGTTAAATACTATCTCGAACCATACCAACCCGATGCGGATTTTGAGCCGACAAAAACCACTGACTTCACCCGCATGGGTTTCTTTGAAGTCGCGGCACAATTACCGGTGAGTTCCGGCGAGCTCATCAGTCTGGCGACCAAATTCCATCCTAATAAGCCGATTGTTTTCGCGATCTCCGCCAATACACCGGCGGAATTCAAGCAAGCTGTGCGTGATGGCATCTTGTATTGGAATCAGGCTTTCGGTCGAGAAGTGCTGCAGGCAGTCGAGGCGCCGGCGGGTGTTACGGCTCCTGACTATGATTATAACGTCGTGCAGTGGGTGACCTTCGACGACGCGGGTATGGCGTATGCCGACGCGCAAATGGACCCGCGCACCGGCCAGATCAAGCATGCGCAGGTGTTTATGACCAGCGCGTTTGCCGTGCTCGGCAAATGGCGCGCGCGGTCGCTGCTGCGCGATCTGGAAGAAGGCGGCAAGAAAGTGATGGGTAAAGCCTTGGCACTGAAAGGTTTTGAAACTTCCGCGTTATGTCAGCGCACTTTTGATAAAAGTTTTCATGACAGTTTGGATGCCATGGTGGCGGCGAATGTCAGTGATGAAATGATTTTGAAAGCCTCCCAGGATTATGTGCGCGAAGTCGTGGCGCATGAAATCGGTCACACCTTGGGGTTGCGGCACAATTTTGCTGGTTCGCTGGCCACGAATTTTCCGCTCACTGAGCGACAAAACCTGATCAAAGATTACTTCACGAATGGGCGTGCGCCGGCAGGTGTCGTGGCCTCCAGTTCAGTTATGGAGTATTCGCGCTTTGAGGAAAGTGCTTTTACCGGTGATCAGATCGCTCGCCAACAGCCGGCTTTGAGTTATGATGCCAAAGCCATCCAGACCTTGTATTACGGTACAAAGTTTGCGGATAAAGATCTGCCGTTGTTCTGCACGGATTCGCATCGCGGTGTGTTCATCGATTGCCAGGTATTTGATGCCGGTGCGTCGTCGGTTGAGTACGCGGCTTGGTTGCCGGGTGACATGATGCGCAATTTAGCTGCTGGTATCGCGGCGCGCTTTATCATCGCCAAAGCACCGCCGGCTGGTTACCCCGAGCGGGAATTTGCCGAAGTCGCTGGTGACGCTAATATTCTGGCGACGACGCTAGTCCATGAATCATATAGCTATCTGGCGCAGTTGGTTAACACCAACGTTCAACTTATTCGTATATGGCGGCAGTACGACTTTGTCGGTGAGTTGAATACCGATTTAGTCCTTGGTAGCCGCGATACTTACCTTAAGGAACAGTTTCAAAAGTACGGCAATCTTAACGCCTTGTTGAACAGCGTTCCGGCAGACTTTGCCACGCAGTTGTCGGCGACCTTTAATGAGTTGATCACCTCGGACGCGTATCGCAAAGGCGAAAGCTTCAGTGCACCCTATGAGTTTACCGATGCTGACATCGCTGAGATGCAGAGTTTGGTTGCGCAGTTGGCAGGAGCTTTACCTGATGCTTTACGGACGATGGAATTGGCATTGCTGGGACAGTTCAAGGATGTGCAGGGTGGTGACTTCGCTAATGAGCTGGCGACTGTGTTCTATGCCAAAGCCAAGCCGCTTGTTTTAGCGATCGATAGCTATCAGGAGATCGGTATGGACGCACCGGCGTCCGGTGAGGGTGATGAGACCTCGGCACCGGAGCGTGTGACGCTGAAGCTGCCGATCTTTGCCCATAATACCAAAACACGAGTTGCTGCCGCTGGCTTGCTTGGCGCGCAACGTAGCAACGATTTAGCCTGGGCTTTTGACGAGCGGCGTGCGTTGCGTCAGGAATTACTGGCGTTGTTAAATGACGCGTTGGGTTCCGATATTGAGACGGTATCGTTACAAACTTTGCCCAAAGACGTCGCGCGTTGGGTGCTAGAGAATCGCAAAGTACTGCAGGGCTTACCGCTGGCAGTATACTGACAGGTTTGGATAGTTGTTGGTCACTGACATTTGGGAAACCAACTTTCATGATAGCTCTTGCCGAGGTCTAAACATTGACCTCGGCTCGAAAGTCCTGAATAGCATGCGATCGGGTATCCAGAGCCATCTAATTCAATGTAAACTCTTTGATCATCAATTTGTGGCGTGCCATTTTCAGTGATGTGCGTGCGTAGGGCTGCCGGAATACGATATGGTCGACTAGGCGCCGCTCGAAAAGCCTTTTGTAATTGCACTATCTCGAAGCGAATCACGTTGTAGTGAATTGACCCGCCAAGAGGTTTAATAACTCGATTATAGCCACCGTCGTTAAACACATAAGACCCAGGTAGAGTTGCCAGAATTTTAGCAGGTGGCGATGTCAATGGCACGTCCGGTACGAATGATCCAACATCAATTGGCGCTGATGGAAGAGATGTGAGGATGGACGTTTGCGCACATATTTCATCATCGTTAATGAAACGATCGGAATCTTTTCCCCAGGTTTTTGTTAGCAAATAATTTTTTAGTAGGGTTCTGACTTTCTTTTCAGCATTCAATTTTCCCGTAATCGTAGTCATTTGTGCGGCGAAAAGCATGGACAGCACGCTGATAATGATCAGCAGGAATGTTTCGGCGCTTCCGGAATTTCGTCGTATAGTTTTCATGGACGACAGCCTCCCGCCGCATAACTGGGATCGTAAATCAGTCCGCGATCTGAACATGGTGTCTTCACGGGATATCGTAACCAGCAAGAAGTAATACGTCGCGAACTGTCAACCGTAACGACGATTGCTACATCTTCTGTCAAGCTGCGTCCCGAATTAGTGTCCGTGGCGAGCATAGTTAAGGTTAACAAGGCCTTGCGCTGGTTTGGGTTGTTGCCGGTCGGGCCGGTGGTCTGTCGCAAATAGATTTCGTCAACGCGTAGGGATCGGTCCGTGCCGACTTTGACTAGCGGCCGCACGCTACCATCGGCAGCGAGTGTGGAAATTTCGCTTAAAGGGATCTTCTGATATGCCGCTGGATTCGCCGAAGATGCCAAGATTTGTACGCCATCACGTACCAGGTTGCTGGTTTCGCAAGCGTGATCATCTCTCAGGATATGAGTTGCATCTGTTGCTTGCAGATTAAATAAAGAATCTGCTTCTCCGATGCTGAGCGATTGATTTAACGAGGAAATCATTTGCAGACAAATACTTGCAGTTGTCGCTAGAGCGGCGACCACCACGAGTGACATGACTAAACTGCCTTTTTGATTATTTTGCATTAATTTATGCATACTGGGCCTACGGGTGGGGTTGACCCGTAGGGGTCGGTGTATGAGCTACCAGTGGGGTTGCGGGCCAGACAGATGTCTCGGGCCTCCAGACTTTGAGGAAACGTGCAACCGGAGACGCCAAAGTTGCTGCCGCTCGGTTGTATGCTGAGGAGGACGGGAAAAGTCCTGTTATAGCCTTCGGCTTTGATGTTGATTTTTGCTTCCACGGACCTTGCCGCAAGATTTGCCGGGCCTTCCTGGAAAAATTCAATTGTAGTGACTCCGAGTGCAGCGCTGCCGGTAGTCTGAAATATAGCTAGGCTTCGGTAAGCAATCGAAGTCAAATCGGCAATTTTTTGCGGAAATGCGCCACTCAACAAAACATTTGTACCGACGAGGCTCAAGTCCTCGCATTTGGTGGGATTGCTGAGAACTAACCGCAAATTACTGCCTTTTGCCTGAAGCTGACTAAGTCTTTCCGCGTTTTTAAAAGCCTTTTGCATGTTGCTAAATAAGACGCTGCAGGCCAGGACAGTAATCGCAATAATACCGGTAGTAACGAGTAACTCAGTAAGACTGCTGCCGCGCATGGAATGCACAAGTATCAAGTTATGCTTTTTCCGCAAATGGTGGACTCCTTCTTTGTCGAACCACCGATCTTCGATTCTGGATTTAGAGCGACAGTAGGAATTGCACTTCGATGCGGGTGAATGACGCCGGCTCCGGTGTGCGGCGATCCTCCAGACGAATTGGTGGGTCACCAACATAGGTTGTCGTGCGTTGTGCCACCTGCAGCGAAAACTGCCGCATCAGTCGAATATTCAAACCAACAAAATAGTTGGTGGTCAGCGACCCGCCGTCATCGTACGTGTCGCCCTCATAAGTACGTGTCCATGTTTCATAACCGGGTCCGGCACCGACAAACGGCGTAAAGATAGTTGGATTCGCCGCTGACAGGCGCAGATCAACGCCAGGGCCGTAATGAACTTTGCTCCAATCGTCCGTTTGTTCGCTGCGGTAAAACACGCTGCTGTCGATGGCGATATAAGGATTGAAATAATAAGCAACGGTCAGTTGCGCACCGAAGTAGCCTTCGCCCATGCCAAGACCGCCCGAGATACCCCAGGTGCCGGATGGCGATGAGCGATCGTCGGCGCGTTCCTCCGTGGCGGTTTGTCGGCGTCGTGGTGTTGGCGGATAATCCTCGGGAATATCCGCCGTATCCTCCTGGTTGCTGTTGTAAGAAAAAATCGAGCGTGTCGCAGGCTGGCTGACATCAACCGCCGCTCGCTGTCTTTGTTCAGCGGCCAGTAACAGCGCCGGCATACACGCCACCAGGCAAGCCAGGGTCCCGATGAAGGTGACAACCGCGTCCTCACTCCGGGTTGTGCGTGTTTGTCTCCGTACTTTCATTTTGCCCCCAATCCATGCGACACTGTCAGGTCGTTGTCCGGCATATTTAGTAATTTTACTTGAGACGCTTGAGATAGCAACCCATGGCTAAAGAGACTCACTCCTTCGTCGCTTATTCCTTTGTCCGCGGTTTTAAACTCGGCGAGGTCGCCAGTGATATGGCGGCCGGCCCGACGCGTATTGATCCCAAGGATGCCGTTACCCGCCAGATCGAGGGCGGTGGGCGTATTTATGCGTATAACTTTGGTGTGGTGGCGTTCTGGAATGTGTCTTTGGCCGAACGCCAACGCGAAATCGAGCGTCTGCGGGAGCGTTATCCGCATGGCTACGCGGAAATCATCGTGTCGGATGATTTTGTCGTTGAAGTGGAGCCGGAAAGCCCTCCACGCGTGGATTTTAGTCGTCTGGTGCTTGATAAGATCACTCCGGAGCGCGCGGAGGTCATTGCGTTGACCCTGGCGCAGAGCACCAACATGGAATACTACGAAAATATGGTGGAGGTGATTCGTACCAAGGTCGGCACCATGATTCGCGATTTGCGCGAAAGTGGACGTACGTCGCTCAGATTGCGGCGTTGGTACCGGTTTATTGCCGATGCCATGGCCGTTAAAAACGAGGTGGTGGGCGTCTTGCACTTGTTGGATCGCCCGGAGTTGATCTGGGAGGATCGGGTCATGGACACCTTATATGATGATTTGCGCGCCGTCTTTGACCTGCAGGAACGTTTTCAGGCCTTGGCCTACAAGCTCGGCACCATCCAAGACAGCCTTGAACTCCTGATCGACATGTCCAGGGACGCGCGGCTGTTTCTGGTGGAAATGGCCATCGTGTTGCTGATCCTTTTCGAGGTCATTATGTCGTTTATCCGGTGAGCACAGCGAAATTTCTTTGCAATTTACAAATTTGACAGAGTGTGGTTTTGTGGTCCACCTTGGCGGTTTCTATGTTCTGCAGCTTGGAGGTGGGTAGATCATGACGATTCGAGTTGGTATTAACGGATTTGGTCGTATTGGGCGTGTCGTCGCCCGCGCGGCCATGCGACATAAAGATATCGAAATTGTTCATATCAACGACCTCAC
>CAZZCU010000011.1:0-81089 GCA_964652825.1 uncultured Oligoflexales bacterium
AGGTGGTGGATTTGTAAGGCTGATAATGCAGTTTTTCCGCGACCGCGGCTTTGGCCACACTGGCGCTGATGAAGTTATTGCGTGCCATCGCTTGTAGCACTTGTTTTTGTCGTGCCTTGGCGCGTGCCGGATGTTTGTGCGGGTTGTAATTGCTGGGCGATTGAAACAAGCCGGCGATCAACGCGAACTCCGCAAGACCCAGCTGTTGCAGGTCTTTGCCAAAGTAACGTTGGGCCGCTGCGCCGACGCCATAAGCGCCGTTACCGAGAAACAAATTGTTTAAATACAGTTCGAGGATTTTTTCTTTGCTAAGGCGGCTTTCTAGCTCTATGGCCAGCGAGACTTCCCGTAGTTTTCGGTCGATGGTTTTTTCGCGCGTTAATAAAAACTGGCGGATGAGTTGCTGTGAGATCGTGCTCGCGCCCTGCGAGTATGGTTTGCCGGTAAGATGCACCAGAGTTGCGCGAGCGATGGCTTTAAGATCAACGCCGCGATGCGCAAAGAAGTTGTGATCTTCAATGGCGATGACGGCCTGGATTAGTGGTTTTGGCATTTGTTCATATGCGACGAATACCTGATAGCGATCGAAGAACTCGCCGATTTTCTCGCCGTTGCGATCGAACACCAGAGTATTATCCGGTGATTGGTAATCGATGATGGTTTTCACCAGGGCTTTATTTTCATGCAGGCCCAATGCTTCCAGGTATCGCCAGGCAGCAAAACCGGCGCCGGCCATCGTCATGCAGGCGACCACGACTGCGGCAATCACCAGGGAGCGTTTGCGATTCACGCGGCCGAGTTTTTGTCGCAGAGATGTAGTTGTTGACGGTGTCAAGCGCGAGGCTTCCCAATGCTTTGCCGGTTCAAATAATGGATTTTGCGCGTCTGGGGCGATACCTGCCCAATCGCGGCCGATCGTTGCTGATTTGCGTGTGAATTTATTAATAAATTTTAGCATGGATTGTTCACCATTCGCAGCTCTCGAAAACCTGATGTTCACTAATCTTTTCGGCAGCTTCCAGAAAACTTGAGATTTGTTCGCCGGAATGCACGGTTGGCTGTAAAACTCCTGCTTAAACAGTTAGTTAGCGCCGATGAAAATTTTGCCGATAAAGACCAGGTATTTTTTGCCGATACCTAGCAACGAAGCGGTGGGCCAAGTGTAAAGCCTAAAAAGGTTACCGTTTGTTCGTGTAGAGGAATGTGCGCGGAATGGAGCAGTCGACTAAACATCGCAAGATGAAGATTTTGCTAGTGGAGGACAAACCTGTCGAAGCTAAGCGAATCATCGCGCTTTTTGTCCAAACCGATGATGCTGAGACGGCGGCGGCGCAACTCTATGATTACGAAGTGACGGTAGTGACGAGTAGTACCAAGGCATTGCAGCGTTATCAAGAAATACATCCGGACCTGGTGCTTATCAGTACGATGCTTAAAGGTGCATCGGGCAAAGATATTTGCGAGGCCATTCGCGCCAATGAAGGTGAGCGGCACACGGGAATTATTTTTATCGCGAGTAAGGTCGATAACACCGAGCAGTTGTCGGTTGAATGTCTAGAAATCGGCGCCGATGATTTTCTGCGTTTCGGTGGTTCGCAGCGCGAAATGTTGGCGCGAGTGAATGCAGTTTTACGTTTGAAAGCAATGACTGACGAGTTGCGTAGCGCCAATCATCGTTTGCAGTTGTTAAGTAACACCGATGAGCTCACCGGCTTGCACAACATGCGTTCGTTCAACAAAGGTTTCATGGGTCTGTTGCGCGATTGTCGCGCGAATAATTCCGGACTCGGTGTGATTATGCTCGATCTGGATCATTTTAAGCAGGTAAATGACAACACCAATCATTTGATGGGCAGCTACGTGATCAGCGAAGTAGGCAAGCTGATTCGCCTGGGTCAGATTCTGGATTCGGCTGATTGGCCGGCGCGCTATGGTGGCGACGAGTTTATCGTGGCCATACCGGCCGCGGATATCGAAGCAGTCAGACAAAAAGGCGAAGCGATCCGCGCTCTGATCGAGAAAGCGGCATTCATGCGTGATGGTAAGACCATTCAAATCACTACCAGCGTCGGAGTCTCCTGGGTCGCTCCCGGCTTCAAAGGCAAGGACGAAGATCCGATTAAAGCCGCCGACATGATGATGTATCAATCAAAGAAGGCCGGCCGTAATCGCGTTACTGCTTTGGTACTAGGGGATGCGGTTGATCTTGATCATATTTGTCGGACGTACCTGAGTGATGGGGATGCCGGCAGTGATGACGATAAGCTCCCCCGAGTTGACAACTTTTAATTGCTTCAACGTGTTTGGTAAATCCTGCAACAACGTATCGGTATTATAGAACAGCGGATTCTGAATCCCGTAAACACCCCAGATCAATGACAGACGTTGCACAACATCCAGACGCGGACTGATTGCGATAATAGCTGTTTTCGGGCGCCAGTGGGCAATCGAGCGCGCGATGTTGCCGGTCAATGTCAGGCAGACAATGGCTTTCGCCGCTAAAGAATCGGCGGCTTCGCAGGCCGCGCGGGCGATGGCTTCGTTCTCCGCCCAAGCTTCATTGGGTACGATTTCGTCTTCCAGATAGCGCATTGGTTTTTTAAAAGTCCAGGATTCGACTTGTTCAATGATCGAAGCCATGCGCGCCACTGATTCCACCGGATACTTGCCGCTCGCGCATTCGGCGGACAGCATCAAGCAGTCGGCGCCGTCCAAAACACCGTTAGCGACGTCCGCGACTTCGGAAATTGAGGCGCGCGGACTATGAATCATGGATTCCAGCATCTGTGTCGCGATAATCACCGGCTTGCCGACTTTTGCCGCTGCTTCGATAATGCGCTTTTGGAAAGTTGGTACGCGTTCAACGTTACCTTCGACACCCAGATCGCCGCGCGCTACCATCAAGCCGTCAGCTTCAGCGGCGATCGCATCGATCGTCTGAACCGCCGGCAGTTTTTCGATTTTAGCGATAACCGGCACGTCGGAGCCGAGTGCTTGGATCATCATTTTGAGTTGACGCACATCTTCGGCGTCCTGAACGAAAGACAGGGCGACGAAATCAACGCGATTAGCAATGCCGAATAACAAATCGCGACTATCTTTCTCGGTCATTGCCGGCAGTGACAATTTTGCGTCAGGGAAATTCACGCCCTTGCGACTTTTCAGCAGACCGCCTTCTTTGGCGATAACGGAGACGCGATTGTCGGTGATGGCGGTGATTTCAAAAATCAGCAAACCATCATCCATCATCACCCGCTGTCCGACGCGCACGTCATGCACCAGTTCACGGTAATCGATGGGAATGACTTTGGGATCGGTTTGTGCCGCGCCGTAAACAAGATCATAGGTTTCGCCGCTTTTTATCTCCTGAGGTTCGGTCAGCAATTTGCCGCAACGAATTTTGGGGCCTTGCAAATCCTGCAGAATAGCAACCTGACGACCTGTTTCGCGGGCGAGACGACGGACGATTTCGATATTGCGCGCATGCGTCGCATGATCACCGTGCGAGAAATTCAGGCGCACGATGTTGATGCCGGCGGCGAACAGTTCGCGAATAACTTCCTCGCTCGACGAGGCTGGTCCAAGGGTGCCGACGATCTTACAGTGACGGATTTTTTTGGAATTGCTGCCCAGAATATCGAGTTTGCTGGTCGATGTGGTCGCAATGTTGTGATTTTTTGTCATTAAATGCCTGTTGGGTGATCGCTAAATGAGCCGGGATTTGGTTGCGTATATCCTGCGTTAGCCTCGGTTAGGGGGTTCGGACCATGCCGACATCGTACTAAATGAGTTGGGAATTTCTACCGAAAACTAGTTGGTGGAGGTCCAGGATTTGTCGAATACCCGTCATACCGCCGTCAGCCGCCTGGTCGGGCGCAATATTGCCGACCGTTACTGTATCACCGGTGAGATCGGTGTTGGTGGCATGGGCCGTGTATTCCGCGCTATTCCTTTCGACGATCCGTCGCACGATGTTGCGATTAAAGTTATTTTGCGTGATCGTCGGCTGAGCTCCGAGGATCTCTTGCGCTTCCAAAAAGAAGCGGCGCTAATGGCGCGTTTGCATCATCCCAACATTATCTGTTTTCACGAGCTAGGCTTGTTAGGCAGTAAAAACGCCGAGGGCAAAGCTGAGATCGGCAGCGGCTACTACATCGTCATGGAAGTCGCCAACGGCATGAATCTCAAGGAAAGCCTCGGACGTGACGGCCGCAAAGATCTCGCCTTTTTCTTTGAGGTCGGCTTGCAGGTCAGCGCGGCTTTGGATTACACACATGGCAAAAACATCATTCATCGCGACATCAAGCCACAGAATATTATCGTCGGTAGCAGCTCGATCGGTAATCGTAGCGTCTCGGTGAAAGTTTTGGATTTTGGCGTCGCGCGGCTCGTGGATGTGATGCAGTCATCCGATGGCACTGCGCGCGAGGCGTTTGAAGACATTGCCGGCACACCGCTGTATATGGCGCCCGAGCAGACTAATCTGCTTAAAGCTCCCAAAGATCATCGTATTGATTTGTACTCGCTTGGTTGCGTGTTGTACGAGATTCTTGCCGGTCGACCGCCGTTCACCGCCAGCACGCGCGAGAAGCTGGAGCGCGAACATGTTTACACCAATCCCGAACCACTGCGATCGCTACGCCCGGATATTCCGCTGATTATAGAGCAAATTGTGCACAAGCTGCTGGCGAAACACCCCGACGAGCGTTATCAGACCGCTTTCGCTTTGATTTCTGATCTCCTTAAAGCCAGACGACGTTTGGAGCGTTCACGCAACGCGATGATTTCTTTCCCGCTCGGTCTTACCGATCGTTTTCAGGCAGTGTCGGCACAGCTGGAGTTAGTGGGGCGTGATCAGGAGCTGAGCTCGTTAATCGCCAGTTACGCTGCGGCCTCCAAGGAACGCGGTCGCAGTCGTTTGACGGTTATTCATGGCGCGCCTGGTACAGGCAAGACGCGTCTGCTGGCGGAATTTCGTAATTATCTGAGCAATCGTAAAATACGTTTCGTCAGCACCAGCTTCTCCAAACACGAGAACGCCTTGCCGTTCAATGCCTTGGCAAATGGTTTTAACGAATATCTGATTCGCGTCCGTAAGACGCAGCCGCATGAAGCAGAAGAATTGCGACGTAAAATTAAAACCGTACTCGGACCGGTTGGTCATCAGGTAGCCGCGGTTGTTCCTGGTTTAAAACCGTTTATTTCCGATGAGTTGGAAAAAGAAGCGGACTTGCCCGATGACGAGAATTTTCAGAACTTCGCCAAAGGCTTTTCAGATTTCACCCGCTGTTTGGCTACTGATAATCAGCCGGTAGTATTTATCTTTGATGATCTACAGTGGGCTGATGAAAAAAGCCTGGAGCTGATCGATCAGTTTTTCAGCCACAATAACTCGCAACCGTTCTTCATGGTGATCAGTCATCGACCGGTGAAGAATATTCAGAATCAGCGCTTTGGCTTGTTTATCGAGAAATTCCGCAAACTGCGTCGGCGTTTTGAGGAAATGGAACTATGCCCATTGGAGCCGGACGCCGTGGTGCGCATGGTCGGTCACATGCTTGATTCTGAGGAGAGCGTGACGCCGGCTCTGGTCGAGTATTTAACGCAACGTACTAGTAATAATCCTATGCACATGGTGGAGTTGGTGCGGACCCTGGTTGCGCGCGATTTGATTCAGCTGCGATCACGCAATGGCGTGTGGGAATACGATATGACCGCGATCGCCGCCGCCAAAATTTCTTTGGAAACGGTGGATCTGGTTCTCAGTCGTCTTCAGGATTTCGCTGCTTATGATCGCGAAGTACTGGAAGTCGCTGCGGCCGCGGGTCTTACTTTTCAGTACGATCTATTACTATTGAAGGACTCGCAACATCCCGAGTTGGTGCAGGCGGCTTTGCAGCATGCAATTGATGAAGGTATTGTCAATCGTACCCGCGATGAGGACAATGAATGGCAGCTTGGCAAGAGCTACATTTTCTCACATCCGCGTGCACGCGAAACTATTTACGATGATATCGACGCGGAGCGTCGCCACCAGTTGCATGCCGAGATTCTTGAGCGACTGGAACAGGTTGCTGTCCCGGCAAATACCAAGATGGTCTTTGCGCTTGCCCACCACATCAATCGTGCTTATGAATCCGACGGCATAATTGCCGATGCGAATGTGTTGCGACGTTGTCTTCGTTACAATGTCGCCGCTGGTCAGGTGGCTTGGGATTCTGGTTCGTGGCAATCGGCGCAAAGATACTACGAGAATGCTTACCGCCTAGCGCAAAACAACGCCAATGCCGCGACAGTGACGGAGCGCGTGGAGATTATCGAGGGGTTGGCGGATTTGCTGGCGGTGCAGAAACGGCACGGTGATGCTATTCGTCGTTACCAGGAGTTGATGGCTATTCCGCTGCAACCCGAAGATCGTGCACGTTTGGTTTATAAGATGTCTTACTACCGCATCGTCAGCGGTATTGTCACGGAAACCATGAAAAGCATTCGCGCGAATTTCGCCGATCTTGGCTTGCCATTCGCGCAAGAAACCGTGTGGAATTATGTTAAGGCCTTTGCTTCCTTGCTTTGGGATATCGTTCCACGTCGCATGGAAAATCACCGGCTTTATAAGATGCTGGTGAGCGCCTATCACATGGGTCGCAATGGTAGCGAAAAGTTGCGTAAGCGATATGCATATCTACAGACCTATGATCTGGCGGCTCAGGTATATCTGCGCGAAAATCCAGGCTTGGCGTTGCTCAGTCATCAGGCCGGCTTTGAGGCAGCGACAAACAAAAAAGTTGGTGCTGAAATACTGATCAAGAACGTTGTTCATCGTGCTTATCTTTTGGGTTACCTCGGTTTTGGCCGTATCGGCTTTGGCGTGATCGAACGCGCCGCCAAGGTTGCCAAGTCGCTCCAGGATCGTCGCCTGTACGGCTATATCAGCATGTATCGCGTGCTGTTTCTGGATTACACGTATGATAAACAGGAAGAAATCGATGTTAACTTTAAGACCGCGCAGCGTTATCTGACGCCGCATGACAATCGTATTCTGTACGGGACTGGTTTGATTTTTGCCATGTATCGCGCACTACTGCGCGCTGATATTGACGAAGTTCGACGGTTGAAAGATCAAGTTCCTGAACAAGTACCGACGCGTAACTGGTTAAGTCCGCGTGCGATGTCAGTATATTTCTATGCGTTGTTATTGGGTGATAGTCGCGATCAGATCGTCAAGGAAGGCGAGCGGTATTTGGAGAGGCGTCGGCTTAAATCAGGTCGCACCGACGATTTGTTCGTGCGTATGATCAACGCCATGGTGACTTTTGCCAAAGGTGAAATCGATAAGACCCGTGAGTATTTTACCATTCTGACCAGTAACTTTGTCGCTGGCAAACGTCGCGAATTCCTGTTGCCATTCGAGGAGGATTTCGTCGCGCTCTTTGCCTATACCTTCCCATTATTGTTTGAGCAGGAATACGGTCGTCGTCTGATGCGCGATGCGGAGATCGAACAGCTATGGCAGCAATTGCGGCAACGCGTGAACAAAATTCGCGGTCATCGCCGGGGTATCACTCGCCTATTGGTGGCGCGCTCGCGTGATGTATTGGGGCGGGGAAATGTCAAAACACTCTACGATCAGGCGCTGCGGTCGGCCAAAGCGTCCTCGAATCATCTCGTCCAGATTTTCGCGTTGCTCTGGTTTGGCGATCATTTAATTACCCGCGAGTCAAAAGCGCGCAAAGACTATATTAAGCAGGCTCACGATCTGGCGGTAGAGATGCGCTTAAAAGCGTTGACCGAGTACACCGAAAAACTCATGGACCAACGACGGATTCAGTTTAAGAAAGCCTCGTTCGAGTTGGTTGCCTCCAGTCGCGTTAGCGGTAATGCCAGCAACGGGACCAAGCTGGTGCAGGAGCATTTGGCACACATCGTTGATGTTATACAAATTGATTCGGCCATCGAGCAGAATGTCGAAGAAAGTTTGCACGTCTTAAAACGTCACTATGACTTTGAGCATGCGCATTGCATCGTTGCCAGTACGGACGAGGATAAGCTGAATATTCTCTATCCGCATGTCAGTGAGCGTGACAGCGATGAAATCCTGCGTTACATCGCGCCTTATCTGAATATTCGTTCAACGTTGTTTCTGCCGGCGAGCGATGCTCCCTGGGTTCAACACGCGGAGCACTTTGCGCATCCTGAACGAACGGCACCCCGTCGGGCGGCACGGGCAATTCAGGAATCGACTTTTGCCGCGGATATATCCGACTCGACCGCGTTTGGCGACGAGAATGTTGAGCGCACGATTGTTCTGGAGTCACCGGATATTGATACCACTATCGACGCCGCGGCCACCGAGGCTACACAGCCCAACGTAGATGGTACGCAGGTCAACACCAATCGCAATCGGATCATCATGGGCAAGTTGAGTATGAATGCTTTGATCCCGATGCGCGCAACCAATGGGAACTTCGGCGTTCTATTTGTGGAAGGCATCGATCTCAGTCATCGCGAGTCGTCACAATATCGCCATGAGTTGGATAGTTTTGGTGGGCAAATGGGTATTCTGATTGAGCGTAAACAGCCGCAGCTGGTGGCGGCGACACTACCGGAGCATGGTCAGACGATTTCCTTATCGGCGGTGTTTCTGCCGGGCCAGTACACTCTGGAGCCGTGTTCGTGGCTGCGGACCTGGTCCTATGGCCGTTTGCGCGCCAATCGGGAGGCTGTGTGGTACTTGGGCCTTGATCTTGGTGATGACAACTATTTGCTCGCTTATGTTCGCTTCAACGGACCGCAGCAGATTCGCGAGCGATTAAGCGCGGTGATTTGGCACCAATTGCTGGTGACGCGCGCGTTGTTGAAAGCATCGGGACGCAGCAGTTTTGACACGCAGGAGATTCGCGATGATCTGGTCGCGGCATTGACGTGCGTGAAAGGCGTGCGTGAATTACACGGTGTGGCCCTGGCGTTTACCATCTTTAATCGTTCCAAGAAAACCGCGCAAAGCGGGCATTTTGGTCCCTCGCGTCCGGTGGTGCTCGGTCAGAACAATCAGGTGACGCCGCAGAATGATGTGGTGCTGAGTCTCGCCAATGGTCTTGACCTGCGTTACTGGAGCGTCACTGCCGCCATGAGCGGCTTGCATGCATACTTGATGACACATGATTCAAGCAAAATTGACACGAATCCAATCGAAAGCCTGTCCAAAGCCTTCAAGACCAGTCTGGTCGAGGCAAAGCCAGGATACGATATGCATAAGCTGATGGAAAAACTCATCGTGTCGGAGAATATGCCCCGCTATTATGTGGCAACCATTCTTCAGGATGAGGAGGTTGTTAACAAGGAAGAGTCCTTGCCGCTTGCGCAGTAGGGTTGTAACTTGAGTGAATCAAAGGAGGATCATAGCTATGTCTATGCCAGGTATTACTGAACTGTTAGTTATTTTCGCCATCGTCATGGTGTTATTCGGTGCGCGGCGTTTACCGCAACTGGGCGGGGCGATCGGTGAAAGCATTCGTAATTTTCGTAAGGGTATTAAAGAACCGGATGAGGCGCAGAAATCGCTCGCCGGTGATAAGAAGGATTCTGACCACAGTCATCCCGATCAGCCCTGAGGTTTCACGTCGTTTTGTTGCAACAGCAGGTCGAGAGACTCTTCGAGCACAAATTGATCCTTGTTACTGGCAAGGGTGGCATTGGCAAGACCGTGGTTGCTACCGCCATGGCTATGGCCGCCGCTCAACAGGGCAAGCGTGTCTGCCTGGTGGAATGTGCGGATGAGGATCAGATCGCGCCCTTGCTAGGCCACAAGTCTGTTGGTCACTCTCTAACCCGTCATAACGATAATTTATACTTCATCAATCTTGATCAACGCCTTAACTTTCGCGACTTCGTAGTCAAGCATCTGGGTTTTGAGCAGCTTTTTGAGCGTGTTTTCAACCAGGCTGTGATCAAAAGTTTTGTTGAGATGATTCCCGGCCTGGCTGAGATTACTTTGCTGGGTCGCTTGTATTATTCGGCGGAGCTTGCACGGGATCCGCAATTTGATTTAGTAATTTTCGACGGGTTTGCCTCGGGACATTTTTTGTCACTGATGCGAACACCGGATGTGATTTTAAGTTCCGGTCTGGTCGGACCTATTGTCCGCGAGACTCAGAAGGTCAAAGATTTTCTGACTTCGGCGCATTGTGCGACCATTATGGTGGGTGCACCGGAGGCTTTGGTGTTGAGCGAAGTCCAGGATTTCGTGCCGACGTTGTTGGCGCAATCACCGGTTGCCCTCAAGGGTCTCTTTATCAATCGTGTTCCCGGTACAAGCGATGATCTGGAGGTGCTTGCCGCGAAAGCCGCCTCGGATCCGATAGCATGTCAATTAGCGGCTTTAGTGAAGAATGCCCAGGAACAATTGGCGTCTTTGACTGATCTAAAAACTGATCTGCAAAAACAACCTGCGGATAAAAACGGTGATTTTATTTATGCCGAATTGCCGGAGGTTGGCTGGATCGATGAGCCTTTGACGATGCCTCTGGTGCAGCATTTGCTGGCGTTAGCTGCTAAATCGGGGAGGGCATGATGGCCGACATGTCGTCATCAGCGCATGCCTGGCACGCCGTGTTGAAGCGCGCCCAGGTCATAGTCGTTCTCGGCGCCGGCGGTGTCGGCAAAACCACATCGTCAATAGCGATGGCTTTGCTGGCGGCACGTCAGGGGCGGCGGGTTGGTTTGATTAGCATTGATCCCGCCAAGCGGTTGGCTGCAGCACTTGGTATCAGTCTCGATGGCGAGCTAAAACCGATCACTCTTCCCGCTGATGTCGGTAGTGGCGGCAGTATCGAAGCCGCCATGCTGGATCAAAAGGCCGTGTTTGACGCCATGGTCCGCCGGCATAGCCCGTCAGCGAAAATTGCCGAGAAGATTTTGCAGAATCGTCTTTATCAGTCGGCGTCCTCCAATCTTGGTGGCGCGTTGGAATATATGGCGCTGGCAAAATTGCAACAAATGGTGGATGACGGCGGCTATGATCTGGTGGTCATTGATACACCGCCGGATTCGCACGCGCTCGATTTTTTATCGCGACCAAACATTCTTGCGAATTTCTTTGAGAACAAAGTCATGAGTTGGTTGATCAAACCGTTTTTCCTGGCCCAGAAATTTGGTCTTGGCAAAGTTATGAGCGCTGGCGAGAAAATGATGGGTGGACTGGCGTCCGTTACCGGGGTGAAAGCTCTGCAAATGCTGAGCGAATTTTTGCTGCTGATGCAGGAGGTGCTGCAGGGCTTTAATAAGTCCGGCGAGCGACTGTCCATGATTTTACATGATCCGGCAACGGCATTCATGTTGGTCAGCGCTCCGCGAAGCGCCGCCCGACGCTCGGCGGAAAATATTTCCTCAGAACTTATCAAGCGCAAATTCAATCTGCGTTTTTTGATTATGAACAGATGTATGCCGGTCGAGATGGCGGATGCTTTGTTGTCGGCGCCGGTGGCTTTCACCGCGCCCGGCGAGCGGGTGGTGGCGGCTTACCAAAAAATGTCGCGTGGGCAACAGACTCTGATTGCCGGCATGCTGAAACATATCGATCAAAATCATGCCGATGTCATAACTTTGCGAAGCGATGAAGCTGCCTCAGCTTTAGGGGATTTGCCGAGTCTTTATGATTTTGCCAACCGCATCGAAAGCTTCGGCCCTTCCGCATAGTGGTAATATATTAGTTATGAATCATTCTTTGTTACAAAATATGTTTGTATCGCGATTTGCCGTGAATCAAGTGGCGTTGATGGGTCAACGGATTACGATTGTTGTCCAAAGCATCGGCGCCTTCATGTTATTTGTGAAACATGTGTTCACACAAGTATTCGCGCCACCCTTTCGTGGCCGATTGATTGTTCAGCAAATGGATTTTATCGGCAATCAATCGCTCAATATCGTGGTGATGTCGGCATTTTTTGTGGGTGCGGTGTTTGGTCTGCAGATCGGCATTGTTTTTAAAATCTTCATGGCCGAAGGCATCATGGGGGCCGCGACGGGCAAAGCACTGGCGCGCGAGTTGGCGCCGATGATGACCGGGTTCTTGATTTCCGGGCGCGCTGGCTCGGCGATGACCGCGGAGTTGGCGACGATGCGTGTTACCGAGCAGATCGATGCGATGGAAGCAATGGGCGTGGATCCGGTTAGTTATCTGGTGGTGCCGCGTCTAATCGCCGGCCTGCTGATTGTGCCGATTTTGTGCGGCATCTTTATGTTTGTAGGCGTCTTTGGCGCTTATGTTATGGGCGTAGTGTTATTTAATGTCGATCAGGGCGTGTTCTTTGACAAGATCGTGAGCATCGTTCGCGTTCAGGATGTTGTCGATGGTTTGCAGAAGTCGGTGATTTTTTCTTTTGTCATTACCTTGCTGGCTTGTCAGTTTGGCTTGCGTGCCGGCGGCGGCGCCAAAGGCGTTGGTTCGGCGACCACTAATTCGGTGGTAACGACGTTCCTGATTTTATTGGGTTTTGATTTTCTGATTACTTATATTCAGATCGTTCTTTAAACGAAGCAAAACATGATTACTTTTGAACAAGTCTCAAAAACGTTCGGAACGCATACTGTTCTCGATCAGTTAGATTTGCTGATTCCGGCCGGCAAGATTACGTTTATTCTCGGTAAGTCCGGCGAGGGTAAATCCGTAACGATTAAGCACATTATGGGTCTAATGCGTCCCGATGCCGGCCGCATCTTGGTGGACGGTCAGGACCTCGCCGAGCTGACTGAGAAGGACTATCGTGTCTATCGCAGTAAGTTTGGAATGTTATTTCAACAAGCGGCGCTTTTTGACAGTTTGACAGTCGGAGAAAACGTCATCTTCCCGTTGCAGGAGCACACAAAGATGTCCGTTCCTGCTATGCTAAAGAAAGTAGAGGATGTTCTCATCCAGGTCGGTCTGCCCAATATTCAGCATAAGTATCCCAGTGAACTTTCCACCGGTGAGAAGAAGCGCGTTGGCCTGGCGCGGGCGTTAGTAACTAATCCGAAGATCATGCTTTATGACGAGCCGACCACGGGGATGGACCCGCTGGTATCGGAGATGATCGATGAGCTTATTGTGCGTATGAATTCTGAACAAAAAGACATGACTTCCATAGTGATTTCACATGATTTGAAAGCAGCACTCGCCACCGCCGAAAACATTATCATGCTTTATAAGGGGCGGGTGGCGCTGGCGGGAACGCCGGAAGATTTCCGTAAGTCGACGGATGCCGTTGTGCGGCAGTTTTTTTCCGGCAAAGTCGAAGGACCCATGGAGTTTTTCTAGAGCGAGGACGCTCAATGTTTTCCGAGAAACTCCGATAAATCCAAGAGTTTAGTGAGTTTTGGCAAACCGTTCAGGGAGAACGAGTGAAGCCCTTAGGTTTAGAATTTAAAGTCGGCTTGTTTACGTTGCTGGGTCTGGTGGCGACGGGCTATTTATTTTTTGTACTGAGTCCTCGCAGCTTCGATAGTAAGAACACGATGAACTACTATACTGTTCTCAAAGATGCCTCCGGTATCATGCCGAAGACTCATGTTAAGACGAACGGCGTTTCAGTCGGTAAAGTCAAAGACGTTCAACTTGAAGTCGACCACACCAAAGTTATCATCGAAGTGGATGCCGAGGTGAGAATTCCCCAAGGCTCGACGATTGATGTGCGTACTGTTGGTCTCTTGGGCGATAAGTTTATCGAGATTACGCGCGCACCTGACACCGGCGTCTACCTGAAAGACGGCGATCTGATTCCGCGCTCCACTGACAGTACGGATATGACGGAGTTGCTATCCACTGCCGGCTCCATTGCCAAAGATATTAAACGCATCACGGGTACGCTGGCGAACGTTCTCGGCGAAGAAGACGGCGAGCAGCGTGTACGTAATATTGTCGCTAACATCGAGTCAATCGCCGAGAACGCTAAAGGCATTCTCGCTGATAACCGCGCCGATATTCGTCGCTTGGTGGGGAACTTGGAACAGGCTTCGCACAACGTGCGCGAACTTCTTGATGACGATAATCGTGAGAAAATCGATCGCATCATCGCCTCCTTTGATCAGGCGATGGAAGACGTGAAATCAGCAACGCATAATATACGCACTGTTTCCGACAAGGTTGAGCGCGGTGAGGGTACGCTTGGTCGCTTGATCAACGACGATAAAGCTCTGGCGGAGCTTGAAGGCGCAATCAAGGATATCCGTGATGTGATTTCGCCGGCCAATAAACTGCAAATCGCCGTCGATTATCACGGCGAGGTGCGCAAAGACGAGACGACGCAAAATTACTTTAATATGTTGTTCAAGACGCGGCCGGATCGTTTTTATCTGGTGGGTTTCACCGAACACGATTACGAGCGGGTGGAAACCACGACGACCACCGAAGCTGTCGATGCGACCAGTACTCGGACTACGGAGCTTAAAGACAGCGACGCTAAATTACGCTTCAATCTGCAATTCGGCAAACGCTGGTATTTTGTGGCGCTGCGTTTTGGTTTGTTTGAATCCACCGGTGGTTTTGCCTCGGACTTCTATTTGTTCCGCGATCGCTTCCGCTTGTCGCTGGAAGCTTTTGATTTCAGAAGCAAGGATAATCCCATACGTCGCGTAGCTCACCTTAAAGCGTATGCGAGTATCCTGTTTTTCAATCATCTTTATGCAATGGTTGGTGTCGACGATCCGACCCGCACCGATCGTTTGACCGGCAAACAACAAAAAGTACCTAATTACTTCTTTGGCGCCGGTCTGACATTCAACGATGACGACATCAAAGCTATCTTTGGCGCCGCGGCTCTGGCGCGTTAGAATCTAATCCTGACTGATTTTTACAGTCGACCGTCGTAGCGTCGCTGTTCTTTGACCCACTCCAGGGTAAAACGATCACCTTTTTGTATTGGTCCAACGCCCGCCGGCGTGCCGGTGTAGATCAAGTCACCGGGCAGCAGTCGATGACTGCGCAGCAAAAAACTTAACAGACTCGGAATGGCGAACAGCATCTCCCGGCTATTGCCGGTCTGGCGTGTCTGATCATTCACGCTCAATTTAAATTCCAGGTTTTCCAGATCGTGAAATGTTTTTAGCGGCAATGCTTCGCTGATGACAGCGGCGCCGACAAAGCTTTTGGCCAGCGTCCATGGCAATCCGGCTTTCTTCAATTCATCTTGTTTGGTGCGTCTGGTCAGATCCAGACCGAGTGCGAGCGCGCCCACATCCTGCCAATCAGCGCGGTGACCGAGAGGAATTTCCTTGGTGATGATGGCGATGATTTCCGCTTCATGATGAAAGCTTTCGTCGGCATAGGCCAGTTGGTCGTCAGCGTCTAACGCACGCAGACTGGCGTTGGCTTTTAGGAAAACCACCGGCTCGGTCGGCAAGGGATTATTGAGTTCCTTGGCGTGATCCGCATAATTGCGGCCGATACAGTAAATGGTATTTACGTTTAAAGCCGCTGGGCCTGGCAGGTGCAGAAGCATGGATGAGTCCTTATTAGTGAGATCCTTCCCCAAGAATGGCGTTTACCTCGTGGCAAGTCAATATAACCATTTTAATAAAAACAATAACAATATCAATAATTTATAATATAGTTTTTAAAAAATTTGACATTTTTAATAATTATAATAGAATCAGGCCATCACTACCGATAGTCGGGGTGATTTTAAGCCGTTGTGGTTGTTGTTTTTAGCTGTTGTGGAGTTGTCTTATGCGCGAAAAAATCACGTCAAAACTGGTAGTTAAGCTTCTGGTGGCTTCGGCCCTGGTCGGCTCTTCTACCATTGCCATGGCAGAGGAAGCTGCCCCCGCGGTTGTCGAAACCGCGGCTCCTTCCATCCCCGATAAATTTGTTAGCGATGGTAGCCGCCTGGTGCTGCAAGGTCAGGATATCGCAATCACACCGCCTGCTGGTTGGGAGATTCTGACGCGCGCCGCCGGTATGACTTTGGTGATGCAAGAGCCGAAAATCGAAGAAGCCGTTAAAAATTATGACAAGCCAAAGTATCAACGCAATATCACCATCGCTACCATGCAACGTCCCAGTCCTATCGATGAACAACGCGCCAATGCTCTTAAAGAAGAATTAACCAAGAATTTTGGCAAGCCCGGTTTGGCCTCAAACTTTCAGATCATCGAACATAAATTCTTCGATTACCGTGGCAAACAAGATGGCTTGGTTGTGTATTCAAGTATGCAACTGGGTGAGTTCCCGATGATGCAGATGCATGTTTTGGTTTCGGGTGATGAGCGCCATTATTTGATGACCTATACTGATTTAGCCACCGAATTTGCCGCCAATAATGCTGCCTATGAACATGCCTGGAATAGTATGGTGTCTCTGGAAGTTGCCGGTAAGGCACCGATTCGTTACATGGAATACGTACCATATGCAACGGCAGCAGGTGTCTTGTTCCTGGTATTCTCCATGATGGGCTTTGTACGTCGTCGTCTTGCCAGTCGTAGTTATGCCAGCGATGCTAACGAGATTTATGCGGATGATTCGATGGTCGCCGGTCGTGGCGACTCCGATGACGGTCTTACGGTTTCCGGTATCTGGTGCCTTGATGCTGATCAGGATATCATGCATCACTCGCAGCCGGTACGTGGCCGTGCGGTCAGCAAGCATAGTTCGATTTCGTTTGCTTCCAGTTATTCCTGATTTAGGAGGAGCGAGTCGCGTTGCGACTCCAATGCTCTAACGCTGTGTCAAGGGGCGGTGCCGGTTTCGGCACCGCCCCTTGATTCATTTAGGGAGTAGCGTCGTCAGTGGTTGCTGGCACGCAACTGCGCGTGCGGATATCAAAGATTTCGTTGTCGGCACAGCTGCCGCCATCGATAGTTTGAACCGTGATGCCGGCGGCTTGCGGCGGTGCAATCGGTTGCAGTTTAACAATGCTGTTATCGAGGGCGATCGTATCATCCGGCACTGGGACGATATTACGACCGTCACCGTTATTAACTTTGCCCTGAAACCGCCAGTTACCATTCACAAAAACATTCACGGCTTTGCAAAGATGCGTTTTTACCTGTGGATCGATAGGAGCTGGAAACAGGAATTTGCCTTTGATGCCGCCTTTCTGCAATGTCACGCTGCTCACGGTGGCGACGGGCGGATCACATGCCAGCTGGGCATCGATCAACGATGCCGAGCCGCTGACATCGCTGGGGAATTCCACGTCGGCAGTGATTTTGAAGCTCTTTGACAGCTTCAGATTGTATTTCTTGGAGAGAATCGCGGTTGCCTGTAGCTTGCCGGTAACGGTCTGACTGATAGCAACATTCGGTGCGATATAGAGTAGATTAGGTTCCGCCAAAAACAGGTACGTATCTTTTGGGGCCTTTGGATATAACAAGCGGACTTCGCAAACAGTACCAGGTTTAAGGCCTTTAATCGGGAAAGCGACCATGGTCGGTTCAACGAATTGTCCCGGAATGGTCTCGTTGCCCTGACAGCGATGCAATTCCGCTTGGACGTTTGGATTATTCTGATCAACCGACTGGAAGTTCAGCAACTGCACCAAAAGTTCCTGGGTGCTGCCGGTAACTGAACTGGCGCGTCGCGGCGTCTTACATGCGCTCGTCAGCACGAGCAGAGCCGCGGAAATCATCAAAGCGAATTTTGTCACGTTTCACCTCTCTCCATTAACTTAATGCGATGGCGCATTTGGCGCGGGGTTTTCAAATTTATCGGGAGCAATTCTCTTTAGAGAGTTAGTATACTGGCCACCCGATTTTTGCCAATTTGGTGAGACCATATTGCTGAGGCCCCACAGCAGAGCAATAACGGCGGCGGTAAACATGACAAACCCAGCCGCGTATTTTAGATCCTGAGCGTTGCTCTTGTTTTGTTTGCGACGGCGGCTCCTGCTAATGGGGCGATAACTAGAGATTGGAGTTGCGGCTTTGGGCTCGGCATTTTGACCAGCATCTGCTTTCTCGTTCGTCGCCAGCGGCGGTGTTGGAACCGTCCAGGTTGTGCTTTGCCAGTTGTTTTGCTGCAGCGGTACAACATTGGTCGTCGTTTGTTCCAGCGTCAGGGGTGCCATGGTGCCGGGCACTCGGCCCTCAGTACTAGGCGCGCCAAGGAACTGCTCGCTGACTACTCGTACCAGCGCCTGAGCGATTTTCTTCTGATCAGCGCGATCGACATCGGACAGTGTGCAGTTAGCCGTGTACTTGAATTCGGAGGAAGCATCTTTATTGGGAACAGCGTCGACCTGGGTGACTTTAGCATAAGGATTGCGACCGATCAGCTTGCGTAATAACGGCGACTCGATATGCAACATCCCATACTGACTGATGGCGAATGGCAGACTCATTTGGGCTGAGCTCGGGTGAAGCTTGATCAAGCGCGCCGCAAAACTTGCGTGTGCGACCGAGAATAAATGGTCCGAAGAAATATAAATGGCATCATCGTGCCCATGTTCGGCAAAATTACGTGCGGTCTTCGGCAAAAACTTTTTCCAGATCAATTGAGTCAGATTGGTAGTTACGCGCGGAAGTATACTGATCTTACGATTAGGGTCGAGATTCTGGATATCATCGGTACGCAGTTTGTTGCCGACAATCACCACCGGTACACCGGGATTCAGATTGCCCAGCATTTTATGAAAGCGCTCCTGGTTTTCGCCAACGCATAGAGAGTCCTCGACAAAAACCAGATGCGGTGTGAAGAACTTTGGTTCTTCGACCACGCTCATTTTATGCAGAGCGGTGGTTACCTCGAATTGAAGAATATCCAACTGACGCAGAATGTCCGAGCGTGTCTGCCCGTCCTGAACAGCGACAAAAACTTTGCAGCGGGGGCCGCTATCAATTTGCTGGAGCTCTTCGAGGAGATTGTTCGTGGTTTGGCGCAAAACATCCGGTACGCGCCAGCTGGCGATGAGCGCATCAGAAAAACGATATGTCAGACCGCTGGTGCGCGTGTCCTCAACCGTCAACGGCAGCGCCTCGACACCAAGTGCTTGCGCCAGGGGGCCGGTAAGATTAAGGGTCGCGCCGCGATAAGGACGCACCCGACACTCCAGCCACAAGCGTGAGCGACTGATCCAGACCACACGAGCCGGTACCGAGACAGCGGCGATCGAATTCATCGTTACCTGAACAGGAGGGGCGGCGATCGTGGAATTAGTTGATGCCGTGGCATAGACAAAGCGATTCAACCACTGCGACATCTCCAGATTCAGCGGTATGAGATCGCGAAACGCGCCGCAGGCCGCAAAACGTTTGAGATTCTCATGTTGTCGCGACAACGTCATCACCAGTCGGGAACCGAGAATATCTGGCATCGAGGTTAAGGTGAGAATAGCTTTTTCGACGAGTTGATCGCTGCCTTCGTCGCCGACGACGATGACCGCAGGCCGACGCGCACGTGTCTCCTGAACAAGAGCATCAAGCGTGGCGAAGAACTGAACGTCAAAGCCACGCTTACTAAGTTCCAGTGCATATTCACGATGTTGCATCCCGACGTGATCGATCAACCAAAAGGTTAAGCGTTTTTTCGCCGGCGATGGTGTTAAAGCATTCCGCACGTGGCCTCCACGAGAATAGCCTTCTTTATGGTTTTCGGTGGTATTGGCGCGAGATTTAGGGATTTATTGCTTTTCTTCCTGATCGGTGCGGTCGTTTTTGGCCTACTGCCGATAATGGATTTTTTTTGTGGCGGAATTCTCATGTGAAATATGTTGAATTTGCATTTTTCCCAACCCACTGGTTTTAGAAACTCACGAAGTTGTCGAAAAAGGTGGGGTACAAAATCACGATTAGATTATATTGTATGGATATTCTGCAAAGGGGATAGAGACATGGCATTGGTAGCAAAATTTCGGCTGGTTCTAGGGCTGTTTATCGCATTGATGTTGACTGTGTCGACCACCGATGCCTTCGCGCTCAATTGCCAACATGTGCGAGCTTTAACCGGCAAGTATCTAAAACGCCATTATGCCTTCAGTGTTTTTGACGACGAGTTGAGCCGGCGTACGCTGGAGCAATTTATTCGCAGCTGGGATCCAGGCAAAGTCTATTTCTTTGAGCAGGATGTAAAAGATCTCGAAAACAAATATGCAGTGAAATTGGATGATATGATTCGTGCTTCGGATTGTGCCGCCATCAAAGGTATCGTTGATTTATATACCAAGCGGTTTCAGGAACGGCAGACGATCATTGTCAAGTTGATTAACGATAAACACGATTTCACCGTCGATGAATCGATGGATGTTGATCGCAAGAAAATCGCGTTCGCCAAAACCTCTGAAGAAATTAATGAGCGTTGGCGGCAACGTATTAAATTTCAATTGTTGCAATTGAACCAAACCCTAAAAGACATAAAAAAATCGCAAGACAAGTTGCAAAAACGTTATGCGCTGGCGGTTAAACGTCATAACGAAACCACTATGGAACAGGTTTATTCGGTATTCCTGAACGCATTCTCGTCGAGCCTTGATCCGCATTCGGAATATATGCCGGCAGAGCAGCTTGAGGATTTCCGCATTAATACGCGCTTGTCGCTTGAGGGTATTGGCGCGGTGTTGCGTGGCGAAGATGGTTTTACCACTATCCAAAGCATGGTTCCCGGCGGTGCCGCCGCTAAAACCGGCAAGATACGCGTCAACGATAAGATTGTCGCCGTCGCGCAAGGTAAGGAGCCGCCGGTCGATGTGATTGATATGGATTTACGCGAGGTGGTGAAATTGATCCGCGGCGCTGGCGGTACCGAAGTACGGTTGACACTCATCCGGGAAGAAGCCGGCAAGAGTTCGCAGTTTGTGGTGCCGGTTATTCGCGAGAAAGTCCAGTTAACCGATCGCGTCGCCAAGTCGAAAATCGTTAAAGTCTCTGTTCAGGAGAAGGACGGTACTAAAGCCGAGAAAAAAATCGGTGTTCTCTCGTTGCCGTCATTCTACGTCGATTTTGAAGGCATGAGCCGGCGTGAACGGAATTTCCGCAGCAGTGCCATGGATACCCTGCAGGAATTGAAAAAATTGAATGACGCGAAAGTCGACGCCCTGGTGTTGGACTTGCGTAATAACGGTGGTGGCAGTCTGGAGGAATCCATACGGATCGCCGGCATGTTTATTGACCAAGGACCTGTTGTTCAGATCCGTGATTCCAGCGAGGCCATCGAAGTCAAAAATGATCCCGATAAAGGCTCATTCTATGACGGTCCCATGTTGGTGATGATTAATCGTCAGTCGGCAAGCGCGAGCGAGATTCTCGCGGGTGCGATCCAGGATTATGGTCGCGGTATTCTGGTGGGCGATAGCCATACGTTTGGCAAAGGCACGGTTCAGAGTCTGGAAGATATCGGCCCGAAAATGGGTGCGACGAAAGTCACGATCAGCAAGTTCTACCGGCCGCTCGGCTCATCGACGCAGCTTAAGGGCGTGGATGCCGATATCGTCTTCCCCAGCCTGGTGGATGAATTGGAGATTGGCGAGAAGCACTATGATTATGCGTTGCCGTGGGAGCAGATCAAGGCAAGTAATCTGAAAAAGTTGAATCAGGTGACTCCTTATGTGGCGCAGCTGAAAACCGTCAGCAAAGCTAGGACGGACACCGATGAAGGCTTTAAAGAAATCCACGAAGAGATCAAAAAATATCGTGGAAGCGTCGAGGCTCGCTCGAAAGTCAGCCTAAAGGAAGAGGTCGCTGACGCTAAGGATAAGAACGCTAAAAAGAAAAATAACGAAGATAATATGGCGGGTGATGAAGAGCTGAAACTGGAGGATGACGTACACCTGCAGGAAGCTCTGCGCATCGCCGGCGACTATACCCAGCTCCTGCAGAAGCGGCCGCTGGGTGTTGTCACGCTACCAGAAGTGAAGAAGAAATCCACCGCGCTCGCCGGTAGCAAAGGCAAAGCTAAAGAGAAGAAAGCCACCGACGTTAAATAACTAAGAAAGAAATTATAAGAACGGCCCCCCAACCGCGCATAGTGGTGGGGGTTCTTTCGGCTGCCAGCTTGCCGCTGACGGCCGTCAGCAAACAGCTTACGGGCAGCCGATTAGTTTACGAGTGCTCGTAGTCGCAGTGTTGAAATTCTGCAAATACGGGGCGATCGTCGCGGCGTCGGCCTGATCCGATGCTGAATTGAGTCGGAAGTTTATCTGCGCCGACTGTACAGCCATGACATAGATATCCGAGCAGGCGCTGAATTTTTGCGTAAAGTTTGAACTTTCCGAGATGTTCTTGCCGCGCAGCTGGTTGTAATTTTTACGAATGACTTCCATATCGCTAATAGCGCCACCGACCCAACTCAAGGTGGTCGGCTTACCGCGAATATGTGATTCCAATTCGTTTGTCCGTGCATCCAGACAGGCGAGATTGCCGCCTAGAGTCAACATATCGGAGCAGGCATCGATCGCGGTCGGAACATAGGTTGTATTGCTTGCCAGACAAATATCGTTTTGCCAGACGCGGCCGGCTTGTTCGCAGAGCACTTGATTATTCTCGGCAGTACTAACCACACAACTAACACCATCCCACTGATAACCGCTTTTTGCCGCGCACGTTTCGGCGGTGTCTTTAATCGGCGTTGTATTCGCAGGGCCTTTTGAGTCTTTCTTTTTATTACATGCGGCGAGCGCCAGCATGCATACTGCCACAACAGTGCCGTTCTTGATGAATTTGGATAATGGACTCATACTGCAACTCCTTGGGTTACCTTGCCAGTGCTCTTACTATTCAAGGATTGGGCCACTCCTTTAAGTTACCATAAACAGTGATTTTTCGGAGTTTTAGCCTGCCTTTTACCTTGTCAAAAGATTTGACGCTCTTTCAGGTATTGTTATTAATAATCAATACATGTCCATTCTGACTCATTGAAAATGTTAATAATTACAATGATTTATAATAATGTTATAAAATAATATTGACTTTTTAATAAATGTCTATAAAATCCGCTTCGAATCAAACAATTGTATTTTAATGGGTTTTATAAAAAGAGCTTTGAGAAAGAAGAATTATGTTTTTTCGATCAAAGGAGACAGCAATGAAGGGTTACAGCAACATGCGCAAGGCACATATCCTGGCCGCCTTGGTGATGGCTACGGCAGTTGTGGGCTGCGGTACGATCACAGGTAAGAAGAAAGGTAATAAAGGGTCGCCGACTGCCCCGGAAACGACGATTGTCGACGTTAAAGTGGGATCGAATGGTATCGCTACGGCGACTTATTTCAGCTCGGCCACTGACGCGAAGTTTTCTTGTAAAGTTGATAGCGAGAAAGCCGCCGGTCAGTGGGAGGATTGTCTACCTGAAGGTTATCCCTTTACCGTACGTTCCGACGAAGTCGTGACGTTAAGCGTTAAGTCGATAGCCGGTGGTGTTGAAGATCCGACACCTGCTACCAGACAGGTCGGTGAGGCATTCGCGGCGGTCATCGCTGAGAAGTCCACGATCGGTGATGTTTATAATAGTGATCAATTAAAAGTATCGTTCTCGTTGCGTTCGGGCAATGCGCAGAATGTGCATTTTGAGTGTCGTGCCAACGACGAGACGCAGTTTACTAATTGTACCGAAGGTACTTCTTATACCTTCCTCGGTATGCAGGATGGCGGTACCTACAGCTTAGTAGTACGTCCGGTCGATACCACGACCAAGCGCATTGGTCAGGAAGATACCATGAGCTTTAGAATCGACTTCAGCCGCGCTGGCGGTGGTATCGTCGGTCCTGGTGGCGCACAGGTATTTGGTCAGCCATTGATCCTTGGCTCGTATCGCTTTGCGGTACCGCAGGATATGAATGTCGTAACTTATGCGACGAATCGCACCATCACTGGCGCAAATCCTGATTTGTATCAGGTTGATCCGGGTTCTGATCCGTTCGCGCAATCGGTTCCTTGTGCGCGTCGTGAAGTCTGGAAAACCATGACTGGTCGTCCGTTGAGCTACTGTCGCGCCAATGATCGTAACGATCTTATGCAATGGGTCAATAACATGACCATTACGCCTAACTATGTTGAAGTCGGCACGGATATGCAAAAAGCTGCCGCCGGTTATGAGCGTATCTCGGTATCGTTCTTTGACTCGTCGGTGGAGTTCCGTAATAACCGCAGTCGTTTCCGTATGCATTGCGGCCCGAATCGTGGCGACGTCTTGAACTACGGCATGATTCCCAATGTACCGATGACCAGTCGTTTCTATCATGGTCAATTGCCGGAGAGCGTTGATTTCCACTGGTGTACGCGTCAAATCTCGATCAACACGAATATTGTTACGGTGATGATCGGTGCCTTTATTAACCTGGATGGCTTTGTCGGCGGTTCACCTTATGCGAACGCGATCGAAGTTGTCTATATGGCGGAAGCCTCTGGTGAAAACTCGGTACCCCAGTTCTTCGCAAGACGTGCGCAAGAGCGAGTTTTATCGAGCTTAAGCAAAGGCATTCCACTGAACTAAGTTCTTGATAAACAGATCAAGATAACCCTGTTCTGTTTTCTCCTACACGACCCGCTGGTACCAGAAATGGTATCGGCGGGTTTGTTTATGTTGCGCTAGTGGTAGCGGGCATGTGATGCAGCTGATGATAGAGACCGCCGTGAGCAAGCAGCTGATCATGATTGCCGCTTTCCACCAATCGACCTTTGTCAATCACCAGGATACGGTCGCAGGCGCGAATCGTAGATAGGCGATGCGCGATAACGATCACGCTGTGGCCGTGCAAAATTTTGGTAATCGCTGCTTGCACGAGAGCCTCGGATTCGGGATCCACGGATGATGTAGCCTCATCGAGAATGATCATCTGTGGTTGTTTTGCCAGCGCCCGCGCGAACGTGAGTAGTTGTCGTTGCCCGTGCGATAAATTGGTGCCCTGCTCACGGATTTCAAAGTCATAAGTATTAGGCAGCATCTTGATAAATGTATCAGCGCCTACCGCTGTCGCGGCGGCTGCGATTTGTTGGCGGGTAATGGTGGGATCATCGAGTCCGATGTTAAAAGCGATGGTGCCGTCAAAGAGAACGATATCCTGCGGCACCACGGCGATGTGTTGGTGTAGCGCGTTGTTGGCAATGTTCCGTAATTCCACGTTGTCGAGGCGTATGCTGCCGCCGTAGCCGTCGTACATTTTACTGAGCAATTTGATGATGGTTGATTTGCCGCTGCCGGTGGCACCTACCAACGCCAGCGATTCGCCCGGTTGCATGGTAAAACTCAAATCATGCAACGCCAGATTGTCTGGGGTAAGTCGGTCGTGACCTTTGTAGCTGAACGAAACGTGCTCGAAAACCAGATGTCCGTGCACTTGTGTGAGTGCATGGTCGCCTTCGATGACTTCCGTTTTATCCAGCAAACCAAAGATGCGATCGATGGATGTGAATGCACCCTGGAGCATCGCCATTTTTGTACCGAGAGCTTTGAGCGGTTCAAATAATTGCTGCAGATATTGTATGAACGCCACCATGACGCCGGCGGTAATAGCGAAATCCCCCAGTAGCGGTGACAACGCCACCCACAGCACCAGACCGATACTTATCGAAGCGATACCATCAATGACGGAAAACATCGCCGAATCCAAAAAAACAGTGCTCATCTGCGCGTCGCGATACTCGCGATTCAGCCGCGCATAACGTTTGGCGGCGTCGAGTTCGCCGGTCAGCGTTTTAACCGTTGTATGTCCATACAAGCACTCCTGCGTATAGGCATTGAGGGCGGCGATCTTTTTGCGCGCGCTGAGCATCGCGGTTTTTAGGGCTTTGGCAAACCAACTGATCGCGCCACCAACCACCGGCAGAATAACAATGGAACTTAAGGCCAATCGCCAGTCCAAAATAAACAAGCCCACCAAGCTGCCGATCAGGACGGCGCAGTCAACGATCGACGTCAATACACCCTGATTAAGCGATTCGCTGAGATTGTCAAAATCACTCGTCGCCCGCGTTACCAAGGCGCCGCTCATCGAGCGATCGTGAAACGCCGCTTTCAGCTTGAGGATATGATGCATAAGTACCAAGCGCAGATCACGGATCATGCGATGCACCGCCAGCGATGTCAGCACTGACTGTGACGCGCGTGCCGCGTATTCGCCGAGAATCACCAAGAGAAATATCAACGACAGTGATTTGATAATCTGAGGGTTTTGACCGACGATACCTTCATCGATAGCCTGCTTTACCAGCAGTGGCATGGACATTTGCAGCACTGAGATGATCGGTATTAGTAGAATAGCCAGATAAACTTTGCGACGTTCGCCGTGCAGATACGGCCACAGTTTTTTGAGATCGCGGAAATCATGTAAGATCGGTTTTTTTCGTGATGCGTCTTTAGGTTGCATCGGTCACCACCTGATCAGCATCGATACGTGGATGTCGCCGACGGATATCGGTCAGATCGCCACGGTCCAGAATCCTGCCTTTATCAAGCAGGATGATTTCATCACAATCGCGAACCGCCGAGAGTCGATGCGATGCGATAATCGCCGTGCATTTGATTTGATTAATAACCTGAACCAGATGATGCTCGGTTTTTTGATCCACCGCCGACAGAACATCGTCCAGCAATAATAGCTTTGGCTGCCGTAGCAACAATCTGGCGATAGCGAGGCGTTGTTTTTGGCCGCCGGATAGACGAATGCCGCGTTCGCCGATCTCTGTCTGCCACTGGTTTTCAAAGCCCATAATCTCGTCAAGAATATGCGCTTGTCCGGCGACTTCTTCTAACTGCGCTTGTGTGACCGGTTGATCGACACCAAACTGCAAATTGTGAGCGATAGTATCCGAGAATAAATGCACTGATTGCTGCCCATAACCAATTAATTTGCGTAATTCACGTGGATTGATGCTTAGAATATCGCTGCCGTTGAAGAAAATAGTTGTCGCCGGCGGATCCCATAATCTGGTTATCAGATTTAGCAAAGTGGTTTTGCCAGATCCGATCGCGCCGATGAGGCCGATTTTTTTACCCGGTTCCAGGCGCAAGGAAATATCTTGTAAGGCGAATGAGCTGTTGTCGGAAAACGCATAACTTAGATGTTGAATCTCCAGTAGCGGTTTGGTGGTTGGTGTAGTCAAGGATACGGAGCTGACCGCCGGAGTTTCTTCTTGTCCGTCTTCGATATCATACAGGCGATCGAGCGCGGTCAGGCAGCGTTGATAAATAGCCACGATCATGCCGATCGCCGACAGCGGAAACGCCAGGAAAGCGATGAAAACGTTGAAAGCCATGATGTCACCGACGGTCAGCCGACCTGCCAGAACTTCGTTGGCGCCATAAAACAACACGATTACCTGTGACAGGCCGACCAGGCAACTCATCAGTGGAAATAAAATCGTCCGGATAAACAGTAGCTTGATATTCGTAGTGTAGACCGCCACATTATCGTCGCGCGCACGTTCGACAAATGTGTTTTCGGCGGCGTTCACCTGCACAACATGTACATTGACGAACGCCTCGGTGACGCGATTCGTTAATCGTCCCAGTGCATCCTGATTGTCGCGCGAAAATTTATGCATCAGCGGCAGGCCGTAACGCATGATCACCAGCATCAGACATAACGGCAACAGACAAGCGAATGTCAGCCCGGCGTGAATCGTCAGCATACGACTGAGAGTGAATAGGCTTAAAAATAACAGATTCAGAATCTGCAAAATTCCAAATGCATAGAATACCCGCAGCTGACCGATATCGTTGGCCAGGCGTGAAATCAGATCACCCATGCCGAATTTGACATAAAAACTTTGCGGGAGTTTCAGCAGGCGATCAAAGTAATACTGCTTGGCGTTGCTTTCCAGCGCACGACCTGGCCAGAACAACAGTACGCGGGAGAGAGTGCGGATGATCATTTGCAGACAGCCAAGGCCGATGATGATCAACGCCAGACGCGTGAGCCGATCGCGCTCCGCCAGATCGGCTATGGAGTTGATGATATCTTTGGCGAACAAGGGGATTTCGAGAGTAATAATATTAGTCAGCGCCAGCGCGCAGGTGCCGGCGAGATACCAGGGCCACAATGGATACGCGAAACGCTTGCTGAAGGCGACGGCGCGGCTACTCATGCCGACCTGACGAGGAAGCAAAGAAGGTGTGTTCGATCAACGCAATGCGATCAATGATATTCGCCGCCGCCCAATTCGGCAGTGCCCGTATCTGGCCAGCTTCGATAATCAGTGCACGATCAGCTAGGCGCGCGGCATTATGCGTGTCGTGCGTGGAGATAATCGTGGCTTTGCCGGCTCGTTGTCGTGCCAGCACGCGATCTTCCAGCGAGCGAATATGATACAGATCGAGCCCGGAGGTCGGCTCATCCAGAATCAAAAGCTCGGGATCGTGCAGGTTTGCCAATGCCAGCGCCACGCGTTTGCCCATGCCATACGAGCAAGCCGCCAGCGGCTTGTGCAAATAGCCGGCGCAATCCCAATAATCAGCGGCGGCCTTTACCGCGGCTTTGGCATGTTCCAATTGATAAAGTTGCGCTGCGTAATTGAGAATCTCGCCACCGGTCACCCAGCGTGGCAAATGCATGTTCTGCGGTAAATAGCCGATGCGGCGTTTGAGCGCAAAAGCCTCGGGCAACATGCGTTCGCCGAGCAAAGTGATGTTACCGGTGGTGGCATCAAGACTGCCGGTGAGCAGTTGAAAAAGCGTGCTTTTACCAGCACCGTTCTTGCCTAACAGAGCGACGGTTTCGCCGGCGTGGATTTGCAGGGAAATAGGCCCCAACTGAAAACCACCGGGGTAGCGTTTGCTTAAATCAACGATGTCCAAACATAGATCAGTCATATCACTCTCAGTTATGCCCGATAAAAATGCCCGCGCTGATTCTGCTCGGTGAAACTTGGCAGCAGCGGCAGCAGGATCACGCTTAGCCAATGGGCATAAATCGCTGTGACCACAAACAAACCAAAAAGAATTAACATCATAATCTGAATCGCCGGCCGCCGGCCATCAATTTGCAAACCGATTTGCGGCAACAGATAGCAAGGTACAAACATCATCATCGGTACTTTCGCGTATAGCGACAATAATGATAACTCCGGTCTGGTTTGCAGATAGACGCCGGCTAGGATGCATAGCAGAGTCACCAACCCAAAGCTGATACTCAGTAGCGCGCCGATCACATAATAGGTTTTGACAAAAAGTTCGTGTGATACACCAAGACAGCGTTCTGCCCAGGCGTATTGCAAATCCTCAGCAAGCTGGAAAGCCATCGCCGTCGCCAAAAAAACACCGCTGGCGAATGCCGACATCAGCATGGCTGCCGGTGGCGCGCCGCGGATGGCGCTATAAATTGCGATCAGTCCGAACATGGCGGCGATCCCCAGACACAAGCGTGTCGTGCGATTGCGCCGGAGCATTTGCAACAAACGCCAACGCACCATCACCATCAGAGCAGAGCGCGACCCCGATGTCTCACCAACCAGGTCCTTGACCTGCTCGGTCGTTGGTCGGGGGCGGGCGGCCAGCCACTGCCAGATCAGGAGAACAATCAATAATCCGATCTGCACAAGTATTGCCGTTCCCATTGGTGGTGCGATTAACCACCGGTAAATGACATACCAGGCGACACCAAAACACGCCGCGACGATTGAGAGGTAGCGCAGGCACATAAAAACTTGCAATATCCGGGGTGCTTCGCCGAGGCGCCAGGCACTGATGCGCAACGAATCGTCGCTGGTGCGCTCGGCGCGAACCAGGCGTTGCGCGGTTGCGAGGGCGGCGAACAACAGCGCACCGGCACCCGCCGTTGCAAAAGCATCACGCATGTTCGTAGAGAGATTTCGTACTTCCACGTTCAAGAAATCGTTGAAGACATACCAGAACGTCGCCAATAACACGACGCCACAGATTGCCACCACCAACTCGCGCGCGAGATCATGGCGCAGGCGATGAGCGGCGGCTTTGAGGCTGATGATGTACAGAAGTAAACCACGCATAGACGCCTGATTCTACTCTCTATGAGCCGGGGATCAAGTCGGGATATGGGTGGCACCATGTTTGCATCATCGTCGAGGCGTTACATGTGCAACTTTTGCTTCATGATTCGCGATTACGGTTCATGGAAATGTTGTTCTAAGGAGGACAATCAATGGTTTCATTACTCATGACGTTGCTGATTGGTTTTGTCGTTGGCGTGATTGCCAAAGCAGTTATGCCTGGAAATGATCCCGGTGGCCTTATCGTGACCACGGCCTTGGGCGTTGGTGGCGCGGTGTTCGCTCAGTATCTTGGGCAGGCGCTGAATTTGTATGTGGCAGGGGAGGCGGCCGGGTTTATTGCCTCGGTGCTCGGTGCCGTGTTGCTACTGGCGATTTATCGTATGATCGTCGGTCGACGTCTGTCGCATCATCCATAAGGACAACATTCATAGAGTGGCATGTCCATGTTGCCGAGCGGTGACAGTGTCTGGTAATACATATACATCACCGCTTTTTTTGGTTGGAGTGCCTATGAATGTTGCAAACGCGCTGGCGTGGAGTTGTGTTGGTCTGATTGGCTTGATGGGCGTTGGAACGGCTGATGCGCAGATAAAACAGACAGTGACAACCGAAATCGAAGTCGAAGACCCTGCTGACATGGATCGGTCGCAAGTCGACAGATCACAGCAGGCGCTGATTACCTCATCCGATCGCGATACCAGCGCATTCAATCGTGGTGATAAAACCTGGTCATTGGTGGCGCAGCCGCTTGGTATATTTTCCACCGTGGTTAGCGGGATCGGTTTGACGCCAGGCTATTACTACAAATCGGATACATTGTTTGAACTTGATCACGTCTTTGGTGAAGTCAATTTACTTTTCTTTTCGGTGTATGGTCAGCAGACCACGGCTCGGATCAAGAAATTCTGGGGCAATAGCTTTTATACCAACGCTGGTATCGGTAGTCGCACGATCGGTATCAAGGATAACCTGAAAGACCTGACTGGAACGAAGGACGTGATTCTCGACGTGAATTCCTCTGCACTGGGTCTCGATTTTCAGATCGGCAACCGCTGGCAGTTTGAGATGTTTTCGATCGGTTGTGATTGGATCGGTGCTTTCGTGCCGCTCACCAAGATCAACGATAAAACGACTTTTCCCTCTGATGCTGACACCAAGGAACGCAAGGATGCCGAGAATATATTTAATGGTTTAGCGAAGACCACGACTTTGCATGCTCTGCGTTTTTATCTTGGCGTTTCCTGGTAAACTACGGTGTGCCCGGTGGATTCTGAAATTGTACCGGTTGCGTTACCGGTGCGGCGTTGCCAAAGCGTAAGAACGTATTGATCGTCTCGATGGCCGGCGCTCGTATATTGGCGTACATAAAGTTGTGATGGATAAAGCCGGATAGATCGACGGCAAAGTTCACGGTTTGAATACCGGCGGGCAGATTGATAATATTATTCGTCCGATGATGAAAGCGATCCAGACCCGCAACTCCAAATAAATCATGACCGTGGACCGCTTGCATAACGCCGCTGCCAAGTACCGCATTGGTGTTTTCGGCGGTGATAAGGTACGAGAGATTTTTGACTTGCATGGGTTGCGGCACAAAAGCATCCATATCAAATAAAATGTGAGTGGCGGTCAGCGGTGCTGCTTGGCCCAGACAATTTTTGATCGACACTTTGTAACGTAACAATTGATTCATCGCGCCGTTGACAATGGTGGTGCTCAGCAATTGGGCGCTTGTCTGGCCATGATCGGTGCAATCAGGCGTCACGGGTTGGGGCGTCGGGACTGGCGTTGGTTGTGGCTTGGCATCTTGCGCGGGTGTTGGTGGTGAGGCTTTTTGATTGACCCCGCCACTGAATCCCGATTGATCTTTGCAGCTGCTGAGCAACAATGTCGCCAAAACCATGCTGCTCAAGATGTTGCAGTATATATGCCGCGATTTCATGGCCATTCTCCCACTAACGTCTGGTAAATCGGTAAATTTTGGCGATTTCTAAAGTAAAAATAGAGATTTATAAAAATTAAAAATACAACTAACTGTAATTACTAATATTTTTTGTTACATGAAACCATTACGTTTTCGGGATGTCAGTTGCATGAGAGCGTTGTCTATGCATAGCATGTGTTACAGGCTTTCTGCCGCAACCGTTATCGCCATTCATAGCGCGGGGGACATCATGAAAAAAGTGCCGACGATCAGCCTTGATGAAGTCCGTAAATCTTTACGACGTCGTGGTGGTGGGCAGATTGAGAACGCCAGTGGTTGGTGCGTGTTTGTCGACAAGCAGGGCCACAAGCGTTACGTCGTCAACGAGGATAACGCTCAACCAGTACCGTATCGCGCCATTAATCCCTTGTACGAAAGCAATAACGCCTGGCTGAATCTCCCGGTCAATTTTCACTGATTTGCTGCCATGGGTAGCTGTCAGGCTCCATCCTTTCTATAATCATCATATAGTTACATGTAAAGAACGGTCGGCGACGGCGTCAGGGAGGACGAGTGGACGCGGGACATTGGCAGTATATTTTATCGTTGCTCGGCGTTGTCGTCCTATCGCTGATCGCCACCAAGTTGTTGTTCCTGACTCTCGGCGCCCGGCCGGGTGACGATGTCGACGAGACCAGCGATGTCACCGCCAGTGGGCCATCCGCGGATGGTGCTTAGACGATGACCAAGTATTTTATCCGCCGCCTGTTACTCGTTGTTCCGACCTTTCTTGGTATTTCGGTTTTGGTATTTACCGTCACTCGCTTTGTACCTGGTGGACCGATTGAGCGCATGATCATGGAAGCGCAGATGGGCAGCCAGGGGCGGGGTGGTTCGTCTGATCGTATCGGAGGCGCCGCGTTGTCGGACGATCAGCTGCTCGAACTCAAACGCTACTACGGTTTTGATAAGCCGGTATTGATCAGTTACGGGCAATGGCTGGCAAAGGTCGTGAGCTTGGACCTCGGGCAGTCGACGCGTTACGGTGAACCGGTCTGGGAGACAATCAAAGAGCGCCTGCCGATCTCGACATTTTATGGTTTGGCGACGTTGATTTTGACGTATTTGATCTGCATTCCCCTGGGCGTGGCAAAAGCGCTCAAACACCGCAGTGTCTTTGATAATATCAGCTCGGTGGTCGTGTTCACCGGTTATGCCGTGCCCGGATATGTTGTCGGCGTATTGTTACTGGTATTTCTTGGTGCGCATTGGGAGATTTTTCCGCTCGGTGGTTTCACCAGTGATGCTTTTAGCGATTTAAATTGGTGGGATCAGATCAAAGACATTCTCTATCATGCCGTGATGCCCCTAACCGCGTACATGGCCGGAAGTTTGGCC
The DNA here is from genome assembly GCA_964652825.1 of uncultured Oligoflexales bacterium. Lineage (GTDB taxonomy): Bacteria > Bdellovibrionota_B > Oligoflexia > Oligoflexales > CAZZCU01 > CAZZCU01. Next base: position 33,185 of record CAZZCU010000011.1, read on the forward strand.
ATCGAGACGTTCCTGCTCAAAAATAATTTGCTGGATAACCTCGCGGCTGATTATGTCCGGACGGCGATTGCCAAAGGCTTACCTTTTCGGCAGGCGGTGTTGCGACATGCGTTGCAGAATAGTCTGATTCCGATCGCGACGCATTTTGGCAACAATATTTCCCTGCTCATCGCTGGTTCGTTCCTGATCGAGAAAATCTTTAACATTAATGGTTTTGGGCTGCTTGGCTATGAAGCGATCGTTGATCGCGATTATCCGGTGGTGATGGGCATTCTGGTGATCAGTGCTTCTTTGCAACTGTTCGGTAATATTTTGTCGGATGTTTGTGTCGCATTGGTTGATCCGCGTGTGCAGTTTGAATAGGAAGTGATTGTTGCGTCGTTGGTTGCGTATTACGCCGATTACCCGTAAGAAGTTGCAGCGTTTCCGCTCGCTGCGTCGGGGCTACTATTCGTTTATCCTGATGAGTCTGCTGATTATTATCGCTCTGGGTGCGGAGCTGGTTGTTAATAGTCGCGCGTTGGTGGTGCGTTACCAGGGACAGTATTACTTCCCCACCTATTCGGCGGTGATTCCGGGAGCGACGTTTGGACTCGACTACGACTATGAAACAAATTATCGCGAGTTGGCGCGGCAGTTTGTCGAGGCCGGCGGCGAGGATTTCATCATCATGCCGCCGGTACCCTATAATCCGTACGAAGTTCATACGCTCGCGGAAAACTATCCACCATATCCGCCGAATATCGAGTTCAAACATTATCTGGGTACCGATACCGTCGGCCGCGATATTCTCGCACGACTGCTATATGGTTTTCGTACGGCGATCGTATTCTCGCTGTTGTTGATGCTGTGCAACTACGCGATCGGTATCAGTCTTGGATGCGCGATGGGCTATTTCGGTGGTCGCTTTGATCTCGGCTTCCAGCGCATTATCGAAATCTGGGCGAATATTCCGTTCCTCTATGTTGTGATCATTGTCTCGTCGGTGGTAACGCCGAATTTTTTCTCGCTGATGGCCATCATGATGTTTTTTGGTTGGATGGCCATGACCTGGTACATGCGTTCCATTACCTATAAAGAAAAGGCGCGCGACTACACGATGGCGGCGCGAGCGATCGGCTGCTCGGATGCACGCATTATGTTTAAGCATATCCTGCCCAATGCGGTATCGGTGATTGTGACGTTTATTCCGTTCTCGCTATCGAGCGGTATAGTCGCGCTGACCTCGCTGGATTACCTGGGCTTTGGTCTACCGCCGCCGACACCAAGCTGGGGTGAATTATTGAACCAGGGGACCGCCAATATGAGCGCGCTCTGGATCGCCACGTCGGTGGTGGCTTCGATGATTGTCATTTTGACCATGGTAACATTTATCGGCGAAGCGATTCGCGAGGCCTTTGATCCGAAAAAATTTTCCACTTATGAGTAAATGTCAGGGAGATATTTTATGTTTGTTCGTTTGCGCCCGTATCTGAGTTTATGTGTTTTGGGATGGCTGTTTGTTGGTAGCGGCGGCATGGCTTCTGCCAACACCTTGCCGGCAAATTTAAAATGGCTGACTAATGATACCGATCCAACGTTTGCGGATCCCAAGGCGCAAAAAGGTGGAAAATTGCGGACGGGCATACTTAGTTTTCCGCCGACTTTGCGCACGGTTGGTCCGGATTCCAATAGTGGTTTTCGGAGTTATATCCTTTCTAATCAGATGGGTTTGGTTAATCGTCACCCTAACACCGATAAAGTGGTGCGTGAATTGGCGACACACTGGGCTTATGGAGACGATAAAAAATCGATGTATTTTAAAATTGATCCGAACGCGCGTTGGTCGGATGGCAAGCCGGTAACCGCCGACGACTTTGAATACACGCTGGAGTTCATGCGTTCCAAGCATATTGTCGCACCGTGGTATAACGACTACTACACTAAAGAGATTGATAAGATCGTAAAATATGACCCATTGACGATCGGTGTTTTTGCGACGCGCGCGCAACCAGATTTGGATATGGCTTTAGGTTTAACGCCACGGCCAAAACATTTTTATCATCCCCTCGGCTCGAACTTCGTGACCAAGTACAACTGGATCGTTGAGCCAAACACTGGTCCTTATCAAATCGATAAGCTGGAAAAGGGTAAATTGATTACCTTTAAGCGCAAAAAGGATTGGTGGGCTAAAGATCTGCGTTTTTACCAGCATCGTTTCAATTTTGACGAAGTTGTTTTTCGCGTCGTTCGTGACGAGAATGCCATGTGGGAGCACTTTCGCCGCGGTGATTTTGACGCTACTGGTTTAACACTGCCCAGCTATTGGCACGATAAAACCAAGGGTTCGCCTTTTACCGAAGGTTATGTGGAGCGTCTGTGGTTTTATACCGATGCGCCGCTACCATCGCTTGGTTTGTATATGAATATGGATGACCCGTTGTTCAAGGATGATAATGTTCGTTATGGTTTTGCGCATGCAATGAACTGGGAGCAAGTGATTAAAACGGTTTTGCGTGGTGATTATGAGCGCATGCAGCAGCCATACGAAGGTTACGGCGCCTATCAGAACACCACGATCAAGGCGCGCGCATTTGATATCGCGAAAGCCGATGAGTACTTCAAGAAAGCTGGTTGGACCCAACGGGGTGCCGATGGTATCCGAACGAAAAACGGTCAACGTTTAAGTATCGAAGTGACCTACGGCAATCCCTTCCATACCGAGCGTCTGGTCATTCTCCGCGAAGAAGCCAAGAAGGCTGGTATTGATCTGAAGATGCGACAAATGGATCCGACGCAATCATTTAAAGCCATGTTGGAGAAAAAATTCCAGGTTGCGCATATGGCCTGGTCGACCACCGCCCGTCCGCGGTTTTGGGAGGCGTATCATTCCATCAATGCGCACAAGCCGCAGACCAATAATCTTTGCAATATGGATAACAAAGAGCTGGATAAAATGATTGATGCGCATCGCGACGCTGTCGATGAAAAAGTTCTGATTAAGTTGTCCAAAGAGATTCAGCAGAAACTGCACGATATCGGCTGTGTTATTCCGGCGGTCAAGGCACCGTATTTCAGAGCGGCATATTGGCGTTGGTTGCGTTTCCCGGACGTGCCGGCACAAAAAATCTCATCGGATCCGTTGGCGCCCATGGGCGAGGATCCGAATGAGGGTGGTTTGATGGTTGGGGCGGTGGTGTGGTTTGATGCGCAGCGCAAGGCGGAGACGGATGCGGCACGCAAAAGCAAGAAAACCTTTCCCGTCGTGGTCAAAAAAGACACGACTTACAAAGTTGGCGGTTAGGTGAGGCAGTGGTGACGGTGCGAGACGAAGTTTTGCGGGTCGAGGATTTGCGCGTCAGTTTCCGCGGCGAAGGCGGCCTGATTTTGCAGGCTTTGACCGGCGTTAACTTCGCGCTTCAGCGCGGCCAGACTTTGGGCCTGGTGGGTGAGTCGGGGAGTGGCAAGACAGTTACGGCGCTTAGCATGATGCGTTTGTTGCCAAAACCGTCCGCCAGCATCGATAGCGGCCATATCTGGCTTGGTTCGCAAGATATCGTGCATCTGGCACCAACGTCGTTGCATGAAGTCCGGGGCGATCGTATCGCCATGATTTTCCAAGAGCCCATGACAGCACTGAATCCGGTACACAAGATCGGCAAGCAGTTGGGCGAGGTGTTCAGAATTCACCAGCCGGAGTTGGCTCCCGATGTCGTACGGAAGCAATGCATTGAGTTGTTGGACCGGGTTGGTATCGCTGATCCGCATACGCGTTTGGATGATTATCCGCACCAACTATCTGGTGGCATGCGTCAGCGGGTGATGATCGCCATCGCTTTGGCATGTGAGCCGGATATTTTGATCGCTGACGAGCCAACCACTGCTTTGGATGTCACCGTGCAGGCGCAGATTCTTGATCTGTTGCGGCAGCTACAAAAAGATATGCAGATGGCCATGTTGTTTATCACGCATGACTTGGGCGTCATTGCCGAGCTGTGCGATGAAGTCGCGGTAATGTACGGCGGCATGATCGTGGAACATGCAGGCGTCGAGGAATTGTTCGAGACACCTCTGCATCCATACACACGTGGCTTGCTGGCGTCGATACCAAGCGCGGATAAACCGCGCAAATCCAAGCTAGCAGTAATCAGTGGCAACGTGCCGGCACTGAATGCATTCCCGCCCGGCTGTCGTTTTCAAAATCGCTGTTCGTTCGTCCAGGAGCAATGCCGCGCGGACGTTCCCGCATTGACGGCTGCATCGACATGGCATCAGGTGCGTTGCGTTCGCTGGCAGGAGTTGAGCCGTGGCTAGTTCGGAATTACTGGAAGTTAAAAATCTGCGGAAGTTATTCCCGGTGCGCGGCGGCTGGTTTTATCGACGCATCGGCGATGTGCAGGCGGTGGATGATGTCAGTTTTAGTTTGCGCGCGGGCCAGACGTTAGGTCTGGTTGGTGAGTCGGGGTGTGGGAAAACCACGGTCGGGCGCACGATTTTGCAATTGTATAAACCAACCGGTGGTCAGGTGTTGTTTGACGGCGTCGATATTACGACGTTAAGTCGCCGGGATTTGCGCGCCACGCGGCGCGATATGCAGATGATCTTTCAGGACCCGTATGAGTCGTTGAATCAGCGCTTGACCGTCGGTGAGTTGATCGAAGAACCGCTGTACGTCCATGGTTTGGGACGCGGACGGGTTAGACGAGCGAAGGTCAGGGAATTGCTGGAGCGCGTTGGTTTGCCGGCGACCGCCGTTGATAAGTATCCGCACGAGTTTTCCGGTGGGCAGCGACAACGGATCGGTATCGCTCGGGCGATGACGGTGAATCCAAAACTGGTTATCTGCGACGAGCCGGTGTCAGCGCTTGACGTATCGGTGCAGTCGCAGGTGATGAATTTGCTGTTGGAGTTGCAGCAGGAATTTGGTTTGGCGTATCTGTTTATCGCGCATGGACTCTCGGTGGTTCGTCACATGTCGGATCATATCGCCGTCATGTATTTGGGGCGGATTGTTGAGATGGCTGATGCCGATACGTTGTATCAGCAGCCGGCGCATCCTTACACGCGTATATTGCTGTCGGCGATTCCGCAACTGGAGCCACAGAAGCGGCGATCGCGCATAATCGTCAAGGGCGAAGTGCCGTCACCGGTGAACCCGCCGGCAGGTTGTCATTTTCATACGCGTTGTCCGCATGCTAAAGATATATGTCGTAGCAGCGTGCCGCCGTTGCAGCAGCATGGCGGTGTCAAAGGTGGAGATCACGTGGTTGCGTGTCATTTTGCCGGGAGTATTTAGATGCGATGGATTATCTTTGGGTTGACGTTGTTAATGGCGCCCACGGCGATGGCGCAAACAATCATTTGTGCTCGGGATTTTGCCGCCGATGGTTTCGACTTGTGTGAGAAGTCCGGTCAGCCACGTTACGTGTATGTCGTTGGTGCCGATGAGCAGCGCGCGGTTGTTTGTGTGGCGACGTATCCCGATACTAATTGCAAGAATCTTAAACGCGAATTTGGTCATGCGGTAACGTCGGATGGCGAAATTGTTTGCGTACTGAATTTCAACCAACCGGAAACCGGCAACTACTGCGCCGCTGATCCAAAACGCTACGCCTATATTAAGGACCCGTGGGCTGAGTAAGCGGGTAGCGAATCGTCGCGAAGCAATCGTGGCTATGAATGGATTCCAAATTACGCACGTGCACTGTAAATGCGGCGACGGCACTAAGGTCCGCGAGCTTATTGGCGACGTTGCGGGCGATGTCTTCGACAAAGACCGGATGATCAAATGCCTGTTCGGTAACGTGTTTTTCGTCAGCGCGTTTTAGAATCGGATAAACGGGCGAGCTGGCGGCGTGTTGTAGCAGATGTGATAACGCGCTCAGATCCAACGATTGCTGGCCGACGGCCAATTCAATATCGGCGCTGATCAGGGAGCGTTGATTGTGGGCGCCACGCTCGGAGATAGCTTTAGAACAAGGGCAAACGGATTTCGCGGCGACTTCCATAAAGATGGTGGCTTGCTCTTGTTCGCCGGCCCGCACGCCAAAACGTACCTGGTGATCCAGCAAGGCGGTGGCGCCGGTTACCGGTGCTTGCACTGGCGCGAACCAAATGAATTCCGTTTGTATGGTGATTTGCGTTGATTCGAGTAGCGTCAGTAATTGGCGCGCGAAATCCTGAAGAGCGAAAATATCCAGGGGTTTTTGTCTGACTTCCTCAAGGGCTTGCAGCATGCGGGACATGTGCGTGCCGCGTTCCGTACTGGCGACTTTGGCGGCTATGGTCCAGCAGCCGCTAGCTGTTTGTTGTGGCGCGGATGCCGAGCCGGCGACGACAAACGGATAGTGCAGCCGCGAGACGCCAGCGGCGTCAATGGCGAAATCCGGGGTGATCTGACTGGATTGCGGATCGATCATATCTATATAAATACCTTGGAGACTGTTCCCAAAGGACCGACAGTCGAAAATGCGTCCGTAGGCGGGGTATAGGTGATTCAAGGTGGAAAAGCCAATTAAATTTGCGCCCTGTGGGCTCTTTCGTTATAGTCCGACCGCAAAATGGGTGGAAAACCGCCAGTTTTTTGTTTGTGTATGTCAATCAGGCAGAGGATGCATATGACCAAGCTAGTCAGCAAACAACTCAAAGGTATCGCTTATTTTTCGATGGAAATCGGTTTGGAAACCGCCCTGCCGACCTATAGCGGTGGTCTTGGGGTGTTGGCGGGCGATACGTTACGGTCGTTTGCCGATCAGGAAATGCCGGTGGTTGGTGTGAGTCTATTGTATCGCAAAGGTTATTTTCGCCAGCATGTCGATGGTGCCGGCAAACAGACCGAATCGCCGGTGCGCTGGAATATCGAGGATATCTTGCAGCCGCTGGCGGAAAGCATCGAGATTGTTATCGAAGGCCGCAAGGTTAAAGCCAAAGCTTGGCGTTATGATGTGAAAGGTGTGACAGGGCATGTCGTGCCGGTTTATTTTCTCGATAGTGAAGTCGCCGGTAATGCAGAATATGATCGAACCTTAACCGATCAGCTTTATGGCGGTGATGAGCGTTATCGTCTTTGTCAGGAAGCGTTGCTGGGCATGGGCGGCGTACAGTTACTGGATAAGTTGGGCTATTCGACGGCCGACGATGCGCGCTCTGGCGCGCATCTTGGTACTTATCATATGAATGAAGGCCACGCGGCGTTGCTGACACTGGCGTTATTGCATAAACGCCTGGCGGGCAAGCCGCTGGTACAGGCGACGACGGCAGACGTTAGTTGGGTGCAGGAGCGTTGCGTCTTCACCACGCATACACCGGTGCCGGCGGGGCACGATCGCTTCCCGTTGCAGTTGGCGAGCGAGGTAATTGGCGCTCATGAGATTGAAGGTCTGCGGCAGGTGGGCGCTTGTCCTAACGGCGATTTGAATATGACACATTTGGCGTTGCGGTTTTCGCGCTATGTAAATGGTGTTGCTAAGCGTCATGGTGAAGTGTCGCGTCAGATGTTCCCGGAACATCCGATCGCCGCGATCACCAACGGCGTTCATGCTTATACCTGGACCTCGCAGCCTTTCCGTGACCTCTTTGATCAAAAAATTCCAGAATGGCGTCAGGATAATTACTTTTTACGCTACGCCTGGGATTTTACCACTGTCGATATCGAGCAGGCGCATGTGGCCGCCAAAAAAATCCTGTTTGATGAATTGGCGCAACGTCTGGGCGTTCAATTCGACAGCAAAATTTTCACCATCGGCTTCGCACGGCGAGCTGCCGAGTATAAGCGCGGTGATATGTTGTTCCATGATCTGGCGCGCCTGCAATCGTTGGCTGCAAAGCACGGTGCGATTCAGGTCGTGTTTGCCGGCAAGTCACATCCACGCGACATGGGCGGCAAGGCTTTGATCGAGCGCATTGTCAACGGTGCCGGTCAGCTGGACAAAAAGAAGGTTCATGTTGTGTATGTCGAAAATTACGATATGGATTTGGGCGCCAAGATCACCGCTGGCGTCGATCTGTGGTTGAATAATCCGCTGAAGCCGCTGGAAGCCTCGGGCACTAGTGGGATGAAAGCGGCGCTAAACGGCGTACCCAGTCTAAGCACTCTTGATGGTTGGTGGGTTGAAGGTCATCAGGAAGGCGTGACCGGCTGGGAGATCGAAGATGCCGCCGATGGTATGCGCGATGGGGATAAAGATGATCTGAAATTGCGGGCAGCGGCCGCGAATAATATGTATGACAAACTCGAAAATATCATTTTGCCAACGTACTACCAGCGACCCGACGCCTATGCGGCGGTCATGCGAGCATCGATTGCGATTAATGGATCGTTCTTCAATACCCAGCGCATGGTGCAACAGTATGCCTGGAATGCGTATTAGCCAGAGGTTGTTCCGTTCCTCAAACAAAAAAATTGGGCTGATCCAAAAGGGTCAGCCCAATCTTTTTTAAGCGTTGAAACGCTCGTCGCCAGTTATTTCTTGCGACGACGGGTAGCCTTGCGCTTGGTAGCTTTCGCTGCCTTGCGACGAGTGGCTTTGCGTTTGGTTGCTTTTTTCGTGGCTTTTTTGGTTGCCTTGCGCTTAGTAGCTTTTTTTGTGGCTTTCTTGGTGCCTTTAGCCTTGCGCTTGGTTGCCTTCTTTGCCTTACGTCTTCTCTTTTTTGGTGCTGGTGCATCAGCTGCGTTCATGTCCAAAGTACTTCCTCCTTAAAACGTTGATCAACAATCCCTAACCTGAAACCATCTTCCTAGCGGCCCCAGGAACTAGGCTAAACTAAACGCGCACATGAAAAACTCCATTGATAACTTGGTGGCAAAAAAGATTTCATGTGCTTCTGTAATATTTTTACCTAATGCGAAATTGGATTTCAATTGTTTTCGACGAATTTAATAAAGTGATGCAAATTATGTTGATGTGTTTATCGTTGATGTTTGATTTGCAAAATAGCGAGAACAATCTTTGACGACGTATGAAGCATTGATGTTTGTTATGGTCGGCGCCGGTGCTGGTTTGTTCGGTGGACTGCTGGGACTGGGCGGTGGCGTGATTCTTGTGCCGGTGCTGTCGTTGTGGTGCGATGTACCGGTGAAGTCAGCGATCGCGGTGTCGGCTTTTGCGGTGTTGATCAATGCGCATATGGTCGGCTTACAAAAACAGCGCCTGGCCGCAGTCAATATTTCGTCAGCATTGTTGTTACAGTTGGCGGCGTTGATTTTCAGCCTTGTCGGTGCATTTATAAGTGTGCGCATTGATGCCGCGATCTTGCAGCAGGTTTTTGGGGGCGCGGCGGTCAGTATTTCGCTGTTTATGATTTATCTACAGGCTCGTAAGTCAACTGCGGCAAGCAAAACAAGCACAAGTGATGATCCGCTGGCGTTGCCGCGACGACCGGCGTTGCTTGGTGCTATCGGTGCGTTGGCCGGGGTACTTGCGGGTGCGCTTGGTGTTGGTGGCGGGATTTTTCTGGTACCGGCAATGCAGTTCGTCGGCGGCTTACCGGCGCGTGTGGCCACCGCCACCAGCAGCTATACAATGGCAGTGACCGGTACCGGCGCGGCACTGGTTTATCTGAACTCGCCGCATATGCGTTTGGGTATGACAGTCGTGTGTCTTGCCGGCACCGTCGTTGGGTCTTTGGGCGGCAATAAATTGGCACACGTTATCAAAGGCCGGTTGTTAAATTTGATTTTTGCGCTGGTATTGTTGGGCGTTGGTATGAGGATGTGGTTGTCATGAACTCGAAAACAATTGCCGCCGCCAATGCTTGGTTTGTCGAAACCCTTGTGCGGGTCACTCGATTGGCGTTAGTTTTGGCGGCGTTGTTGATGGCACAGGGGCTGCTGGGATTATTGATGGCGCCCGAGCAAGAGGAAATGGGACGACAGGCGATCAGCGCGGGCCTCAGTATCTTGCTACTGCTGACTCTGGCGCGCGAAAGTTTATTACTGTGCTTGGTCATGCATTTGCGGCGTTATTGGTTGACTGCCTGCGGCGTGGCAACGCTGGCCATCCTTGGCACAGTGATGCTCAAAAGTTTGTTGCAGAATATCTGGTGGTGATTGTTTACTTCAGACAGTTGGTCTTCAGGAATAAATCTTCGAGGTCGACTTTATTTTCGTCTGCGACCAGTCCGTAACGAAACATATCGCGTTTGCCAAAGTCCGGTTGACGCCAGGCGATACGCATTTTGATGGAGCCGTTCGGGGTATCCAGTAGCATAGCTGTCCCAGGCTCCAGTTCTTCGGCAATTAATACACCAAGTCCATGTGTGGAAACATCAACCGGACGGGCGCTGACGGCGCGTTTTTCGCTAACCAACATAAGTTTGCCGGGCATCAATCCTGATAAGCGGCGGCGCGAGCCCAGGCGTTTTTCCTGAAATAGTGGAAGTGCCATATCCTTCTCCTTACGTACAACCGAAAACGTCTTCCGATTTAATGATTAATTCGGTATTTCGTCAGTAGATCTTAGGAATGCTAATTTTATATGTAATTTCAATTTGTTATATGGGTGAATTAGGGGAGATTCTTCGCCTTCGCTTTGCTCGCCTCACAATCTGGCAAAAGCGGTGGCGAATTGGGCGGCGACGGCGGCATGCGTAAAATGTTGCGCCACACGTTGCACGCCGGCCATGGCGCGAATCCCAGCTTCTTCCGGTTGTGTCAGAATCTCTGTCAGTGTTTCGGCCAGAGCCTGGGTATTACCTTCGGGAAATGTCCAGCCGCAGTTGCCGATCACGCGCGGAATCTCTCCAGAGGAAGAGCCTAGCACGGTGGTGCCACAGGCCATGGCTTCGATCAGAACGCGACCGAATTGTTCCTTCCAATTGGCGCGCGTTAACGATGGGAGGCATAAAATCGATAGAGCATATAAATAGGACGGCATATGCGTTGATGGCGCGGCGTTATGAAACACCACCGGTCGCCGGGTGCGGGCGGCGAGTGTTTGCAAAGTCTGACGATACGGTCCATCACCGACAATCAGCAAGCCGATGCGTTTATCGGTGGTGATGCGATCGAGAGCGGTGATGAGATTTTGAATGCCTTTTTCCTCGACGATGCGACCGATAAAACCAAACCAGGTGATGTCAGGATCAAGCCGTAATTGTTGCCGTGTTTCGCGCCGGGTGGTGGACGTCAGTGGTAGAAAACGGAATTGTTCAGGATCAATGCCCATCTGCGGGACCACGGTGATCCGGCCGCGATAATTTTTCGCGCGCAGTACATCGGCGGCTTCCTGATTGCCGGCAAATGCCTCCTGACAGTAAGCAAACACCGCCCGTTCCATGGCCGAGAACGGCCACGGATAGGTCTTATAAATGTTCTGCCAGGTATAGAAAGTCATCGGCAGGCGCAGTTGGCGGGCGATGCGCAAAGCTTGCCAGGTCACTGCCGAGTAGTGTTCTTCCTCAACGTTCAGGATATCAGGGCGAAAACGGGTGATCGCCGCCGTCAGGCCCTGATAGAAATGAAAATGATTCTTGCCGTTGAAGACGACCGGTAATCTCTGTACATCAATTGGTTCAAGGCTTTGACTTTCTTCCCATGCCGTATTTGCCCAGTTTGGTGGACAGATCAAGCCGACGCTCATCTCATGATTTTGTGTGAGAGCCGTTAGTTTGCCGCGGTAAATTTTGGCAACATACGGCTTGGAAATCGTGAGAATGCGCCGTTTCATCTACAGTAAACCTCAATAATGCATTACAATAGCCTACAATATATGCCGGTACCCATCTCAACAAGGAGAATGACATGATTGCCATCTTTCCAGAGATTGTGACTTGCGTGGCAAGTGGTGATCTTGAACGTTTAAGCATTATTGTGCGGCGATACTTTGCCAGAACGGATGCGCAACGTCCGTGTCTGGATATGCGCGTGATTCTTGGTAATCTCGGTATCGAAGTGCAAAAAATCAATTATCCTGATTTTGGCTCGTTGCTGGCGCGCGATGACAAGGGCCAGTTTCATATTACCATCGTGTTAAGCGATCGGCCCCTATTGCAGGAACAGGAGCGTTTTCTGCTGGCGCATATGCTCGGTCACTATTTGTTACATGTGCAGCCGAAGATCGCTCAGGGCGAATTTACGGTGAGTGGTTTTCGCGAAACGCTTGCGCCATGGCAACGTTTTGCTAGTGGACCGGCCAAGGCCAACATAAAGGCCGTGGAGGCGCGCGAAGTCGAGGCCGACAATTTTGCCGCGGCTTTGCTGATGCCGCGTTCGATGGTGGCGAAAGCCCAGACCAAGCTCGACAGTCTCGAAAAACTCGCGACTTTCTTTGGCGTGAGTGCGGATATTATGGGTATGCGCCTGGAGCTGCTTAATCCCGAATCACCGGCCGCGACAACGCCAACGCAAAAATCCGGCGGCAAAACCGGAACTGCGCGGCGAGGCATGGATCGCATCCGTCAGATCGCCAAGCTAATGGATCGAGCGAAGTGACCGAAAATGTGCTCTGGCAACCCGATGCGGACGTTGTGCGCAAAACCCGAATGACGGCGTTTACGGCTGCGGCTGCCCTCCGCAGTGGCATTGCTTTTGCGGATTATCAGGAACTTTATCAATGGTCGATCAACGACCTGGCGGCGTTTTGGGAAACCTGCGCCGAGTTTGTCGAGCTGAAATGGCAATCACCGCCTAAGCAGACGTATATCGCCCCGCCCTCCGGTAAAATGCTTGGGGCGCAGTGGTTCCCGAGTGGACATTTAAATTACGCCGAAAATATTCTCGCCGGCTGTGATGATCGCGAGGTGCTGGTTGGGATTTGTGAGGGGCGTGCCGAAGCCAAGCGTTACTCCGGTCGTGAGCTACGCTGGCAGGTGGCGCGCTGTGCATCGGCCCTGCGCCGTGCTGGCGTCAAGAAAGGTGATTACGTCGGTGCGGTGATGGCGAACGTACCTGAGGCCATCGTGGCGATGCTGGCGACAACCAGCATCGGTGCTGTTTGGTCGAGTTGCTCGCCGGATTTCGGCGTGCAGGGTATTGTGGATCGTCTTGGTCAGGTTCAGCCGAAAATTTTATTTTTTAGTGCCAGTTATTTTTATGCCGGCAAGTTGATCGATTGCCGCGAGACGATCAAAGCCTGTAGCGATAAAATCCGTCCGGAGCATCTGGTGGTTTTCGACCATCTCGCGGTCAGCTCACCGGCATGGGAGGATTTTCTGGCGAGCGCGGGTGTGAGTGTTGATCTGAATGCCGAGCCACCCTTGGAATTTACGCCAGTGGAATTTAATCATCCGTTGTTTGTGATGTTTTCATCCGGTACTACCGGCGTGCCCAAATGTATCGTGCATGGCACGGGCGGGACGCTTCTGCAGCACAAAAAAGAACTGCTGCTGCATGGCGATCTCGGACCGGGCGATCGGTTGTTCTTTTATACCACCTGCGGCTGGATGATGTGGAATTGGATGGTTTCGGCGTTGGGTGTCGGCGCCAGTCTGCTGGTGTACGATGGCAGCGTTGCCCATCCCAATCTGAGCGTGCTGTGGCGCATCGTCAGCGAGAACGCGGTGACGGCGTTTGGCACAAGCCCGAAATTTATCGCCACCTGTATCATGCGTCGGCTGTTGCCGCGGCAGCGTTTTGATCTGCGGCGTCTGCGAACCGTTTTCTCAACAGGGGCACCGTTGTTGCCCGAGCATTTTGAGTGGATTTATCGCAGCGTGGGCGAGACGTTGCACCTGGCATCGATTTCCGGCGGTACGGATATTATCTCCTGCTTTATGTTGGGTAATCCCAATCTGCCGGTGGTGGCTGGTGAGATTCAGTGCCGCGGGTTGGGTATGGCGGTCGAAGCTTGGGATGCGACCGGTAAATCAGCCACTGGTCAACAAGGTGAGCTGGTGTGCGTAAAACCGTTTGTATCGATGCCGGTGGGGTTTCTGCATGATGACGGCGGCGCTCGTTATCGCGCCGCGTATTTTGAGCACTATCCCGAGCGCGAGGTGTGGCGGCATGGTGACTTTATCGAGATCACCGCGCGCGGTACGATCATCGTCTATGGTCGCTCCGATGCCACGCTGAATCCGGGTGGTGTGCGCATTGGCACCGCCGAACTTTACCGGCAGATCGAAACGCTCCCGGAAATCGCTGATTCGGTCGCTATCGGTCATAAGCACGGCGGCGATACGCGTATTGTGTTGTTTGTAAAGATGGCCGATGGTCAGTCGTTTGGTGAGGCCGTTGTGCAGCGCGTCAAGAGTCTGATCAGGACGCAACTGACGCCACGGCATGTGCCGTCGGTGATTCTGCCGGTGAAAGATATTCCCTATACGCGCAATGGCAAAAAGGTCGAAATAGCCGTTGTGCAGGCCGTACACGGTGAGGCTGTGCGCAATCTTTCCGCGCTTGCCAATCCGGAGGCGATCCAGGAATATATTGTGCGAGGTCAGGAGCTGAACCGCCCTCGGGAAGGATAGTAGCGATGAATAGCAGTCACGACGATATGGATCAGGTTTACGAGACCAATAGCGAACTGAAATCCGCGCAGGACATTTGGCGCGAGCAGCGCAAGCAAGCCTATGAAGCCGCCAAGGCCAAACGCAAAGAAGAACGTCGCCAGGAAAAACTCGATAAGCGCGCCGCCAAAGTGCAGGCACGTCAGGAGCGGGATCAGGCGTTGTGGACGGCGATGAAGAAAGCTTCGGAAGAAGACCCCTCGTCATGTTGAGCCTCGGGCGAAACATCTCACCGAGTTTGAGATCCTTCGGCTTTGCCTCAGGATGACGACGGTTGGCTAGCTGGCTTTGGGATCTTTGATACGGTCGATGCCGCGCTGGGCTTTGTCAAAATCAGGTTGATAGACCAAGGCTTGCTGATAGTAGTAGGAGGCGTTTTGCATATCGCCGAGTTTTTCGTAGGCGTAGCCGAGGTTGAAGAGGACGCGGGCATCAAATGCGTCAAGCTTGAGCGCAATCTTATACTTTTGAATCCCTTCTTTAATTTTGCCCTGGCGCACCAGAGCCAGGCCGAGTGAATTGAGCGTGGAGATGTCACGCTTGTCGAGATCAAGCGCTTTCTCGAAGTTCTTCATGGCCTGTTCGTAGTCTTCTTTTAAGTACAAAACGTTGCCCAACCCTTTATAAGCCTCGGCAAGTCGTGGTGACAGACGGATCGTTGCGCGAAAGAATTTCTCTGAGTCATCGAGTCGGTTCAGCTCGGCCAGGCAGCGAGCAATGATCAGCGTATAACCGGGATTGCCGGGACTGAGATCGTTTAAATGCATCGCCTGCTCAAGCAAGGCATTGGTATCGCCAAGCGCCTCGTGGACTTCTAGCGCGCCGCGTTGGGCTTCGATGTATTCGGGTTTGATGCGGATAGCATCCCGATAGAGCTGCAGAGCACTCTGGAAGTCCTGGCGGATAAATTGGATTTTTGCCAGGCCGCACAGAGCGCGCGCGGAATCCTGATTTTCGGCACGGGCTTGATGGAACAATTCGGTGGCTTCGTCGTATTTTGCCTCGTTCAATAGTGTCTGTGCCTGCGTCAATAAGATGTTGATGCGGGTGGGGTTTTGGATGGCGCGAATGATCGTATCAATCTGGGTTTGAAATTCATCAAAGGAAAATGGTTTCAATAGATAGCCGTCAATGCCGACTTCGCTTGCCAAAATGACGTCGTCGCGCAAGTTCTCAACGGATAATAGTAAAAAGGGCGTATTTTTATACGGTGCTTCGGTTTTGATCTCCCGACAGAATTGCAGACCGTTTTTTTCCGGTAGCTTCCATTCGACGATAAATAAACCGATTTCATGTGTCAGCATTTCCCGGCGGGCTTCGCCGACATTGCTTGCCAGACGGACTTGCTTGGTCAGTTTGAAGTTTTGCAGAAAACGTTTCAGCGAATGACGATAGTTGGCGGCTGGCTCGATCACTAATACGTAGCGATCGCCCAAATAGTCTCTAAGTAGTGACGACGAACCCATCATCGCAGCCTCTGGTGCATGACTTCCACTAGGGAGTTTCGACATTTTTGATGATTTCTTTACTGTCAGATTTTGTCGGTTGGGAGCAGGAGCGCACTGCGATCAAACCTTAGTCTGGCATGCTCACCGTGGTTTTTCTGTCTTTTTGTTTCTATGTATAAAGCCTGTTGCCAAAAAAACACAAAATCAAAAAAAACCTATTATTTATACGCTTTTTCTTGATTTTACCTGGCACACTCGCGTAATTTAGTTGTTAACGTTAACCATTCAATCGTTTGTTTCCAAGGAGGGCTAGTTAATGGCCAAGAAGAAGGCATCTGCAAAAGGTAAAGCGAAAGCTAGAGCTACTGTTAAAGGCAAAGGCACGGTGAAAGCTAAAGCCGCCGCACCGAGAAAAGTTGGTTTTGAAAAAATCAACAAGGCTCGTACCAAAAGCCAAATTTTCGGCGCGCTTGCAGATAACACTGGTTTGTCGAAACGCGAAGTCACGACGGTATTCGATACGTTGACCAACTTAATCGGTCATGATTTGACCAAAGGCCCGGGCGTGTTCACGCTTCCTGGCTTATTAAAGATGGTTGTTGTAAAAAAACCGGCGACCAAAGCTCGTAAAGGTATCAACCCCTTTACTGGTCAGGAAATGATGTTTAAAGCAAAACCTGCTCGTAACGTCGTTCGTGCGCGTCCGCTGAAGGCCCTCAAGGCGATGGTTTAAGCCCTAAAGCTTAAAACAGAGAAATGAAGGCCCCGCGAGGGGCCTTTTTTTTACCGTGAATACAGTAAAAGATATGACGTTATGCCTTTGACTCTCAAAAGATATTACCTCGATGTCTTGCGTCGGCATTGGCCGATGTATGTGCTCGGTATGCTAAGTCTTATGGTAACCAGCACCACCGAAGTTCTGACGCCGAAGTTTGTCCAATGGGTTACCGATTTGTTGGTGACGCGTGACATCGATAAAGTTCCGGCCTGGCTGCGCGGCATGGGTGTGGTGGACACCATCTATCTGCATGTGGCGGCGCTGCTGACGATGATGGTGATCGCTTGGGCTGGGCGTTGGTCATGGCGCCAGACATTGGCGCGACGAACGCATAACTCCGGTCGGGATCTCAAATTATCTTTTTGGGACGCATTGCGTTTTCAGCCCCTGCAGACGTTTCATCGCTTTACTTTGGGCGATCTGATGAATCGCGCCACCGGCGATTGGAATGCGGCGCGTTTTATCCATGGCTTCACCATGGTGGGGACCTTTGATCTGATTTTTGTGACCGTACTGGCGGTGACCAGTATGTTACTGATCGATCCACAATTGACGCTGCTTTGTCTGCTGATTGTGCCGTTATTACCGCGTTTTGTGATCAAGTTGGCTCACAAGGAGGCTGATCAACATGTTGTCGCTCAGGAAAAACTCTCGGAGTTGTCTGAGGTGATCGCACAATGTTTGGGTACGATTCGGATGCAGCGGGCTACGGGTAGCGATCAGCAATGGCAAACACGTATGGCCCGGGAGGCGGATGAATATGCACGCTTACGTTTTGCAGCGATCCGTACCGGTTGGCGGATTTTTCCGCTGGGAGTCGCACCGACGATCGTCGCCTATGGTGTGCTTCTGAGTTTTGGTCTATGGCGGATTCAGGCAGGATTGCTGACTATCGGTGAATTTGTGGCGATGCTGTCCTATGTTTTATTGATGCAATCGCCGTTGTTCGAGCTGGGCACATGTATCAGTGAATGGCAGCGGGGCTTTGCAAGTTTGCGGCGCATCCTGGAAATTCTCAATATCGGGCAAGGTATGGCGCGTGAGCCGGTCGCGATCGTAGGTGCCGCCGCGACTTTGGAAAACGATACGGCAGCGATCGTGCTCAAGGATTTGAATTTTACCTATCCAGGCCGCGATACACCAATTTTTCGTGGTCTTGATCTGGAAATCGAAGCCGGCAGTCGAGTCGGTATCCTGGGGCCGATCGGTGCGGGCAAGTCGTCGCTGATTAATGCCATTGGTGGTCTGCTACTGGTAGCACCGGATCAGGTGTATGTTCACGGACAGGATATTGCTAAAGTCTCGCGTCGCTGGCTGTCTACCAAAGTACTGCAGGTGCCGCAGCGGACATTTTTATTCGCCGGCTCGATTCGCGACAATTTGCTACTGGATGAAACGTTTAGTGATGACGGACTTTGGCGTGTTCTCGGCATCGTGGGAATGGCAAACGAAGTTCGGGCTTTTCGCGGTGGTCTCGACGCAATTGTCGGGGAGTGGGGCATCAACCTTTCAGGCGGGCAGAAACAGCGGTTGGCATTGGCAAGAGCCTTGCTGCGCGTGCGGCCGATTATGTTGTTCGATGATTGCTTGAGCGCGGTTGATGCCGGTACCGAGGAGCGGATATTGGGACGCATGTCGGATGTGCTTAGTAATTCGACGGTGGTGTGGGTCGCGCATCGAACCTCGACGCTGAAATTATGCGATATGATTCTGCAGATGAGTCACGGCAGACTGACGACGTTACCACCGCCCGCATTGATTGAATTAGCTAAGGATCAGAGGGAGCCATGAGTAGCAGCTCGCAACATCTGGACCTGCACGAAGATCGCGTGGTCGCGAAATCCGGTTTTGCAGCGATGTTTGAACTAAGCCGTTATGGTCGCGGTTTAAGCTGGCGTTTCAGTGGCGCGGTGTTTTTGGTGTTCTTGAGTTCGGTGATGGTCATGATCTCGGCAAATCTGCTCGGGCGTCTGGCCGAAGGCATCATGGCGCGGTCGCAAGCGCAATTGATCTGGACATTGGCGGCGGCGATCATGGCCTGTGAATTAAGTGCCGTGGTGGTTCGGTATTACGGGCGCCTCAGCTTGTTTTATCTGACCAATCAGGTGTCTTTGAATTTACGTCGTCAGTTGTTTCAGAAGTTAAATCGCCTGCCGATCGCCTATTACGACACGCAACCACTGGGACGCACGATCACGCGTTTGACCAGCGATGTCGAAGGTATCGAGGTGTTTTTTAACGGCACGCTCGCCGCGTTGTTGATGGCGTCCATCAATATCGGTGTGGTGTTTATCAGCATGTTGCTGACCGATTTTCAATTTGGGTCGATGGTGGCGTTAACAGCGTTGCCGGCGATTATTTTTACTTTGGGGACGCGTGGTCCTGTGCGGCAATGGCTGCGTTTGAGTAAACAGCGTAATGCTTTTGCGAATAGCAAGTTGGCTGAATTTTTAAGCGGCATGCCGGTGATCAAAGTTTTTGCTTTGGAAAATTGGACGTTCCGGCGCTTTCAGGAAGCATTGAACCAACACCTGTACGCGCAATTGAAAGTGATGGGCTGGAACTCACTGATTCGTCCAACGTGCGTGTTCTTATGCGCGGTGCCGACGGTTTTTATCTTGTGGCGTGGCGGCGTGCAAGTGGTCGAGGGAACGCTGGCGATTGGTTTATTTGTCGCTTTTGTGCGGTATAGCGAACGATTTTTGCAGCCGATCATGGTGGTCACGCAGGAGATTCAAGTTGTACAAGAGGCGCTGTCGGCGAGCGAACGCGTGCAGCAAATGCTGACCGAGCCGGAAGAAGTGGATGTCTTCGGTGAGGATGGTACTTATGACGAACGTCTGAAGGGTGACGTACGTTTTGGCAATGTGTGGTTGAGTTATCGCGCTGATGACTTTGTGCTCAAAGGCGTAAGTTTTCAGGTGACTCAGGGAATGAAGGTCGCGTTCGTCGGACCAACTGGTTCTGGCAAAACCTCGACTTTGAGTTTGATGCCGCGGCTGTATCCGTTTCAGGCTGGCGAGATCAGTATCGATGGCCAAAGTATTGTCGATTGGAAGCGGGCGGCATTGCGTCAGCAAATCGGTTTGGTCAGCCAGGATGTGGTGATTTTTCGGGGAACATTGCGAGCAAATTTGCTAGCGGCAGTCAACGATCACGTTGAAGCCGCTGAGCGAGTGCAGGCCGCCTGCGAGGCGACTGGTTTGGCGCGTATCATGCGGCGTTTTCCCGAAGGGCTGGATACTGTGTTGATCGATGGCGGCGAAAATCTCAGTCAGGGCGAACGTCAACTCGTGGCATTCACGCGCATGCTGCTCAAGAATCCAGCGATCCTGCTGCTCGATGAGGCGACGGCAAACATCGACGAGGAGTGCGAACAGTTGATTCAGGATGCTATTACGCGTCTCATGCAGCGCCGTACTTGTTTTATCATTGCGCATCGCTTGAGCACGATCATTCAATGTGATTTGATCCTCGTGTTCGAGGATGGCAGGATTGTGGAGCGTGGCACGCACGCCGAGCTGATGCAGCAGGGCGGACTTTACTATCGTCTGGCCTCGACGCAGGCTCTATCGCATTAGGAACGCATGGATTTCTAACGTGTAGCCGGCGTCTTCCTGCAACTGGCGCAAGGTTTTGCGTTTACCCGGAAATTTCCAGTCTGGAGCGATTTCGGCACACGGTACCAGAACAAAATCGCGTTCCAACAGGCGCGGATGGGGAATCGTCAACTCGGTTGTGGTCATGGTCAATGACTCGCCGGTGGCGTTTTGCCAGAGCGCGATATCGATATCAATCGTGCGATTACCCCAATGTACGCGCCGCTCGCGTCCCAAAAGTTGTTCGATCCGCAAAAGCTCTCGCATACACACAACGGGTTCGAGATCAGTTGCCAGAATCAGTGCGGCGTTGAGAAAACTCTGATCAGCGGCGCCGATCGGTTCGGTTGCATAAAGCGCGGAGATTTTGACGACGTTGCCGCAATGCTCGCCGAGTTTTTGCACGGCCTGCGTCAGATACTGTTCACGATCGCCAAGATTGGCGCCTAATGCCAACAACACTTGTGAGCTTAGCGACGCCATTATTTGCGCGCCAACATGATGCCGGCGGTCATCGCTACTACAAATAACAACGCGCCGGAAATACCGCCGCCGAGTGCGACAAAAGCTGGACCCGGACAAAAGCCGGCGATGCCCCAGCCGATGCCAAACAGGGTTGCTCCCAGTAGGAGGCGACGATCGATATTTTGTTTTTGCGGTAGATCAAAGGTCGCGGTCAGTAACGGCCGATGGCGCCGACTGATCCATTTATAACTGCTCGCGTACACTCCGATCGCGCCGATCATGACGAACATCAGGCTTGGGTCCCAGGTGCCAGCGATGTCGAGGAAGTTGAGAACCTTGCTTGGCTTGGTCATACCGGCCACGCCGAGACCGAGTGCAAACAGTATCCCGACAAAGAAGGCCGCGAGTAAACTATTCATGACATCCTCGATAAAAGATGGCGAATGACAAAAACTGTAAACATACCCAAAGCCATAAACGTCCCCGTCGCAACCAGGGAGCGCGGCGATAGGCGACTGATGCCACAAATCCCGTGGCCGCTGGTGCAGCCGCTGCTGATCGCCGTACCCAAGCCGACCAATAAGCCGGCGCTGACCAACCAAAACGGTTGGCGCACGGGCAATGGCACATCAAAAACCTCGGGAAACCACAACCGCAGAATAAAACCGCCGCACATCATGCCGAGGA
The DNA here is from genome assembly GCA_964652825.1 of uncultured Oligoflexales bacterium. GTDB lineage: Bacteria > Bdellovibrionota_B > Oligoflexia > Oligoflexales > CAZZCU01 > CAZZCU01. The sequence continues at coordinate 54,586 of CAZZCU010000011.1, forward strand.
CCATGGCGGCGCGCCAAGGGACTTCGGTGCGGTTGCTAGGCTTGATTAATCCGCCATAAATGCCACTGATGCCCAGAATCCGCCCGTTCAGATACAGTAACAACGCTCCTGCCGTGCCGATGAGAAGGCCGCCCAGCAGGGGCGGCAGAGGCTGAAAAGGTAAAATCGTCATAAAAAGCTCCGGTTTTAGCTGAGTTGATTTTTATAGGTTAATCAGTATGTTGTCGCAAGCGGCGTTTATGCCGGCTAGGATGAGCGGCGATGTATACGATTGAAGTTTTACAGTATCCAGTAGTTATGCGTTTAGGGTTTTTCCCGGATGAACGACGCGTTGTTCAGGAAGTCTATATCAGTTTGCGCGTGCACCTCGACGCGAAGATTCAACCTGGCCTACATGATGATCTGGATTTAACGCTTGATTACGGGCGGGTCATGCGTTTGCTGGATGAATTGTTGACCGACAAAGAAGTCAAGCTGGTAGAAACAGTGGTGGAGTTGGTGGGTAATGCGGTGCTGACGGCATTTCCTGCGATTGTCGCCGTCGACGTGAGTGTCGAAAAACGCACGTTGCCAAAGTTTATCGCCAAGGGTGCGCATGTGCGAGTTAGTCGCAGTTTTGACAAAGCCTAAGGATAGGTAAATATAACATGCATAGCATTGATCATATTCAGGTGCGGGGCGCTTGCGAACATAATCTAAAAGATATCAGTGTTAGTATCGAGCGGGGGAAGATGACGGTCATTACGGGCGTCAGTGGCTCGGGCAAAAGCTCCTTGGCTTTTGATACGATCCTCGCGGAAGCTCAGCGCCGATTTTTTTACACTTTGTCGCATTATTCACGACAGTTTCTTGATCTTGGTTCGCGGCCGGCCGTGCAGTTCATGGCTGGCTTATCGCCGGCGATCGCTCTGGCGCAAAACGAAACGCAGCCGTCGCGACGAGCCACGGTCGGCACGCTTACGGATATCAGTGAATTGCTGGCGGTGATGTTCGCGCAGTTTGGAACACAGCATTGTCCCGAGCACGATCTGATAACCGGTGCATTGTCGATCGGTGAGATCGTCGAGACGATTTTTGCCAATTTTGCCGGTGAAACAGTGTTGATTTGCGCGCCGATTGCGGAAAAGAAAAAGGGTAATTTTGCAACGCGTCTGGAAAAGATCGCGGCGCGTGGTTTTATGCGTGCGATCATTGATGATAAGCTGCGTAATCTTCAGCCGGTGCCGCAGCTTATAAAAGAAGAAAAACACACGATTAAAGTCATCGTCGATCAGCTCACGGTTACGCCGAAAAGCCGTGATCGCTTGCGACGCAGTCTCGAAGCCGCGCTGGTCGAGGCTGATGGTTTTGGTGAGTTGGTGCCACTGGATAAAGATGCCAAGCCAAAGTTGGCAGCAGCGCAGCGATTCTCGACCAAAGCCGGTTGCCGTGTTTGCGGTTACAGCTGGCCGAAGTTGGATTCACGTTATTTCTCCGCCAATTCGCTCGGTAAGTGTCTGGACTGTGATGGCTACGGTCATCGCGAGATCGACGCTGCGGAATTTCCCGATGACTATCTGGTCGAAGATGATCTCGATCATGCCGAGTGTACCTGTTCGGCTTGCAACGGCACGGGCTTGTCCACCAATCTGCGGGCGATTCGTCTTCAGGATAAATCGATCATCGATTTGCAGGCGTCGTCGTTGGCAAGTGTGCATGAATTTTTGCAGGCGACGGCGGGGTTGGAGCCTTATGCCGCCAATGGTGCTTTTCAGCGGGTCTATACTGAGATCAACTCGGCACTGGGACGCATTCTGGAAGTCGGACTGAATTATCTGTCGCTGTCCCGGCGCGTGCGCACGTTATCCGGGGGAGAAGCGCAACGTCTGAAGTTGGCAGGTATACTCTCGGAAAGTTTGCGGGGCGTTTTATATGTGCTTGATGAGCCGAGTCAGGGATTGCATCCGATCGAATTAAAACGTCTGGTGGCGTCGTTGTATCATTTGCGCGACCTGGGCAATACGCTGGTGATCGTTGATCACGACGAGACGATTATGCGCGCGGCGGATTGGATCATTGATTTGGGTCCCGGAGGCGGCGCGCGCGGTGGCGAATTAATGGCGCGCTTTGCGCCGCAGCAAGCCAAGGCGTTCAGCAAACAATCGGTTACCGCAGCGTTTCTGGCGCGTCCATCGGTCATGACGACGAAAGCCTCCACCAAAAAGGTGGCGCAGGCGCCGCGCGGTTATATTACCATTCACGATGCCTCACTTTATAATCTCCAGATCGAGCGCGTGCGTTTTCCCGTTGGTCAGATGTCGATTGTCAGCGGTGTTTCCGGCGCGGGTAAAACCAGTCTTGCCCGCTCGGTGCTGTATGAGAATATTCAGGATTTATTTGAGCTGGAAGCCAACGGTCGCGCGCAGCGGTTTCGTTATCGCGGTTGTAGCAAGATCACCGGTATCGACGAGTTGGAAATGGTGTGGCTGGTCGATCGGCGACCGGTGGCCAAAAGCAGCGTCAGTATGCCGGCGTCGTATCTGGATATTTTTAGTGACATTCGCACGTTGTTTGCCGAGCTGCCTGAAGCACAGGTCGCGGGACTGACACAGCGCAGTTTCTCGTTGCAGGTGGAAGGCGGTCGTTGCGATGAGTGCAAAGGCCGCGGCGAGATTAATTTGCAGATGCGATTTCTTGCCGACGCGCGCGTTCGTTGTTCCCGTTGTAAGGGTAAGCGCTATCGGCCGGAGGTTCTGGAGGTGCGCTTTGGCGGTTTGAATCTCGCCGAGATTTTGAATCTGACTCTGGACGAGGCGATGGAACATTTTAAGACGTTCAAGCGTATCCAGAAACATTTGCAGCCCGCTATTGATTTGGGCCTCGGTTATTTGAAGCTTGGACAACCGAGCGCCAGTTTATCAGGCGGCGAAGCACAGCGCTTGAAACTGGTCCCGTTGCTGGCGAAAAAACACGGTGCCGGCAGTTTGTTAGTCATTGACGAACCAACCACCGGTTTGCATTTTGAGGATGTGCTACGTTTGACCAAATGCTTGCGTCAACTTGTCGACGATGGCGCAACGGTCGTGGTTATCGAGCATAATGTCGACGTTATCGCACGATCAGATTGGGTTGTTGAGCTTGGTCCAGGCGCGGCAGCGCAGGGCGGACGAGTTGTCTACGAGGGTTTGCCAAGACAAGCCGTCGTTTCCTGACGGCTTGTCTCAACTCAGATTTAGGACAAATGTTTCTTCAGTGCTTTGGCGATATCAAACATCGACACTTGCGCGGCGCCAAAAACAGCGCGGAGCTTTTCGTCGGCGTTGATCATGCGCCGGTTCATGCGATCCTGCAGCTTGTTTCTTTTGATGTAAGCCCAAAGTTTTTTAACGGCTTCCGTACGCGGCAGCGCCTTGTCACCAACAATGCTGGCGAGCTTTGCGGACGGGGATAACGGCTTCATAAAAGCAGCATTGGGTTTACGTTTTGATTTAGCTTTTTTGGGCTTTGCCGCTTTCTTCTTGGTGGCGCGTTTCGTTGCCTTTTTCGCGGTGGCTTTTTTCTTCGTTGCTTTCTTGGTCGCTTTTTTTGCCTTTTTCTTCGTGGCCATGTGCACTCCTCTGTGGCGTCAAATTCAAACCATTCAATCATCATACAACCCCTAAAAAACCAGTGCAATACAGCCGGCGTTAAATCGTCCGTCGAGTAACTGTCAAAAGTCTAGACACTCGCCGGTGGTCTTGCCCGGCCTAGGGTAGGGAAACCGCTTTACTTTTATCAACCGGAGGTTGGCCCATGACTTGCTCTTATAGAATGAGGCGGTTATAGCCGCTTTTTTGGGGATACGTTATGACCATGGTTTTCGAGCATAATAAGCGGAATTTTCGCCGTTTGGGTGCAACCCTCGCGGTGTTGTTCGGCCTGGTATTGGCGGTCTCGGATTTCCACTTTGAACGCCAGGAAGTTGCTCAAACCACTTGGGCGGATTTTCCGGTTACACCACCCGATTCCATCCCAAAGCCAAGCCAGGAAAGTATCGAACTTGCCATGACCATGTTCGGTATCAAGGTTCCCGTAAGTGCCAGTCGCCCCGTCTATGATCCGCTGGTGCGTGATCGTGGTTTGACGATTCGTCGCGGCTGGTTCAGTCAGGCAACGGTGGTCATCGGCCCGTCGGCGTTTTCCAGCTGGGCATTATTGGGCTCGACTTTGGCGCATGAACTGGAAGTTCATTGCACACAGAATTTCATGATGATTTCGTTGATGGATAAGCTGGGAATGGATGGCACAGGAACCGCGGAGCGCGAGGCCTACTTACACGAATTACGTTTCGCGCAGCGTTTTCAGATGGATCAATATGATTATCGTTTGATCACGGAAACGATGGAGTATTATTACCCCGAAACTCGCAAAAACACGCAAATGACGCCAAAACTGATGACGCAATCTTTTGGTCGTTGGCTGGCGCGTAAGCTGATCAATCCCGCGTCCAGCAATTAACTTCCATTCGTCAGCGATAATTACTTTTATATTCCAGATAGTGCTCAACCGAACTCTTGATGCCATCGAGTTCCTGCTCGGTCAGCGGGCGGGCGGCGACTGCCGGCGAGCCTTTGATCAGATGGCCGGACGGGTATTTCTTGCCAGGTGTGACCAGGGCACCGGCGGCGACAAACGAGTTCTCCGGGATCACCGCGCCATCGAGAATAACAGCGCCCATGCCGATCAGCGAGTTATCGCCAATCGTGCAGGCGTGAATAACGGCGCTATGGCCGATGGTGACATTGGCGCCGATATGCGTCGGACCGGTTGTGTGCGTGACGTGGATTACGGTATTGTCTTGCACGTTGGTACGGGCGCCGATGCGGATATAATTGCAATCGCCACGTACCACGACGTTGAACCAAAAACTGCAGTCGTCGCCAGCGATCAGATCACCGATCAAACGCGCGCCGGCTGCGACCAGGGTGTTTGCCCCAAGCTGAGGGCTTTTACCCTGATAAGAAACAAGGGATGCACCATCCATGACTAACATAAACACTCCTGTCGACAGCGGCGTTGCCGTCGAGTTTTGGGGCGACGCAACGCGATTGGATGATCTGGGTATAACATTTTGGCCGCAGCTTGTGCAGGAGCTTTTCGGACTGCTCCCGGAAGCACTGGCAAAGCAGGAAGACCGACCGTGGCCGATAACACTTGGTGAGTTGGCGACACAGGTGGCATTACCGCTCGCGGATGTTAAACGCATATTGGCGGAGGTTCGCCATGAGGCCGTCGGTATCGAAATTGATCAGGCGGCTTTTCGGCAAATAACGCGCGCGGCGGGAACGTTAGTGGTGGATATCAGACTGCACAGCGAATACGAGCAGGGGCATTTACCCGAGGCGATCTGGCTACAAGGTAGCGATTTTGGTGCGTTGCTGCCGCGTTTGTTGGCGGCGTCGCAGGTGGTTTGTGTCTGTCAGCACGGCGTGCGCTCGGTCAGTGCCGCTATGTATCTGCGCCGGCTGGGTGTAAAAACCGCCGTATCGCTACGCGGTGGTATGGCGGCGCTGGGGGATTGACATCAGCCGTGTTTAACCGGCACACAAGCCCACCCAACCACGCACGATGTGGATATCCTGTTCTTCTAGCCCCAGCTCGTTCAGGCGTTGACGAAAGGCCGGCAACTCTTTCTCGATAAAACCGGATAAAAACAACAGACCACCTGGACGCAGATTGCGTTGCAAATCCGGCAACAAGTCGAATAACGCGCCCGAGAGAATATTGCAGACCACGACCGCGAATTCCCCCAGGTCGTTGGTGCGCTCGCAATACTTGAGAGTCGTCGTGATGGCGTGAGCGCCAAGATTCGTACGAGCTTCTTCCAGAACATTACTGTCGATTTCGGTCGCCACGATACGCTGATAACCTAAATGCGCGGCGGCAATCGATAAAACACCGGTGCCGGTACCGACATCCAGAAAATCGCGTTCGGCAAGCACATGTGGCAGGTGTTTTTCCATCAGGCGCAGCATTGCTTCGGTGGTGGCGTGATCACCGCGCCCAAAGGCCGCACCTGGTTGGAGAGAGATAGTGAAGATGGTGTGGTTGTGTGTTGGCGGGTCTTGGGGCGCGGGTACTGATGAAGTCAATTGAACGTGAAAACGTTGAGTGCGCAGATCGGTAAAATTCGCCTGCCAGCTATCACGCCAGGCGGCGTCGGTCAGCTGACGAATCGTCAAGCTGATCCGCGCCCCAAATTGCTGATGTAAAGCCCGCGCCAGATTTTCGGCGGCATCATTGGTCGTAAAATACAGCAACAAGCTGTTGCTGAGACCGCCACCGGCATTCCATGCGGATTCGACATACTCCTGGTGGTTAAGCTCCAGCCACTCGATCAGTGCCTCGTAAATCGCGGCAGGCGCGGCGGTCTGGGCGGGATCAGGTTTTACTTCCAGCTCATAGGTCATGCCTTGGTTCCTTGCTGGTGTGCGGCCTGTTGAAACCAATCGCCGACCAACTCGCCGCAGCGGCGATCATTGGGCGCGGTATAGTGATTGTTGCGGGCGAGGCCGATGTAACGCCAGGCAGGATTCGCTTGGGCGAGGCGCTGCATACTTTCGTCTCGCGCCAGATAATCGTGATCGCCGGTAATCCAGAGAATCGGTGTTTGCGGATGTTGATTTAATGCCGCAAACGGCGCTTCCGAAAAAATACGTTGAATAAGTTGCAGATAATTCTGGCGTTGCTGGCGCAGATGCGGAGCGATACGTAGAGGATACTGTTCGCGCTTGAACGAACCAAAGGCCGGGATGAATTCGCGTCGGCTATAAAAGCGCCTGCCATGCCGCCAGCCGCGAAACACCGGTGCGAGCAATTCAGCAACGATGGCTTTGCTGGAGATGGTTGGTTGATGCATAACGCCAATGAACGACGCAGCAGTGATGCTGTGTTCTTTGCGCAGCAGAAGTTGCATGGCAAGTGCACCACCGACGCTTTGCGCCAGCAGGTAGCGTGGCGTGTCGGGAGGCACCAGACTGGTGGCATGTTGCCACGCATCCAGGGACATGGCTGCGGCATTGGCTGGATCAAGATAGGTATTGCTATGACGGCCGTGGCCATCGAGATCAAAGGTATAGATGGCATAGCCCTGCCGCACGAGCGTGGCAAATAGCGGTAGCTGGCCAAACCAGGCGTCGTTACCGGTGGCATGTAACGAAATGATCAGACCGCGCGGTGGTTGGGAGGGCGTGAGACAACTCCAATAAGTGTCACCACCGGCGTCGGGACGTGTGCGCAGACCTTCTTGAATATGTACTTGTTCCTGATGCGTGAGATGATCATGGAAACGTTGTTCGTAGGCAAACCGTGAGTGCGCGGGGATGTTGATGGTTTTAGTTTTGATCATGCGATGCGACCTAGGCGCTGAATGATATCGCTTGCCAGCACCGCGTGTTCGCCCAACTCGTCAGCGGCAAGAGTCGCGGCCGCGGCCATCACCATATAACTACGGGCGCAGGCACGTGCCGCTGGCTCGCCGATAGCTAGATGCGCGGCGATGATACCAGCCAGGACATCGCCACTGCCGGCGCGTGCGAGTGTTGTGCCGCCTTGCGTGGCGATGAAAGCCGATGGTTCGCGTACAGCCGCCGGAATGATGATGGGCGTGGCGCTTTTATAGATAGCAGTGACGCCAGCGCCGCGCAGAATCGCGTGTACCTCCGGCAAATCATTCATGGATGTCGGTGGCGAGGGAGATGGGGTCGTCAGTCGTCGCCATTCACCTGGATGTGGTGTAATCACCGTGCGCTCGGCGGCGAATTTAGTGTCGCGCGTCAGAGTGAGAAAATCCTGAAGCGCGCCACCATCGATGACCAATCCTAGTTGGGTCTGTTGTTGTTGCTCCGCGAGCATCGCTAAGAGTGCGGGCGATAACGGCGAGGTCATCATACCCGGGCCGATCACCACGGCGCGTACTTGGCGAGTAGCGAGAAAATGTTTCAGAGCCTTCACATCAAGCGTGCCGCCAACGAAAAAATCCTCAAAAGTCAGCTCCAGCGGCCAGGCGGGATCAGGCTCACGCCACGCCGGTGTCGGGAGTGCGATGCTGCTCCAGCCGCAACCACCGCGTAGTGCCGCCAGGCCGCTTAATACCGGGGCGCCGAGTTTGCCGTCACTACCGCCGATCACCAGAACATGACCGCGATCATATTTGTGCGCGCTGGGTGATAGGCGTTGCCATGGTTGGTAAGCAAGTAGCGGTGCTGCTTGCAACGCCGCTAGATAAAAATCCGCCGCCACACTCGCGGTGATCGCTGGTGGGGCAAAGCCGAGAGGATGAACGATGATGTCGCCGCACCGATCCCGCGCCGGGCTCAGCAATAAAGCCGGCTTGGCCGCTCCAAAAGTGATCGTGACATCAGCCGGCAGAGGAATGTCGGTGCTACTACCGTCATCACAATCCAGACCGCTGGGAACATCGATCGCAATGACACGGCTGTCGCCGCGTTTTAAGCCGGCGGCAACTGTCGTCAACGTCTCGCGTGCCGGACCCTCCCGCAACGATCCTTTTAGGCCGATGCCTAGGATGCCATCAATAACAACGATGTTACTGTGTTGTTCCAGATAACGGTGTAACTCGGTCATCTGCGCTGAATCATTAGCGGCAAAAACGGTAACTGTGCGTCCGGCCTGAAGCAACACTCGCGCCGCTACCTGGGCGTCGCCGCCGTTGTTACCGCTACCAGCGAGTACGAGAATGTTGTGATCAGCGGGATAATGGTCGAGCACGTAATTGGCGACGGCGGTTCCGGCTTCTTCCATTAACGTCAAAGCATCGATACCGAACTGGCGGCTGCTTTGTTCGTCAATATTTTTAGCGACTGTACGTGACCAGACCGCCTCGTAAAAAATCCCTGGTTGATCTGGGGTTGCTTGTTTGCCTGTCAAATGCGCGTTCAACTCTCCAAAACCGAGCCTCCAGCGTTCTGGATCACTTTAAAGAGCTTTTGTTTGACTTCGTCTTTAAAGGCACGGTGTGCAAAGGCGATCTTCTCGCTGGTGAGTTCATATTGCAAGCCGTTGTTGGCGGCGCGGTTGCTAAACGTCAGAACCGAGGTGCCAAACTTGGAGATGGTCACAATCAGGTCTTTACCCTCAAAATTAAAATCAACGATATTCGCCAGCTCGCGGCCGCCAAGTGCGTCGGTGATGTTTTTGAGGATTTTTTGTGGATCGGTGTCGCTAAAGTTGATTTTCATCGGGAGTGTCCTCAGGCTTTTTCGTTTTCGGCTATGGCAAAGGTTGCTTGATAAATATCCTGCAACAGCTGTTGCACTAACAACTCGTTGGTGACCTGGACTTTATCATCCATATACCAGGTCAGTTTATCGAAAGCATCGACGTGTGGTGTAAAGCGATGCAGCAAAAGCGTGTGCGTGTCAAACGCCTGGAAAGTGGTCAACGATGCTTCCAGATGCGTATCCAGTTGTTGCAGGCGCAATTGCACTCTGCCGAGCAGCAACATGATGCCGTTTTGTCCGCCGTCGGGAGCTTGCAGATTCAACAGGCGTATCGCTTTCTTCTGGTTGGTATAACTGTTGAAGATTTCGCAGGCTTCGGCGGCTTCAATGTATAATGCCTGAAGAGCCGATGTGAATTTTTGGGCGGTTATCGATCGGGTGGCGCCTGTTGTCGTTGCCTGGTTGATATTCTTGTCAGCTTGTTCCCAATTGGCGAGATTTCTCAGCCATTCTCGATCGGCCATGATCACTCCTTTGCTTCGGGCTAGAACAATAAATTCAAAGACGCTTCGACAACCAGTTGCGACAAATAATTTGGTTGTATGCGCTCAAAATCTTCCTGGGCTTCCGATGGCTGAATGCTCCACGTCGTTTTTTGCGCCAGCTGACTGACTGAGACGAACAACCATGGTGTTACCTGGGCTTCAAGATAAGCTTTGCCGTTGAGAACCTGACCATCACCGGCCACGGAACCGTGGTTGGGAATATTATTGGCGATGAAGTTCTTTTGATACTCACCACCCAGGGTTAAGCCAAGAAGAATACCCAACGGTAGACTCTGCTCTAACGTAGCCGAGCCCAGCGTGGAACTATCGGCGCCATCAAGCGAATCCAGATTGTAGGTAAATTGCTGATGCTTGAGCAGCAGAATCAGATCGAGTGCCGGCATTAGTTTGACGATCCATTCGGCTTCGGTACGAGTACGTGTTGAGACCACCGCGGTGTCCGGATTCAAAACTTCGAGATAAGCTGCCTTCGTCAACACCGAATGAATACCCTGCTTCCAGCCAAGCGCCAGGCCGCCCTCGCGACTGCCGGTGCGTGAGCCGCGTTTGAACTCCGGGAAATTAAAATACAGCTCGGAAAACACCGACACCCACAAATCATTAGGTGTTGGAATCTCTAGCCATGGCGCGATAGCGAAAACGCCATTTTGGTAGTTGGTTTTCTGTGGACCTTCCGAGTAGATGCGGACGATCGTGGGAGTGTCGTCCTCGACGATCAGGCGTTTTTCGACACCTTCGGTTTTGATGTCTTCGGCCTCTAATTTAATTTGGACGCCGACGGCTGATTGGCGCTTACCCTGAAAATAGTCCAGAGGCAGGACGATGCCATTCCAGAAGCGAAAGAACGCCGTCTGGGTCTTGGATTTGTTATCACCAAAGCCGGAATAATCGACAACCTGATCTTTATAGGTGATGCCGAGATTCGCGTATTTTTCGATCTCCTGAAAGCCAAGATGCTGATAGTCGGTTGGTGTTGGGGCCGGGACCGCTCCCGGTGTTGTCGTCGCGTTGGTGGCGCGTCGGCTTTGTTGCAATTCGCCGGCAACGCGGCGTTTTTCCGAGTCGCGATCCAGGGCGAGATTACGTTTTTCCTGCAGCAGGCGCATCTCCGCCAAGTGCTTCATGTAGATCGTGCGTGTCTTGGATAGCTTATCCGGAAGGACCACGGCGTTGTCCATCAGCTCCTCGGCCTCCTGATAACGCCGCAATTTCATCGCCGCAATCGCGCCGTAATACGAAGCAAGGTCCGATAACGGATGACCGTTGGGTACGCGTTTAAAAGCAAAGAGAGCACCTTCGTACTGTTTGGCCGACATGAACGCCTGTGCAAATTCGTAACTGGTCTCAGGGTCGAGATACTGCGGATTCAAGCGCGCGAATAACGGATAACTGTCGTGGATGCGGTTAATCCGATAAAGGGATTTGGCATATTGAACGATGGTCGGCTCGTGGCCGGGATAGCGACGCAAAATGGCATCGAATGCAAGAATCGCGTTCTCGTAACGTTGCGCCTGATAGAGTTTCAGCGCGGCGGCAAACATCTCATTAACGCCAGGCTGTGGTTTGCGATTTGTGCTCGCTGGCTTGGGTTTGGTCGCTGGTGCGGTTTTGCCGCGTCCACTCGCAGGAGGTGCACCGAGGACTGCCATGGGTGCCGCACAGATACCGCTGATCACCAGCGCGCAGACCGCGGCTGTCATGCAAAACGATGGCGCCGAAAAAATTCGTGATACATGCATCGGCGGTGATCCCAAAAAGAAGAGAAGAACTTTGTATTTTCAGGATTTTATCACGGTGATTTCGGGATGTGAACTAAACTAACAGCTTAGGGGCGGAATCAGCTTAGTCGCAATCATAAGGCTTCGCCACTGCCGGCAACAGCTTCCCGAAGTTATTGCAGACAGCGTCTTCCAGCTGCCGACGTTTCTTCTCGTTCCATTTGTCGGCATGAGCGTCGATGAGAACCTGCATGCCGCTTTCACTGGCGGCGCTAAGATTGCGATAAAACAACAGCGGGTCTTTGGCGTGTTGTTCGTTAATGCCGGTAGCGTTGGCGAAGGTTTTATACCAGGCGATCGCCATGCGAAAGCGCTCGTCAATCTGCACGGCGTTGGGTTGGTCAAAATCACCGTAGATCACCTTCTGCGCCGCCGTCGCAGTTTGATCGAAAGCATGAGCGATAATGGCGCCGATATTATGTGCGCTACACAATACTACGGGAGGTTCACAGCCTTCGATCGCGTCAACCAGATGGTGAATCGTCGCGCTGCTTAGGACCTTCGGCGTGTTGTCGGCAAAACTGGCAAAAGCAATATTGCGGTTAGTGCCGATATTATGCAGGCCGATCAACGAGGAGCTGTCGGTATACTCGGAGTAATATGCGAATAAGTCCGCCGATGCCTCGTACATACTGGTCCATAGTTCTGACAATACGGCGCGTGTCTGCTCGGGGGTTGTTTTGGTCGTATCTTTGATCAGAACGCGATGATTGATGGGATCCCAGGCAAAAGATCGAAAAGATTGGGTTGCGACGGCGCGTGGTTTGGCGAGCGCCGCCTGAAAGTGATGACCGAATTCATGCGCTACAGCGAACGCGGATTCCCAATAACGACCCTGGTCCTCGGCAGCCGTGCTGGATTCCGGGAAAATCGTGATCATCTGCAAATCATCGCTGGCGATATAAGCCATGTTGTTGGTGAAATAGGATTCGATCATTTTATCGCCGTCGGCGGTGGCAACCGTCGGCCAGACACTTTTAAAGATCGGTAATACTTCCAGTTCGATTTTGTTTAGTTGTACGTCGGGTGCGACCGAGCGGATGCGTTTGTAGGTGCGTTCAATCGAGGCGGCGGCGGTGAGGCCGGTGCTTTCGTAGCTATTTTTAGGGTACTCATAATTATCTTTGCAAATCCGTAGATGGTTGTGTTCCTCGGCGCGGCGGGCATAGCTGAGTTCGCGGCCGGTGTAATCGCGGCAGTGCAGACTAGTCATGGAGAAGGTGCTATCGCCGCATTCGCGGTGATAGCGACGATCGTAGTAGGTGCCCATGATCGCGTCGCCGGTAAGGCTACGGTTGGTTTGCAGACCGCTGATATCCTGGTTACGGCCGACGATACTGGCGCCCTGCCAGGAGCGGATGGTAGTGCGGGTCAAGGGGACGGCTTTATGGCTGTTAAGACAGTCCGGATCAGCAATAAAGTAATGATCCGCTGGCGGGGTCAGCGAAACACGCGGCAAGGGGACAAAGGGTGTGGGGCGGTTGCTGGTGGATGAGCTACCACAGGCCGCCAGTAGCCCGCCGCCTATAATCGCCAGGCATGGACCCCAGATAAAGCGCATGTTCTCTCCTTCACGGGTGCCGGCAACCACAAACAATGGTTGACTCTGGCGGGTGCTTTCGCTAATTGTGTCAAGCTCAACCGGTTCTATTCCAGCAGGAGACTAGCATGGCTCGCGTTTCGATTGAAGACTGTTTAGATTTTATCGAAAATCGCTTTGCGTTGGTTGCGATTGCCTCGGATCGGGCAAGACAGCTGATGCAGGGTGCGGAGCCGCTCATGCGCACCAAAAACCGCGAGGCGGTCACGGCTCTGCGCGAAATCGCTGATGGGCTGGTTGTTGGTTATGATCCGGCAGCTGAGGCCGCAAAAAAGGCTGAAGCCAAAGCCGCAGAAGACACTCCGGCTACTAACTAATAATCATATTTATTGATTGGCGGCGCGACTGTCGCCAAGAATATAGGCGCTGAAGCAGCGGTCGATAACCTCATCGAGCGTCACCCAGCGATCGTCATACCAGCTGGTCTGTCGCAACTGTGCGAGCAGCTCCACCCCGATAGAATCACTGAGAGCGGTACGAACGATATCGCGTAGGTCCTGGTAATCCCAGGCCAGGGCGTTTTGGTCGGCTTGTTGCGCTAGGTATTGCTCGGCGACCTGGCGGAAGTCGATAGTGACATGATCATCGAGGAAATCGGCGATAAACCGATCCAGGCGCTGTTCATAACGATCCAGGTAGTGGCGGCGTTTACGGCGCTTATAATCTGCTATCGATGCAACTGTCTTTTCCATAATCCTGACTTTCCACGGGGCGGTCCTTTCCGTGCCCCTACGTCTATAGTACCTCAACCATCGACATACGGTATTTTTATCGGAATATTGCTGGAATTTCTAAAGCCGGGGTTTTCCCTAAGAATTCCCGGGACTCGGGAAATAGGTGTTTTTTACCTAGGTTGACTGGGAAAAAGTTCCATATTTCAGTGGGTTGGGGTGCCGTGCGCTTCTCGTTAATATAGGCCTAGGACCCCAGTGTTTTTGAGGGAGGGGAGATGGCGTTTCAAATCGGCGACACGATTTTCTCCCGCAACGGGCAACCGTCGGTTTTGACCGACCGCAACGATAAGACCGGTGAGTTGCGCGTTGAGACCAGCGGCGAGAAGCTCGAACAGACCAAAAAACGTGGCTACGTCAATGGTCTCGATCCGGCAACCCGGACACGTTTTAACGAGATTCTGGATGTTGTCCGAACGATCCCGGAGCCTGAAAAACGGGTGGAAGAATTGCGAACGCGCATTGATGAGATCAAAGCTGATCCCCGTCAGCGGATTCTGACGCGGTATCTGACGTCGGAGATGGCGCATCTCATGAACACGCATCGCATTGTACCGAAGGAATACAGCGTCCCAGAGTGGGAAGTGCAGAAATAATATTCCAAAGATGTGCATAAGACTTAGCGAAGGAGGTCAGCACTATGGCAAACATTGGTGATTTGGTACCGAAGTCGGGTATCTACACGAACCCGGGCGTGGTTACCGAGAAAAAGGATGATGGAACCGTGGTCGTGGATACGGAGCCGATGTCTATCAACAAGTTCCACCGTTACACCAACACCTCTGGTCTGACGGAACAGGAAAAGTTGAAATTCAATCAGATCCTCGACGACATTTATCAGAAAGAAAGTGACGTTGATAAGATCAACGACATTCAGATGGAAGTCGATAAGCTGAAAGTTGACCCGGCGAATCGTAATATCGTGCAGTATCTGCGCAACCAGCAGGCGCATCTGATTCGTCAGACGAAAGACCTGCCGCGTACATACACGATGGACGAAAATAACATTCGTACCTAAAACGATCTGTGTCTTTGGTTGGCGAGGCAAACTGTTAGCAGTTTATGCCGCAGGATCAATCTGGCCGACGTTGCCAGTATTGATGCGTTCCAGGAGCTTTTCCGCTTTCTTGTAGTTGGGCTCTTTGATGAGCGCAATCTTGAGAAACTCTTTCGCGAGATCGTTTTTGTCCCATTTGTGATAGCAAAGCCCGATGTTGTAAAACAACAGCGGGCTTTTTTCTTGATGGGGGATCACGTACTGCGCTTTGGTGTAGTGTTCCATGGCTTCCTGATATTTGCCGAGTTTTACCATCACGATGCCGCGCGAGTTTAATTCCTGGGCGACTTTGTAGGCCAGACTGGAGCGGGATAACAGCTTGCGCGACTCATCAAGATCACCCTGGCGGAAACGGATTTCAGCGAGTCCGTTTAAGGCGCCGCTACAGTAATTGTCACGATCGAGAGCGCTTTTGAAAAAATGTTCGGCGCGCTCGTCGTCGCCCATTTTCACGTGAATCTCACCCATATTTACCAACCGCGAGATGCTGGAGCGGTTCATTGATTGCATTTTTTGCATCAGACTGAAGGATTCTTTCAGCTGGCCGATGCTCATGAAAAAACGAATTAGATTGTTGAAGGTACGGTAGTAGTTGGGATTTTTATCGAGCGCGTTTTGCCACATACGTAGCGCATCCTGATGACTGCCGCGATATGCGGCAACCGTGGCTTTGGCATCCAGATAGCGCGCGGTGCCGGCATGATCACGGCTCAGTTGTTCGATGGAGTCTTCCAATTTATCCAGTTTTTCCTGACTGACATCCGCTTGCAGATGGTCAAGTGTGCGCAGAATACGGCGCCAGGCGATCTCGGCGCGTTCTTCGGGATTGGTGTTGCGAATATGTTGCACTAGTTCCGTGGCGGACTGCACCAGTTCCTTGTCACGATTGCGCAGGCGGATGATACGACGAATTCCCAGCTCGCTGAAGTAAACCACGTCTTCATGCGTTGGATTGCTGGTCAATACGATCACATTGTCGGCGATATCATAGACGGGCGAGACATCAAGAATTTCCTCGACGATAGCACCACCGCTGCGATGCTTATTCTCCCAATAGATTATGAGGCGACCCGCGTCCTTGAAGCGCTGCCAGCTTTGTCGTAGCGGCACGGACGATGGAATACGCACGTGCTCTTCCTTGAGCTGATCGAGGGTGCGTTTGACGAAGTTCCAGATCCAATCAGCGTCGTCGCAAATGGTGATGATTTCCGTGGCACGTTTGATGTTCTTTTGTTCCATGCCGGACGTCGCCCTGTCGAATGCTAGGTAATAATAGCCCAGTGATTAGTACAGTGTTCATCGTCAGGCGCGTTCCTTTCTTTAATAGAGGATTATACGAATGGCGAAAACCTGCTAGGATTCAATCGATTTGCAGGGGGTTAGCAGTGAGTGTGTCTGTCGTTGTTGGAGCTGGAGCGGTCGGTGCCGCCGTGGCGTTGCACTTGCAGAACAGTTATTTGCCGTTCGTCCTGTTCGGGCGGGATGGGATCCAGGATAAGCCGCTGACCGTGACTTTGCGGGAGCAAATGACGCTGCTGCAGCCGCTGGCGACGTCGCGGTTTCATTGGCGTGATGCCGACTGCGTTTTTATCTGCGTTAAAGTTTATGATTTAACCGCTTGTCTGGCCGCTTACGCGCCGCTGATTCCGGCGGGCGCGACGGTGATTATCACCGCCAATGGTGCGATCGATGGTTTTATACGTGACGCGATCGCACGTTACCCAGGGTTGCATTGGCGACTGGGTATCGCGCAACTTGGATCAACCGAGGTACCGGGCGGTTTTGCACTGGCTGGTAACGGCGGTAGCGTGACGATCGGCTGGGAGCCCGGTACGCCGGTATCCAGTGCTGAGCAGAGGCTTGCGGCGGCGGCACCTAAATTCTTTCGCGTGGTTGCGGATATCACGCCGGCGTATCGGCAAAAATGGTTGATGAATGTCGTGGCGAATTCATACACGGGTGCGCACAGATTACGACGCAATGAGTTATTGCTGGCGCCGGAGCATCAGATCGAATTGCGCGCGGTATTGCATGAAGGTTATGAGTTGGGCAAGCGGCTGTGGGGAGCATGGCAGCAGAATGAGGAAGAGCTGTGGCGGTATTTTCTGACGGTCGTGCAGGCGACGGCGGAAAACGAGAATTCCATGGCGCGCGATGTACGACTTGGTCGCAAAACCGAAAGTGAATATCTGGCGGGGAAAGCTCAGCAATTTGCCGGCTTTCCCCGCTTAAAGTCTTTGCACAAATCAGTTAGTGAGACATGAGCACTTCAAGCGCCGAGTTATAGGCGGTATCCATTTCAAAGAGTTCCTGATCGAGCGTGTTTTTCTTTTGCAACCAGGTGTTAGCGTCGCGTGCGCTTAGCTCTTTGAGCTCTGATTTCGCTTCGTCGGTTTGCGTGCGTAGAGCTGTGATGGCCGCACCGAGTTCTTGTTTAGGAGTGCCGAGCAACTGCGAGTTGCGGGCTTCTAAACTTTTAATGTTGCTTTCCATGTTGCCAATGCGATCTTGGGCGGAAGACTCAAAGTCACGTTTTCTTTTTTCTTCTGGACTGTGGGTACAAGCCAACAACGCCAAACTTGCTATGGTAGCAATCAATATATGTCGCATAAATCCTCCTCAAGTCATTTGCGAGCACTTACCTGGTGCGAGCTTATGCAAGCTTTGAACCAACAACGGCATTTAGGTGATTTTATATTTATCATTTATAATTGCTCCCTATAACGACGACTGGTCTTGAGCGGTTTTCAGGTAAAGAGGATGGAATTCATGACAGAGCTGTTCACATTTGAGGTCATCTCAGCGTTTACAAACTGGCCCACTTACGTGGGCGCTTGGGTGCGACTACTAAGTGGCAGCAACTCCGCCACTATGCATGGATGTAAGTTGGTATTGAAGAATTCTTCCGCGTTAAGAGCTAGCAGCTTCGTCGACAAACTCTTCCAGTTTCTTTAAACCCTTGAAGCCCAGGTGTTTGCCGCGCAGTTTTTTGTCGGTGAAGACGAAAAACACCGGCAGCACTTCGCTTTGCGAGATCTCCAGAATATCCGGATGGTCTTCGGTATTGATCTGCGCATAGATCAGGTTGTGATGATCGGCGGCTTCGATACGCTCCAGCGCGGGGATCGACAGTTTGCAGGCGCCACAGCCGGGTTTCCATAGTTTTAAAAACACACGTTCACCAGCATCGAGGTGCTGTCTTAAATCATCGGGGGTCCAATCAAGCATTGAGAATCTCCTCAAGAGGTAACTGTGGTTCACTGGCGGCGACGCTCATCGCCGTACCCAGCAGTTTTTCGGCGACTTGCAGGTAAACATCGGCAAGGTCGATCATGATGGTATCAGGCACGGACGGTACTTCGCCTTGTCCGGAAAATTTATGGTCCAACAGCCAGCGCCGCACGTTCTCTTTGTCGAGCATTTGCGGGGTCTCGCCTTGGCTCAGTGCCTTGGCATACGAGTCCTGTACCCATAGGCGACTTGAATCCGGGGTGTGAACTTCGTCGATGACGATAATGTCGCCATCCGGCAGCAAACCAAATTCATATTTAGTGTCGGCGAGCAACCAGCCGCAACGCGCAAATTGTTGTTGGCCGAGAGCATAGATTTTAAACGCCAGGCTTTCGATGGTCTGCCATTGTGCGTCGGTGCAAATGCCCTGCGCCAGCAAATCGGTGACCGAGATGTTTTCATCGTGCTGATAGACTTCGGCTTTGGTGGTTGGCGTGATGATCGGCTGCTTGAGTTGTTCGTAGGCGCGCAGATTTTCCGGCAAAGATATACCGCAGAATTTACGTTCCTTATTTTGATAAGCGCGCAGCAGACTGCCGGCGAGATAATCACGGACGACGACTTCGACTTTAAAAGGCTTGGCACGCTTGACTTTTAGTACGCGCGGATGCGGCTGCCCCAGCAAATGCGTCGGCACGATGGTGCTGATTTGTTGCAACCAATAATGACTGATTGCCGCCAGAATCTGGCCCTTGTAGGGGACGTTACCGATAAAGCGATCGAATGCAGACAGGCGGTCCGTATGTAGCATCAAAGCGTCATCCGGTCGCAAAATCATCTCGCGGACTTTACCTTGATAAACACTAAAGCCGTGGGCTTCGCAGAGTTGTACGTCACTCTTGCTCAGCCCGGTGAAGCAATGGGCCGCCATGCTTTCAGTTTGGTTTCTTAACTTTTTGTAAAGCTCGGAAAGCCTGAAGTGCGGTTTCATGGTCCTTGGTCCTTAGAATATTGTCGCGATGGATACCGACCAAAAGTCCGATGGTCGCACAGATCGTCAACATGGCGGAACCACCGTGCGAGAAAAACGGTAGCGGTACGCCCACCACCGGAAAGATGCCAAGCACCATCGAAACATTGATTACGAACTCAATAAAGAGAAGTGCCGCCAGTCCAACCGCCAGTAAACTCGAAAACGTATCTTTTGCCTGTCGGCCGATATCCAAAGCCAGATAGGTGATGCCAGCGAATAAAATAAAGATCAGTGTCGCACCGATAAAACCTTGTTCTTCGGCAAAGACCGAGAAGATAAAGTCCGTGTGTCTTGCCGGTAGGAACTGCAGTTGAGTCTGCGTACCTTCCAGGAAACCTTTGCCGGTTATGCCGCCGCTACCAACCGCTACCAAGGATTGCAGCGAGTTGTAGCCAGAGCCTTGCGGATCAAACTCCGGATTGAACAAATTGATGATGCGCAGCTTTTGATAGTCGCGCAAAAATAACCAGCTTGAGCCTAGCACCGCGGATGCAAAAGCGCCGATATAAGTCAGACTGCGCTTATCGATCCGCACAAAGGCGAACTGGCTGCAGGCGATCAACAAGCAGATACCGGCGGTGCCAAGATCGGGTTGCTCGAAGACCAACAAGAACACCAGCCCAACCATGGTCAAGACCGGCCACATATCGCGCAAGGTGTAGTCGGCGGTCAGACGATTGTTATAGAAAAATCTTGCCACCACCATGGCGCAAGCGATTTTGGCAAACTCCGAGGGCTGAATTTTAACCGCGCCGACCCCGAGCCAACGTTGCGATCCACCAGCGACGTGACCGTTGAACAACACGATGACCAGCAGCAAAAGGATGATGCCGTAGAAGACATAAGCGTAGTTGTTGATATGGCGTATGGGAATCAGCCAGCCGAAAGTGACAAAGGCCAATAGCGCCGGCAATAAATTCTTGAGTTGCGAGTAAAAAAACGAATCACCCATGCTCGCGCTATAGAGGTTAAAGAATCCAACGGTCAGTAAAGTGAAAGAAATGGCCAGCAGTGCCGTCATGTTATGATTCGTCGCAGATTTGACATCGCCTTCGGGTCGTCGAAACGGCCCGGCCGGTGTGGTAGTGCGACCGGTACTACTGCTGGACATTATGCTTTTCCTCCGCAGGCGCCTTGAAAATGTTGGTAGCCAGACCTTTGGCGCGGCGTTCTTTTAATTCCCAATAAGCGCGAATGATCTGTCCGGCAACCGGTGCCGCTGCTGCCCCGCCGCCACCCACGCGGTCGTGTTCGCTGACAACAGCGATCGCAATTTCGGCATTCTCGGTCGGCGAAAACGCGGTGAACATCGCGTGTTCCTTCCATTTCATACTGACGTCGGTGTTTTTATTATTATTACGTTTTAGACTCACTACTTGTACCGAACCGGTTTTGCCGGACACGGTATGTCCGGGCGCCTGCGCTTTGGTGCCGGTGCCGTCTTCGTTCATGACGACTTCGCGCAGCATCTCGCGCACTAGTGCCAGAGTACGTGGATTGATTTCACTGGCTTCGCTGATCAGTTCCTCGTTTTGCGTCATCAATGTTTCGCCCAGTTGATTGACAATGCGCTTTACCAGGAACGGTCGCCAGACTTTGCCACCGTTGGCGATGGTTGCATACAGATTCGCCATTTGAATCGGCGTGATTAAATTGAAACCTTGACCAATGGAAATATTCGGTGTGTCGCCAACCGACCATGGGCTTTTATAAACAATCTGTTTCCATTCCGAGGTGGGAACCAAGCCCGGGCGTTCCATGTTGAGCTGCACACCCAGACGGCTGCCAAGTCCGAGCAGGCGCGCATAATGTGCTATACGATCAACGCCTAACTCCACGCCCACCTGATAAAAATAAACGTCGCAGGATCTCATCAGGGCTTTTTTGAGGTCAACAACTCCATGGCCGCCGCGATCGTGGCAACCGTAAATTCGGTTGCCCAATTGAAAGGAGCCGTTGCAGATATGTGTTGTCGAGGTTGAGATGACTTTTTGTTCGAGCGCGCCGATAGCAACCACGGCTTTATAAACACTGCCCGGCGCAAATTCACCACCGGTGGTTTTATCCAGCAGTGGCGTAAATGGGTGACTGATCAACGATCGCCACACCTCGTGGCTTAAGCCATCTTGATAAATCGTTGGATCGTAGCCCGGCTCGCTGACCATTGCCAGAATTTCGCCGGTGCGTGGATTCAATACCACGACGGCGCCGTTCTTGCCGCGAAACGCCTCGACGGTGGCTTGTTGTAATTCCAGGTCCAGAGTCAATTCCAGATCAGCACCTGGAACAGCCGCGACTTTGGGTAGTTGCCAGTTTTGATCGGCAAACAAATCCGATTGTCGGCCGAAGGCATCGACTTGAATCAAACTATAGCCGCGCCGGCCGCGCAGAAATTTTTCCCAGCGTGCTTCCAGTCCTTGCTTGCCGATAAGATCGCCAGGCAAATAAGGATTATCAGAGTCAATATTCAGTTCCTTGAGCGATGCCTGACTGATTTCGCCCAGATAACCAACCATGTGTGCTGGTGTTGTGGATTTATATTCGCGGCGCGGTGCCATCGCTACCTCGACGCCTGGGAGAAAAACGCGATTGGCTTCGATCGTGCTGACTTCATGCAACGACAAATTTCGCTTTAAGTTAACCGGCAAGAATTTGGGGCGACCTACCACTGCCTTGAGTCGGCGGTCAAAATGTGATGCCGGAACATTAAGCAGTCGCGATAAAACATTAAACGTGGTGTCGCGATCCTTGACATATTGGGGGATCAATACGAGATCAAAGAACGGACGATTGCCCAATACCAGTTGTCCGTAGCGGTCGTAAATCATGCCGCGCGGTGCTGGGATCTCAATTTTGCGGATGCGATTCTTCTCGGCAATGGTGCGATAATGGTCGCCGCGATAAATCTGAATAAACCACAGTCGTAACACCAGGCCGGAGGCGATCGCGATAATGACTACACTCGCCCAAAAGAAACGTCCGTCGGCGATGAGATTTTCTTGTCGGAAAATACGTTTCATTGTGGCGCGACCTCGCGGACATCCGTCGTGTAGGTGCGGTAACTCAGCAGCAGACCGAAGGTGACAGCTGAGACTATGCGCAATACCAAGTATAGCAGCGACCACCAGCTAACGTACGGGGTGGCACGTAAAATCCCTAAAATAAACCACTCAAACAAGCCAGCGGCCAAAGATGTTAAGGCGAAGGTGGTCAGCCATGGCACCAGGTGCCGCCACGACAGTAATTCCCGGACAAAATGAATGATGTTTACTAGAATCCAGTAAGTACAGATGACGGTGCCGGCAGGCATCCCGATTCGGGTTTCCCAGGCCAACGCGCCGACCAAAGCCAGAAATGTGGCGCGGGCATAGGACTGGCGCACAGCCGTGACCACCACCCAGGGTGTCAAAAGATCGAAAGCCATGAAATGCCCGCCGATCAAACCACTAATGATCGAAGATTGCACGGCGACGATGAGTAGAATAAAGGTTGTGTCGAGCAGCAGATCGCTGGAATTGGGGCGTGGTCGCAGACGCGCCGGTAGATCACGCAGGCGATCGATCCATATCTGGTATTTTGTTTCGACGACTCTAACCACCGGTATTTTGTCTCAAAGGGTCTTTTAACCAGTCGCTGCCGGCTGTTTCGAGAATCTTTTGCAGCTCCTGATCTTCATGTAAAAGCACAATGACCTCGTCCACACGGCGATGATCCACCCACGGCTCGACCGTAATGGTTTGCGCGACGTTTTCGGAGGCATAAGTGATTTTAACAACCTGGCCCACGGGTAGGCCTTTGGGGAACGAACCGATAATGCCGGACGTAATAATTGTATCGCCGATGCGAATCTCGGCACCGCGTTCCAGTTGCAGCACGCAACGTCCATCCATATGACCGCGCAGCACGCCGCGAATCCGGGTGCGCTGCAACAAAACATCGAGATTAAAGTTACTATCGGTGAGCAACTGCACGTCGGAGAAATTTAAACCGGAGCGAATCACTTTGCCGACCACGCCGTTGGCGGTGACTACCGGCATACCGATTTTAACGCCGGCACGCGTGCCGCGTGCTATGCGCATGCTCTCAAACGTAAGATGACCCGGGCCGTTCAAGACTTCGGCCACGACCATGCTTTTCTCAAAACGTTGTGAGAAATTCAGCAATTCGCGCAGCCGCGCCGTCTCCAGCGCCTGCTCTTCGTAGTCGATCACTTTGACCTGAAGCTGCTCCATCTGCGATCGTAGCTTGGTATTTTCGATCGCAGCGTTTTTGAGCCCGACGTAATGCCGCCAAGTACTGACGGTACCTTGACTGAGCGAATGCCATACATACTCAAATGGATAAACCAACTCCTGGACAATGGTCGCCAGGTTATGGCTGCCAGTCCAAGGATGCATGCGGGTTGATAATAGGAATAACGGCGTCAATAGCGATGCTACGAGCAATACCTTCCAGATAAGCTTGGTGTTGGGTACTTGCATCGCATCCTGTTAACGTAAAGCGACCTCACCGAGGATATCAATCTGGTCCAGGGCTTTTCCGCTACCTAGAACCACGGCGCATAACGGGTCGTCGGCAATCATAATGGGCAAGCCGGTTTCTTCGCGCAGCAGAATATCCAGGTTTTTGATTAACGCGCCGCCACCGGCTAGGACGATACCTTTATCGACGATGTCCGCCGCTAGTTCCGGCGGGGTTTTTTCGAGGGCCACGCGCACGGTTTCGACGATGGTGTTCACCGGCTCGGCAATAGCTTCGCGAATTTCTTCGGAGGCGACTTCGATGGTTTTTGGAATTCCCGCCACCAGGTCGCGACCTTTGACCGCCATGGTGCGGATATCATCATCGGGATAAGCGGTGCCGATACCGATTTTGATTAATTCGGCGGTGCGTTCACCGATCAGCAGGTTGTACTTGCGTTTGAGATAGTTAACGATGGCTTCGTCCATCTTATCGCCACCGACACGCACCGACTTGGAGAAGACGATACCCGCCAGTGAAATCACCGCGACTTCGGTGGTACCGCCGCCGATGTCGACAATCATGTTGCCGCTTGGCTCGGTGATGGGCAAACCAGCGCCGATAGCGGCTGCCATCGGCTCTTCGATCAGATAAACTTCGCGCGCGCCAGCTGACTCCGCGGATTCGCGAACGGCGCGCTTCTCTACTTCGGTGATACCGTATGGTACGCAAATGATGATGCGCGGCTTTACCATGGTGCGGCGGTTATGCGCTCGTTCGATAAAGTAGCGCAGCATCGCTTCGGTGATTTCAAAATCGGCGATAACGCCGTCTTTCATCGGGCGAACCGCAACGATCGAACCAGGGGTTCTGCCGAGCATTTCCTTGGCTTCACGACCGACAGCAAGAATTTTCTTGCCACCGCGATGATCGCGCTGAACAGCAACCACGGACGGTTCGTTGGTGACGATGCCCTTGCCTTTGACATAAACGAGGGTGTTGGCGGTGCCAAGATCAATTGCCAAATCATTCGAGAACATTCCTGCCAACCAATCGAATATCATCCTGAGCAGCCTCCCTAAAATATAGAAAACTCAGAAACCGAAAAAACGGATCTTGATTATTTACCTTGTAAACTCACTTATCATGACTGGTGAAAATGTGCTAGACATACTGTTTACTATTAATCAGTTTTTTGCTGGCGGAAGAAAGGTTGAATGTATGTTCGGTTGGAAAACGAAGAAGTGGTCGAGTATTGAACGCGCAAAAATTGTACGCAATTTTGGCAGCTATACCGTGTTGCTCTTGGCTTTGGGCGCAATGACCCTCTTCGGCGTTTGTTCCCCCGAAAGCTTTCAGAATAGCGGACCCAGCGGCTCGGCGGCCAAGGTCGGCGGCGAGGTCATCAGCGATCTGGAATTCCGTCGGGCCTATATCGGTGCTTCGGAGCGTTACCGCGCCCAGTTTGCCCAGAATTTTGATCCAGCGGCCATCCAGCTGTCACGTATGGTGTTGCAGAGCCTGGTCAACAACCGTATCGCCTATGCTCAAGCGACCGACCTTGGCATTAATGCTTCGCCGGAAGAAGTGGAAAAGATGCTGATCGATATCAAGGCTTTTCGCGATGAAAGCGGCAAATTTTCCGCGCAGAGTTTCAATGATTATTTGCGGATGAATCGTTATACCGAAGCCAGTTTCATGCGCGAACAGCAGCGGGAGATGGCAGTGACGAAGTTCCGTCAGTTTGTCGCGGATACTACCGTGGTATCGCCCAAGGCGGCGGAGCTGGAATACCGTCTCGCTGAAACCAAGATGATGGTGGATTACCTTAAATTTGAGCCTGCGCAGATCAAAGTTGATGTGAGCCGTGATGAGATCAGTAAGTTTCTCGATGATGCCGGTAAGGCAAAAATAAAAGAATACTATGATACGCATGCGGCGGAGTTCAATAAAGCTGGTCAGGTTAAGGCGCGCCATATTTTATTGAGTTTCAAGGAGGCGCGTAACGCGACTGCCGAAGCAGCGCAACGCAGCAAAGATGACGCCAAAGCCCGCGCGGCGATGGTGTTGGCCGAGACGCGCAAGTCCGGTGCCGATTTTGCCGCATTGGCCAAAAAATACACTGATGAGCCTTCCGGCAAGGATAAGGGCGGTGATCTTGGTTTCTTCGAGCGTGAAACTATGGTCAAGGAGTTCAGTGATGTCGCTTTTACCATGAAATCGGGGCAGATCAGCGACGTCGTTGAATCACCGTTTGGTTTTCACATTATAAAAGTGGAAGAAGTTCGGCCGGCATTGAATAAATCACTTGAAGACGCGACACCGGAAATAGCTTCTAAGTTGTTGCAGCAGGATAAGCTGCCGCAAGTGCTTGAGCAGCGCGCTAACGATGTATTAGCGGCGCTGAAAGCTGGGCGATCGGCGGACGCATTGCTGAAGCAATACGGTCTCACTTGGAAAACCTCCGGCGAGTTTACCCCAACGTCGCGGTTTATCACCGGTCTTGGTTCTGACGACACGGTGCGGCAGGCGGCGCTGGCGTTGAGCAAAGTCGGTGAGGTGACACCGGAAGTTTTGAAAGCCGGTGACAGCCGGTTTGTGTTGCGATTGAAATCAATCACACAGCCCGATCTCGGCAAACTGACGACGGCAAAACGCAAGGAGTTGACCGACGGGATTGCTTATCGCACGTCACAAGAAGTTGTGAATACCTTGCAGGAGCAAGCCGAGAAGTCGCTGAAAGATAGCAACAAAATCTGGATGAACAACGAATTCCTGACCATGGACGAGCGTCGCTCCGCTACCAGCGCGCAGTGATTAATTAAGGGGACACACGACTGAACCCGA
>CAZZCU010000012.1:0-73657 GCA_964652825.1 uncultured Oligoflexales bacterium
CCGATTGCCGAGATGCTTAACTTGATGGATAAGGCCACGGAAGAACAGATTCTTGATAGTCTCGAAGAACGTGATCCTGATCTGGCCGAACAGATTCGCCAATTGATGTTTGTCTTTGACGATCTGGTTAAAATCGATGATCGCGGTATTCAGGAACTGGTTAAGAACGTGTCCAACGATAAGTGGAAAATCGCGCTCAAGACGGCATCCGAGACTGTGGCTGAATTGATCTTTAAGAATATGTCCGAACGTGCCGCACAGATGTTGCGCGAGGATATGGAAGCCATGCCGGCGGTTAAGTTGGCGGATGTCGAGGCTGTGCAGTTTGAAGTTGTACAGATCGCCCGCAAGCTTGAAGAAGAAGGCAAGATTATTATCAACAACGGCGGAGAATCCAGCTATGTCTAGGGTTTTTGCCCCGATTTGGCTGGTGACTATCTCCATAGTCACGATGTCGGCCTGCCGCCCCCGCGAGATCGTGACCTCCCTAGAAGACAGTGATTTGAACGCAGCCAACAACGTTGCCCGTGCTGAGGACGAACGTGCCGCGTGGCAGAAAATCGCCTCCAAGGAATTTACCTTACCTGCACCGCCTGTTGAAAATAGCAAAGCGTACAAACGTGATTTCAAGATTCTGCATGAGCAGCAGGCCGCACGTAGTGATGCGGATTGTCAGCTGGCTAACAGTCAGTTGCACGCTAAGTTCTCGTTGTTCTTCGGTACCGAGTCAAAACAATTGACCGAGGACGAATACGCCCAGGTGGAGGCGTTGATGACGAAAGTTAACAGTTTCACAGAGCGTGTCACCGGCTATTTTAAGGGTCTGCATCAGCGTTCGCGTCCGTATGATGTCGATACTCAGCTTGAGCCCTGTATCCCAAAACCGGGCGGCAGCCGTTCCTATCCTAGCTCGCATGCCGCCATCGCTACGGCGGACGCTTGTCTCTTGGCGAAAATTTTCCCGAAAAAAGCCAAAAAACTTAAAGCTTATGGAACTTATCTGGGCAATCTGCGTTATGTCGTTGGCGTGCATCATCCTAGTGATGTCACCGCTGGTCAGACTCTAGGTGATGCTATCTGCAAGCGTCTTTGGGACGAGTCTAGTTTTCAGGACGCACTTAATTCACATTAGTGTTTTATTTATCCCACAATGTTTGATGCAAGCGTAGCAATTCAGGAAATTTTTTTTCGCTGATTGCGACCCGAATCGAGCGCATCAAATCCTGGTAATAGGTCAGGTTGTGCAGGCTGAGCAGGCGATGCGCGGTGAGTTCGTGATTGGCGATCAGATGGCGTAGATAGCCACGCGTGAAATTCTTGCACGTATAACAATGACAATTAGCATCAAGAGGGTCGTCGCTGAGCCGATGCACGGCGCTACCGATATTAACGCGTCCATGCGAGGTGAATAGTGTGCCGTTACGGGCATTACGTGTCGGCATGACGCAATCGAACATATCGACACCGAGTGCAACCGACTCGATTAAATCCAGTGGTGTACCTACGCCCATCAGATAGCGGGGGCGGTCTTTGGGCAGGTGTGCACAAGAGACCGCGGTTGCGCGTCGCATCTCTTCTTTGCCTTCGCCCACGGAAACACCGCCGATCGCATAACCCTCGAAGCCGATGTTCATCAGCGCCTGACAGCTGCGTTCGCGCAGGTGATCATACATGCTGCCTTGAACGATACCAAATTGCGCCAGCCTTAAATCGCGGCGATGCTCGCGGCAGCGTCTGGCCCAACGCATGGAGCGCTCCATCGATGCGCGTGCCTGTTCTTCGGTCACCGGATAGGACGTGCATTCATCGAGAACCATATGAATATCGCTGCCGAGAGTTTCCTGGATTTCGACCGCGGATTCTGGTGTCAGCGCGAAGCGGGTGCCGTCGAGATGACTCTGAAAGTGGGCGCCCTGCTCGTCGAGCTTGTTGAGCTTACCTAACGAAAAGATTTGAAAACCGCCACTGTCTGACAGGATCGGATGCGGCCAATTGATAAATTTGTGTAATCCACCAAAATGCCGAATGACATCCATGCCTGGGCGCAAAAACAAATGATAGGTGTTGCCGAGAATGATCTGCGCGCCCATGCCACGCAGGTCATCCGGCGTCATGGTTTTCACCGAGCCGGCGGTGCCCACCGGCATAAATACCGGTGTATCGACTTCGCCGCGGAATAAACGCAGCTTACCGAGACGGGCTTCGCCATCGGTTTTGAGCAACGTAAAAATAGATTCAGACAATCGATTTACCCAAAGCTGAAAGAATGAGGCCAACCGTTAGATCGGCGGTCTTATGCCCAACATCGGTGGAAGGGTTTAACTCAACAAAGTCGGCTGACACCAGCTTTTTCGTGTCGGCGAGCATTTCCAGGGCAAGGTGTGCTTCGCGAAAGCTCAATCCGCCTGGCTCCGGCGTGCTGACGCCGGGGGCGTATAACGGGTCGATGGCATCGATATCAAAGGACAAATGGATGCCGTCGGTTGCGTCTCCGGCGACCGCGATGGCTTCCTTCATGATGGCGAACATGCCACGTTCGTCAATTTCGCGCATGGTGAAGTAACGAATGCCTGATTTGCGCAGCTCTTCCTTTTCTTTGCCGTCGATATTGCGGATACCGATCATGGCAACTTGTTCGGGACGGATTTTTGCACCTTTATTGTCGAGATCAACGAGATTTTGATGACCTTTGCCGAGCAGGATCGCCACCGGCATGCCGTGGATATTGCCGCTTGGTGATGACTCGATCGTATTAATATCGGCATGCGCATCGATCCAGATCAGGCCGATGTTTTTATTTTGTTTTTTGTAGAATTTTTGGACGCCGCTAAAAGACCCGATCACCACGCTGTGATCACCGCCGATGATCAAGGGGAATTCCCCGTTGGTGAGGGCGTCAACGCAACTGTCGGATACGGAGCGACAGACGGCTTCGATGGCCGGTAGGAACTGGGTTTGCTGGACACTGGTCGGTAAAGATTCACGGACCGGAATATTAATATCGCCGCGGTCGTGCACTTTATAATCAAGCGCCGCTAATTTTTGATTGAGGCCGGCGATACGGATGGCCGAAGGGCCGATGTTAGCGCCACGAATATTCGCGCCCAAGTCACTGGGTACGCCGATGATGCCTACGGTTGGTGCTGATTTTTTGTCCGTCATGATTTTACTCCGGAGTATGGTAGCTCTCCGTGGGCGAGTGTATCAGGCGGGAGCAACAAGTGAAAGGGATCGACGTTGCCGTGCGATCCCTTGGCTTGGCTTGCTAGTACTGCTGCAACTTACCTGGTTTTCTGTGTTCCCTGTCTTTTCTTCAGGAGCCTGGGTTTGCGCCCAGGCTCCCTGGTAATGACAGTGTTTGCAGGAACGCAGGTCTTCTACCTAGCCGTCGGCTTTTACATGCCTTGCAGCAAGCCAAGGGCCACTTGAGGTTGTGCGTTTGCTTGCGCCAAGACGGAAACACCGGCTTGTTGCAAGATGTTCGCTTGCGTGTACTTCGCAGTTTCCGCTGCAAAATCAGTATCGCGGATACGGCTGCGAGCATCACCCAAGTTCTCAACCTGAATGCCCAAGTTCTGAACGGTAGACGTTAAACGGTTTTGCATTGCACCAAGATAAGCGCGGTAGTCAGTAACTTTGGTGATTGCCGTATCAAGTGCTGCAATCGAGCTCTGAGCGCTGCGTTTATCGATGATGCGGGTACCTTCTTCACCGCGACCGATATCGAGAGAACCATCACCTTCGGTGAACGCGTTCAAGTTGTTGAAGTTCAACTTGATGATGTTCACTGGGTTGCCTTCGTCGATAGCATCTACGCCTTCGAAGTAGTCTTTGCCGACCTGAACTTCCATAGGGAAGGTGTCCGGGCCGTTTGCTAATTCGTCGCCGACATCTGCCTCGCCGATCAGAAGGCGGGTACCGTTGAACTCGGTGGAGTTCGCGATACGATCGATTTCGTCTTTCAACTGAATGTATTCACGATCCAGAAACTCACGCTCAGTTGCACCGATGGTGTCTGATGCCGCTTGGATAGCCAACTCGCGGAGGCGAACTAGCATGTTGGTGGATTCCATGAGGCCACCTTCTGCTACTTGCACCAGCGAGATACCATCGTTCGCGTTGCGTTGAGCTTGGTTCAAGGAGCGGATGTCGGCGCGCAAGTTGTCGGAAATCGACATACCAGCGGCGTCATCTGCTGAACGGTTGATCCGTTCACCTGAAGCCAATTTTGATGCGGAGTTGCGCAATTCTTCGGTGGACAAGCCGAGTCGTCTTTGCGCAAACAAAGATGCCATGTTTGTCCGGATACGTAGACCCATTTTCCTGACCTCCTGTCATTTTAAATCAAACACGTCATGTGTTTACCTTTGCCTGTCTTCGGAAACGTTTTTAACAAGTTTAGTTGGCTTTATAAAATTTCTAATAACTATCTGATTTTATTGGGTAAATTTTTTAGCTTGATGGGTCATTGTTGCCTAGCCAGGCGGGTAAATATGTTCACGTATCGGTTTTTATTCCAGTATTTTAACCACGAAAAGTAGCGGCAAAGTCGAGAAAACGCGTCACCAGACTGTGCCCGAATTGCAACAGCGGCGTGTGTTTGAGCGGATCAGGGCCAAGACCCTGGTTCTTGATGAAATTAAGAGTGGCTTCTGGATGTGGTTGCAGGCCCCACACTGGGTGGTGTTTATGTTCCAGTCCATAAATGGGAACATCCGCACTGCTGGCGATGATCTCCATATCGGGAGGTTGGGTTTTAACGACCTGACAATGGGAGACGTAGAGCTGGCTAGTTGGGTGGCTGCCCTGCCAGAGTCTGCCATCATTAATCCTGACTTCGCGGAAACCTTGGAGCTTACGCTTATCTC
Organism: uncultured Oligoflexales bacterium; assembly: GCA_964652825.1. Classification (GTDB taxonomy): domain Bacteria; phylum Bdellovibrionota_B; class Oligoflexia; order Oligoflexales; family CAZZCU01; genus CAZZCU01. Next base: position 4,869 of record CAZZCU010000012.1, read on the forward strand.
TATATAAATAACCGACCTCGCCGCCAAACATATGGCCAAGCAGCTGATGGCCATAACAAATACCCAGTACCGGCACGTTCTGCTGAATCTGCTGGCGCAACCAGACGATGAGGCTGTCTTGCCAGGCATGCTGCTCGTCGACGTTGGCCTTGCTACCGAGAATCATGATGCCGGCGATCGGAGTGCGCTCGGCGGCGTAAAAAACAGAATCCATGCCATGCATGCCCGGTTGGTGATAAGTCAGCGGTAAGGTCGACAGGCTGGCCATGTGATTGAACGTGTCCATCTCCGGCAGCTTTAGTGCCGGATCGAGAACCATAATTTGCGGACGAACGAGCATAGGGTCTTGCTGCGGATTTACGTTTGGTTGTCGGTGGTTTGCTTGGGGTACATCGGCTTATGGCTGGGCTGACCGGGAACGGTTTTTGCGGAAAACGTATCCTCGAAATCACATTTGCGCATAATGGAATCACTCAATTGGGCGGTCTGCACGAGATTCTCCTGGCGTGCCAGGCGTACGGGCGCGTGATTCTCGGCGGTGAAAACCACGAGGTTGCAGTACGGGCATTTGGCCTCGGTCTTGGCGACGGTTGGTGCATCGGGATCATAAGTAATATGAAAACGCCGGGAACAGGTCACATTGTCGACGAGGAATTTCTGATAACCCATAGTGCTTTGATCTCTCTCCAAGGTTGGCCGCTGCCATTGCTCTGTGCGAAAACCTATCATAATCGATCTGAACAGGTTATAAAATAGTATCGTCAGAGTCGGTTACAGACGAGGGAATATTTTGGCCGAGAACACCTTAAAGAACATAGCGCAACAAGCGTTGAACGAGGCAGCGGCGTGTCTGGAACGTGTGCTGGCGGATGAGGCGGTGCTGGCGGCGATCGCCGCGGCCGGGCATGATCTGGCGGCGGTGTTCACGGCGGGCGGGCGGGCTTATAGCTGCGGCAACGGTGGCTCGATGTGCGACGCCATGCATTTTGCCGAGGAGCTCGCTGGCAGATTTCGGGACGATCGACGGGCGTTGCCGGCTATGGCCATCTCCGATCCGGGTTACATTACCTGCACGGCTAATGATTTTGGTTATGACGAGATTTTCGCGCGCTTTCTTCAGGCACACGGGCGTAAAGGCGATATCTTGCTGGCGATTAGCACCAGTGGTCGCAGTCCGAATGTTATCAAGGCGGCAAAGGCGGCGCGGGCTTTGGGCGTACGGGTGATTGCGCTGACCGGCAAAGCAAACTCAGAGTTGAGCGGGCTTGCTGATATTGAGATTTGCACGCCTGGCAACCAATACGCTGATCGCACCCAGGAATTGCATATTAAGGTCATCCATATTCTGATCGAGATGGTGGAACAGCAGATGTTCAAAAATAAATAGGTTTTAGTCATGAGCGAAACTATTTTTGACAAAATCATCGCCAAAGAGATTCCCGCGAAAATCGTCTATGAGGATGACTGGGTTTTGGCATTTCACGATGTTAATCCGCAAGCACCGGTACACGTGCTGGTGATCCCCAAGAAAAAGGTGCGTGGTTTCGCCGAATTTACCAGCCAAGACGCTGTCGATGTCGGCAATTATATGTTGCGTATTGCCAAAGTCGCTAAACAACTCGGTCTGGATGCAGATGGTTATCGTGTGGTTTTCAATAACGGACGCAATGGTCAACAAACCGTCGATTATATTCACGCGCATATTCTTGGTGGTCGCCAGCTTTCCTGGCCACCGGGTTGAATTGGCTGATTCGCGATGACCAAGATTGCCACTGACACTGCTGTCTTACTTACTCCTGATCGTTTTACCTCGCTCACCAAAACGCCTTGGGCGGGTTCAAGCATTGGTCGGCTGTATAAAGCCAAGTGCTTGCCATCGGCCATAGGTCAGTTGATTGGCGAAGCTTGGGAATTTTCCTGTGATCCGTCGTTTCCATCAATGGTCGCCGCTACCGATCAAAGCCTGATCGAATATACACAGACACATGCGCAGACAGTGTTTGGTGAGCGTTATCTTAGTTATTACCCGCATGCCAGTTGCGAGATTTTAGTTAAGCTGCTGAACGCGGCCCAACCATTGTCGATGCAAGTTCATCCGCGTGACGGCGATTCGGCCTTGCGTGCTGATGAATGCGGGAAGCCTGAGTCGTGGCTGATTTTGGCAGCAGAGCCGGGTGCAGGTCTTTATCTTGGTTTTAAGCGCAAGATGACGCGCGAGCAGTTGCGTGATTTGTTGTTGGATGGGGATGCGGCCAAAGCTGTTATGCATTTTGTCGAAGTTAAGCGTGGTGATTATTTTGAAATCGAGCCGGGCGTGCCGCATGCCATTGGTCCAGGCGTGACTCTCCTCGAACCACAGCGTATTCAGCCAAAGCGCTCGGGTAAAACCTATCGTCTATGGGATTGGGGGCGTTATTATGACGCTCAGGGTAAACTCGATCCGATGAACGGTAAGCCAAGAGAGCTGCATCTGGACGCGGCTTTGCGTCTGGTGGATCCGGAAACACAAATCGGCGAGGCGTTTGTGAACCAGACCCGCCGGCAGCCGACGCTGCATGGTAATGGCGATGCTCAGGTGCGGTTGTTTCCGGAGAATCCTTATTATCAGACCAGTTATATCGAACTCAAAAAAGGCACTCGTTTGCGGCTCAATCTGCGGCATGGCTATGCGGCTTTGATCAGCTTACAGGGCGCTTGTCAGGTGGTCGGCAAAACTGGCTCGGAAACTCTTGTACCGCAAGGTGTTCCAGCCTTGATCCCGAACGCTGCATTGCCTGTGAGCTTTGTCGCTCAGGACGATGCTGAATTCGCGATTATTACGCCGGCTAAAGCCGACCCACAATGGGAGACCTAAGTGAGTGCGCCCCCACCCAGACGCATTGGTGGCCTGGCCGTTGTGCTGGCCATTGTGCGCAATGCCGAACCCAAATTTCGCCAGGAGCTTTTGCGTAAACTGGCGGTGGCGTCGCCCGTCATAGCGCGTCTGGCGGAAGAGTTTTTATTTATCTTTGATGATTTGCGTCGTGTCGATGACCGCGGCTTGCAATTGTTGCTGCGAACCATTCCCGAACAGGAGTGGCTTGATGCCTGGAAGATGATGGCAAAACCTGTGCAGCAGCGTTTGCTTGCCAATATGTCGGCGGCCCGGCGTGAGGACTTCAGTGCCGCCGTCGCCGCTTTGCCCAAACTCCCAAAAGTAAAAGTACTACGCACGCAGATGCATATCGCCCGGCAGGTGCGAGTGATGATTGAAGCTGGTAAGGTCCAATTGCGACAGAAGCCGCATCGTCATCCTGATCCTGAGTGAAACGAAGGGTAAGGATTGTCTTACGACAATTTCGGGTCCAACGCATCGCGTAACGCGTCGCCAAGAATATTCAGCGAGCAAGCAATTGCGAACAAGGCCATGGTCACGCCGGCGAGCGGCCACCAGATGCCGTTGACCAATTCACCGGTGGCATCGGAGATCATGGTGCCCCAGCTGGCGCCGTTTTGGATGCCGACACCAAGAAACGTCAACACGACTTCCGACATCATGGCTTGCAGGCTCATGATCGATGCCGAGATAATGGCCAGATGCATGACGTTGGGCAGAATATGGCGAAAGATAATGGCACCGTCTTTGGCGCCGACCAGGCGGCTGGCCATGACGTACTCGCGTTCTTTATGCTTCATGAATTCACCGCGTATTAAGCGACATAAACTGATCCAGCCGACGGCCCCCATGGCGATGGAGATCGAAACCAGGCCTTTGCCGAGCATGTACGAGATGGCAATGATCAACAAAATATAGGGAACAGACACGATAACCGAGTATAGCCAGACAATCGCGGCGTCGACGCGACCGCCGTAATAACCGGCCAGCGCACCCATGAAGATACCGATGGGAATAGCGATGCTTGTGACGAACAAACTGATAGTCATCGCGGTTTTGGTGCCGACAATAATCTTGTAAAGCACTGAACGCCCAAAAATATCGGTGCCAAATAACTTGGCCAGCTCCAGAGTCGGTGATTCATATGATCCACCAACGCGTGTCTGAAAATCAGGTGTCCAGCCGATATAGCCCAACAGAGCGATCAGCAAATAGACGCAAACGATCACAAAACTGATCGTCACATCTTTGCGCCGACGCAACTTGCGCCAGGCTTTGCGGCCGGGACTGATCCCTGCTTCGACGTTAGGTTGTGTTAATGCCGGACTATTCAAGTTTCACCCGCGGGTCTACCAAGGCATATAAAATATCAGTCAACAAATTGAATAACGAATAACCGATCGCGATCAGTACAGTTAAGCCTTTAAGTACCGGAAAATCACCGTTGCCGATGGCAGTAATCATCAGATCACCTACGCCGGGAATACTGAAAAACCGTTCCATCAAAAAAGCGCCCATAATCAGATAGGGTATTCCGACGATAGTATAAGTCAAAATGGGAATCAGCGCGTTTTTGAGAATATGTTTAAACAAGACGACTTCTTCGCTTAAACCTTTGGCACGTGCGGTGCGGACATAATCGGATTTGATCTCGTCGAGGAACATGGTGCGATAGATGCGCATATCAGGACCAGCGGCGACAATCAAAAAGATCAGCCACGGCAACATCAGATACTTAATGGAGGCAAAGCCACTCTCGTAGCCGCGGATTGGAAAAATCTCCAACTTAAACGCCAGAACATACTGAAAGAAAATAATGTAAACCAGGTAGGTGATACTCATCATCGCGACAAAGACGAATGTCGAGGCGCGATCTAGCCAGCTACCGCGATAATAGGCGATCAGCAAAGCCAGCGAGATATAGAGTATGGCACCGATCGCGTACGGCGGCGCGGTCAACGATAGTGACACCAGTGCGCCATCAAGAAATACTTTGCTAAGCCTCTCTCCCGATACAAACGACGTACCAAAGTCGAAGGTAACGATCTGCACGAGAAAATCAAAAAACTGCAGCAAAAACGGTTTATCCAGACCCCACTGTCTCTCCAAATCGGCGATCGCTTCGGGTGTGGCGTGTGTGCCAAGAGCAATGCGTACGGGATTTTCGCCGACCGCTGTGAACAAGGTAAATACCAACAGCGCCACTCCGAGAATAATCGGAATCATATAGAGGAGACGGCGGATGATATACGCGAGCATCGACTACAGTCCTTCGCCTTTCGTCGCCAAATCGATATCGATATAGCGTAGCGGTGGGTTGTGCAGCATGTTGCGGCGGAAGTTCTTCACCCAGCGTTGATACAGACCAACACGCATGGCATTCCAGGTAAAGATCGCCGGCACATCCTCAAACAGGATGTCATTCATTTGCTGGAACAATGCATAGCGTTCCGGTCCATTGGGCATGAAACGGATTTGTTCATACAGTTTGTCGTAGGCGGCGTTCTTATATGAACCGTCGTTTGGTCCCGGCGGCAGGTTCCTGCTGTACATCAGTTGATAAAAGTTCTCGGCATCCGGAAAATCCGCCTGCCAGCCAGCCGAACTCACCTGATAATTGCCCATTTCGGTTTTCTGCAACCAAGCTGAGAAGGTTTGGAAATTCGCTTCGGCTTTGATGCCGACTTTGGCCAGTTGGGCACGCTCAAATTCAAAATCCTGGCGAGTCTGGATAGTTGAGGCGCGATATTCAAAAACAATGGGTGGCAGACCCCGGCCTTCGGGGTAGCCAGCCTCGATCAGTTTCTTTTTTGCCATTTCAAGATTGTGACTGAAAAACTGCTGGGGTGGATTGTCGGTTTCGCTGCCGGCTATGGAGTGGGGCACGATGGTTTTCGAGGGTAAGCCGCGACCGTTACGAAGAAGTTCAAGGTAGGCGGGTACATCGAGTGCATAAGCAATGGCTTGTCGTAGTGCCTTGTGTTTGTTGTCGTAGCCGCCAACAACTTTGTCTTTCATGTTGAATTTATAAAGTTCGGTGCTGGTACCAGGTTCGTAATAGATGGCAAATTTATCTTTGTAATCGTCTTTGAGTTTAAAAGTTCCATCGGTATCGCGGTACGCCATTTTCACAAAGTTGTCTTTATCGACATCCACGAGATCGATTTCACCTTTTAAGAAACTCAGCATTGCCGGCTGTGATTCTTCGATGAGTGGCATGTGTACTTCGTCGATGAGCGGTAATTTTGTGCCGGCGGCTACCAGGTGACCGCTGGCTTCATCCTCGGCGCTACCTTCGCGGGGATAAGTCTCAAAATAATGCGGATTCTTCGCCAGAATCATGACGCCGCGACGCGCCAGGTCTTTGATATAAAACGGGCCGGAGCCGACCGGGTGGCGCTCGAACTCAACACCGTAATGCTGCACGGCTTCTTTAGGTACGATCGCCAATTGCGAAGCCGCCAACGGGTAAAGAGCGAGCGGATTCGGTCGTGTCAGGCGCATTTTGAATTTGAAGTCATCAACTTTGGTGAGACCGGCAATCTGTAGACGGTCATAATCGGTTTTGCTACCAAGCTTGCGCGTTTGCTCGCGAAATTCATCCATGCCGGCGATAAAACCCTGCATCAGCGTGTAGCTTTGGACATTAACATTGGCGTCGGCAAAGCGCTTGAGGCTGTAAATAACATCGTCCGCCGTGACCACGCGACCTTGACCGCTAGGGAAGCAGGCGTCGTCGACGAAGCGAGCATCCTGACGCAAGGTAAAGGTGTATTCCATTTTGTCCGCGGAAAGTTCAGGCATTTGCAGCGCTAATTCCGGTCCGAGTTCGTAGGGACGGACAAGATACTTGTACTGCAGCAAAGTGCTGTAGATGTTTTTGACAATGTCCGCTGATGCTTCATCGAATTGTTTGACGGGATCCAAGTTGCGAAAGCTATTGGCACGACGATAAACATAAATTTTCTTGCCTTGTTTTTCTTCGGCGCTCAGCAGTTTGCCTGGCTCATTGCGACTCGATGATTTTTGATTGGCGACGACGACGATTGCTAATAACACCAGCAAGCCTGCACCAATCAGAACCAGTTTGTTTTTCTTCATGCTTCTACTCCTATCAAATCTCGCCGACGCGGTGGCAGGCGGTTATATGTTTTGGGTCGGCGCCGCGCGCCTGCAATGCCGGGATTTCCTGGCGACAGCGATCAATCGCAAAAGCGCAGCGAGTGTGAAAATGACAGCCAGCCGGTGGGTTGCTCGGACTGGGGACTTCGCCCTGGAGGATCTGGCGCTGGGAGCGATGCCGGGGGTTGGGATGTGGTGCCGCCGATAGCAAAGCCTTGGTATAGGGATGCTGCGGCTTGCTATAGATGGCTTCGGTATCGGCCATCTCCACAATTCTGCCCAGATACATCACGCCCACACGATCAGAAACATACTTCACGACGCCAAGATCGTGCGAAATAAAAATATAAGTTAAGCCCAGCTCTCGCTGTAATTTTACCAGCAGATTGAGGATTTGCGATTGAATGGAAACATCAAGCGCCGATACCGCCTCATCGCAGATGACCAGCGATGGTTTTAGTGCAATAGCACGAGCAATGCCGATACGTTGCCGCTGCCCGCCGCTGAATTCGTGCGGAAAACGATTGATGCTTTCCGGGCGTAGGCCGACGATGGTCAACAATTCCTCGATGCGGGTGGTGCGGGTCTGCGCCTTGTCGTTCGTATGAATCCGTAGCGGTTCGTCGATGATCTGCCGCACAGTCATGCGTGGATTCAACGACGCATACGGGTCTTGAAAAATCATCTGCATGTTTTTGCGAACAGTGCGCATGGTGTTTTTCGGCAATGCCGAGAAATCCTGATCCTGGAATAAAATCCGTCCGGCAGTTGGCTCATATAAGCGAGTGATTGTTCGTCCCAACGTCGACTTGCCGCAGCCGGATTCACCGACGATGCCTAGTGTTTGTCCCGGATAAAGATCGAAACTAACGCTATCGACGGCGTGCACCGCGGGCGCCGTTGCGCGTAATAAGCCTTTGGGCTTGGTGAAAACTTTGCTCAGACTCTGAACCTGGAGTAACGGCTTCACAGCTTGAGCTCCTTGTCGGCAAAGTGACAAGCGGCGGCGTGGTCGTTACCGACGTTCTTTAGCGGCGGTTCTTGCTGATGGCAGATATCCTGTACAAACGGGCAACGTGTGCGGTAGCGGCAGCCGGATGGTAGCTCCAGCAAGTTCGGCACGATACCGGCAATAGTAAACAGTTCCTGATCTTTGCCGACATCAATCGAGGGAATGGCGCGCATTAAGCCCATGGTGTAGGGATGGCGCGGGTTTTCAAACAGGTCGAAGACGTTTGCTTGCTCGACGACTTTGCCAGCGTACATCACAATAACGTCGTCCGCGATCTCGGCGATGACACCCAGATCATGGGTGATGAAAATAATGGCCGCCTGAGTTTCCTTCTGCAGCTCGCGCATAAGATCAAGAATTTGCGCTTGAACGGTGACATCCAGGGCCGTGGTCGGCTCGTCAGCGATCAACAGCTTGGGATTGCAGGCGAGCGCCATGGCAATCATGACGCGCTGTTTCATGCCGCCGCTCATCTGATGCGGGTATTCCCCGGCGCGGCGTGCTGCATCGGGAATACTGACTTTTTCCAACATCTGAATCGCCGCCTGCCAGGCAGCGTCGGTGGTCATTTGTCGGTGCGTGCGAAAAACCTCGGCGATCTGTTCGCCGACGGTAAACACTGGATTCAGCGCGGTCATGGGTTCCTGAAAGATCATGGCGATCTGATTGCCGCGTATTTTGCGCATCTGCTCGGCATCCAGAGCGATAAGATCAATGCCGTCAAAATTGATTTTGCCGCTTTCGATGCGACCGTTTTCCGCCGGGATCAGCTGCATAATGGACAACGAGGTTACGCTCTTACCGCAACCTGACTCGCCAACGATGCCGAGCACTCGTTGTTTTCTGACACTCAAACTGATGTTATCAACTGCGCGTAGATTTTGGCCTTCGACGGTAAAAGATGTTACCAGGTTTTCGATCTGCAGTAATTTATCAGCGTGCATCCCATGCCCAGTTTTAGCGCTTCCGCGGGTGCTTTATCTTCGAGCTTAGCCGGCTCTTGCGGTCAAGCCTGTCCGTGCAGTAAAGTAGGGGCCTCAATGTAATATATTGCCCACAAAAGGCAAGGGAGTAGCAGCGGAATATGGTGCCATTTAGAGTCTTTGATAAAGAGCGCAAAGAGATGTGGATAGTTTTAAATTATCATCCGGGGGGTCAGGATGGCGGTAGCTACCTGTTGGCCCGTGAGGACGATAGCGACGCCGATGGTGAGATGCGTCTGCTGCCAACCAAAGACATGGATAAGCTCCGGTTGGTCGACTTCCTCGACGAAACCGATGATTTTGTTGATTAAAATCCTGGATTAGCCCTAAAAAACTTTCGCCCCATGTTAGCGTAGGCTAGCAAGGGGCGAAAGTTTTTATCGCTTGAGTCTAGTGGCAAGTAACCAAAATTAACGAACTGATTCTTTTAATTCTTTGCCTGGGCGGAAAACCGGAACTTTACGAGCTGGGATATGGATTTCTTCGCCAGTCTGAGGGTTACGGCCAACGCGAGCTTTGCGGTTAGAAACAGCAAATGTGCCGAAGCCTACAAGTTTAACGCCGTCTTTTTTCTTGATGTTTTTGGTGACAATGTCAACCAATGCATCCAGGGTGCGCTCGGTGTCGGCTTTGGTTTGTTGGGTTACTTTAGCAATTGCTTCTACCAATTCAGCTTTGTTCATATGCTCCTCCAAAGAAAGCTAAACAAGATACGTAAAACACTTAGAATCGATAGTGAAACATTTACAACCCTTCACGCTATTGTCAAGTAAATGTCGCCGGGTTTTCAAAAAAATCGCTTTTCAAGGGCTGCTTTAACCCGTTGGCCCGTCTGGGGTCGATGGTTTGTGTAAAAACTGGGCAAAGATAATGTCTGATATCACACAATCCTTTGATAAGATAAACTGTTAACTGATTGGCGCACAAGGAATTGCGGAATGATGAAAATTTGGCTTGCCAGGATATTTCTTACTTGCATTTTTACCGCCGGCACTTTTTCGTTAACGACGATATTGCGTGCCGAGACCATCGGTGATCGCTTGTTGCTTGACATCAATGGTTTGCAATACACGCAACGTCAGTTTGAAAGTTATTTGTTGGTACGTGGCATGCTGTTGTCGGGCGGTCAAACGGCTCACATTTTATCCAACGAAAATTGGCGTTCCAGTTTGCAGTCGTTTGAACAGGCGATGATGATCGAGCAGGAGGCGTTTCGGCTCGGTGGTTTTCAGCCGTCGGAATTAATGGTTGAAACGTCGATGGAAATTATCAAGAAGAAGGGCACGCCAGATTCTGAAGAAGGGCGGCAGATGCAGCGTCTGGGTCTCGATGATAAAGCCTCCGAGCGGATCGTTGCGTCGATTCTGCGGGCGGAAGGCATGCGTCGAAGCCGTCAACGGGCGGCTTCTGATAACAATGTTACTGGTGGCGGACGTCGCCAGGCTGGCCTTGAAGAGGAATGGTTGGTGGATCTCAAACGTCGCGCGGTCGTACGTAGATATAATGGCGCGGAATCCTATATAATGATTAAGCCGGTACAACCGTAGCCGAAAGAGATCATGCTAAATTACGATCCAGTGATTATACAATTTGCGTCGCGTGAGCAGGAAGTTATGGCTCTGCGCAAAATTTGTCGCGAATGGGTACAAAAAAACAATTTCTGGCCGTTTGACGATGTTTTGCAGTTCAATTCAAAACGCGACGCACGCGTTTTTTATTCGCCATCGCCCGATGATTCCACCGTTTGGGATGGTGTGATTTTACTTAAAGTCGGTATCGATGCGGTGGATTTGATCTATTTGTATGTGACACCCGCGCGCCGGCAGTCCGGGTTGGGAACGAAGCTGATGCAATTCGCTGGTGAGTATTTGCGTGGCGCACATCCGGGTATGCCGTTGTTGCTGGAAGTACGCCCCTCCAATATCGGGGCAATCAAACTGTATGAAAAACTGGGCATGGAACGGTTGAATATTCGCGAATCCTATTACAGCGACGGCGAGAACGCACAAGTATTTCGCTGGCAGTTGTAAGTCGACGCCGCCTTATGACGATTTTCTGTAGTACCAAGTTACCAGTCACACCTACGGATTTAGTCTGGGTACAAACCGGCTTTATCGGCGATATCGTTTTAACCAGTGCCGCAATTGAGTTGGCTCGGCAACAGTTCCCGACGGTAAGACAACATATCATCACGACACGTGTTGGCGCGCAGGTTATGCGTGCATGCAGAAATCTTGACTCGGTAACAGTGTTTGAAAAACGTGCGGGTGGTGCGCTTGTGAACTGGTATCGTACCGCGAGCCAGTTACGCCGTGCGCTCGCGGATCCATCGCGTGCGGTGACGTTGCAGCTGCATCGTAGTTTTCGCTCGTCGATGCTGGCGAGATTCTTGCGCTTGCCGACGGTCACTTATCGCGAGACGACGGCAGGTTGTCACGCGGCGCGACGGGTCGATCGGGTAGCCGTGTTGCATGAGGCGGCGCGGGTTGCTTTGCCGCTGGAGGCGTTGGGAGTAGCGCGTGAGGCGATTGTCGCGGCGCGACCGAAGCTCGGTGTTGTCGCTGATGCCGAGGAGTCGTCCGAGGTTATGCGTTCTTTCGCCAGCTTTGGTGGCAAAAAGATCGGTGTCGCCGCCGGGAGTGTTTGGGGCACCAAGCGCTGGCCGGTTAAATCTTATGCCGAAGTTGTCGATGGTTTGTTGGCGGATGCCGGCAATGCCGTTGTTCTGCTGGGCAGCCAGGATGAGATGCCGATAGCATCGGCGATCGCCGGTATGGTTGGACATCGTGAACGGTTGTGGAATCTGGCCGGAGCGACCTCCATTGTTGAGATGAATAATCTTATTGCCGGTCTCGACCTGTTGATTGCCAATGACAGCTCGCCGGTGCATTTTGCTTCGGCTCACAATGTACCGACATTGGCGATTTTCGGTGCTACAATTCCGCAAATGGGTTTTGCGCCGCTTGCTGAACATAGTCGTGTTGCCGGGGTTGATATTGACTGTCGTCCTTGTAGCGATCACGGCCCGCAAAAATGTCCGTTGGGGCATTTTCGCTGCATGCTAACGCTGAGTCCGGGCGCGGTGTTGGCAGCTTGCAAGGATATGTTGCGCGAGCAGAATGCTGAGGTCGGTCATTAGCCAGGAAGCTGGTAATAATTCCGTTCCTTCGTCGCGGGCGGCGTTAGCGTTCGCGGCTCTTGGTATCGTTTATGGCGATATTGGTACCTCGCCGTTGTATGCGATCAAAGAATCATTCCATATCGGGCACGATCTCGCCGTAAATACGCAAAACGTTCTCGGCATTCTATCGCTGATGTTCTGGTCATTGTTGTTGATCGTGGTAGTGAAGTATCTGACCTTTGTTTTGCGAGCGGATAATCGCGGCGAAGGCGGAGTTTTGTCATTGATCGCTCTTTTGGCGCCCAAAGGTAAAGACCCGAAATTTTCTTTGCAGAGCCGGATGATTATCATGCTCGGCGTCATCGGCGCGGCATTGTTGGTCGCGGATAGTACGATTACTCCGGCAATCTCGGTGCTCAGTGCGGTAGAAGGCGTGTTATTGCGGGCGCCGCAGTTACACTTGCTGGTCCCGCCGATCGCGATCGGTATTATTGTTTCCATCTTCTTATTACAAAGTCGCGGCACGGCAAAAATCGGCAGAATGTTTGCGCCGTTCATGGTGTTGTGGTTTGCGACCATCGCCTTGTTGGGGTTGCGCGCCATCTGGCAGTATCCGAATATTTTGCGCGCGGTTGATCCCTGGTGGGCATTTCGTTTTTTCCGCGACAATGGCTGGGATGGCTTCACGGTTCTTGGTTCGGTGGTGCTGTGTATTACCGGTGCCGAGGCTTTGTACGCCGACATGGGGCATTTTGGCAAAGATGCGATTCGCCTGGCTTGGTTGCGCCTGGTGTTTCCGGCTTTGTTGTTAAATTACTTTGGCCAGGGTGCGTTGATCGTCAATCTCGGACAGGCTGGTGTCATCAATCCGTTTTATGAGTTGGCGCCGTCATGGTTTTTGTATCCATTGGTGGCTATTGCAACTTGCGCGGCGGTAATCGCATCGCAGGCGATGATCTCCGGGACATTTTCATTGGCGCAGCAAGCTGTTCAATTGGGGTTTTCACCCCGTCTGACGATCGTTCACACGTCCGGTGAGACCAAAGGACAAATTTATATTCCAGAAATTAATTATCTCCTGATGTTTACCTGTGTGGGAATCATCTTATTGTTCAAAAACTCCTCTAACCTGGCGGTTGCATACGGTATTGCCGTTGTTGGTGCGATGACGATCACGTCGGTCCTGTTATTTTTTCTGGCGCGGCGACGTTGGAAGTGGGGGCAGTGGACGGCGCTGGCGTTTTTGTTATTCTGTCTGGCGATCGATATTCCCTTTCTTGTGGCAAATTTGCAGAAGATCGCCGATGGCGCCTGGGTGACTTTGGCGATTGCCGCTGCGGTTTTTGCCACCATGACGACCTGGAAGGCAGGTCGCAAAGCCTTGGCGCAGAGGATGCGTGACGATTTCGTGCCGTTGCAGGATTTTCTGGCTGAGATAAAAGCCGACTCACCGCGACGGGTGCCCGGTACCGCCGTGTTTATGACCTCTAATCTGAGTGTCGTGCCGCCGACGTTGTTGCACAATTTTGCGCATAATAAAGTTTTGCATGAGACGGTTCTGATCTTGAGTGTTGTTACTGATGATGTGCCGGAAGTCCCCGATGCCGAGCGTGTCGATGTGCAGAACCTGGGGATAGGTATCCAGGAAGTTCAGGCGCATTATGGTTTTATGCAGACACCTAACGTTATTCAAATCCTGCGCGCTGTCGAGCGCAGTACTGGGGTGAGTTTTGTTCAGGAGAATGTCACGTATTTTCTTGGGCGCGAGTCGTTGTTGACGACTGGTCATGCGAAGATGATGTGGTGGCGCAAAGTTTTATTCGCCTTTCTTACCCGCAATGCGCGACCGGCCACGGCATATTTTGGTATTCCGCCCGATCGAGTCGTCGAGTTGGGCATGCAGGTGGAATTGTAAAATGACTTAAGTTGCGGCTTCGTCAAAAACGTTCTTGGCGATAATCATCCGTTGAATTTGCTGTGTGCCTTCATAGATTTGATAAATCTTGGCGTCACGATAAAGTTTTTCCACCGGATATTCCGTGTTGTAACCGTAACCACCGAAAACCTGCACTGCATCCGAGACAATGCGTACCGCAATATCGCCGGCAAAGCATTTTGCCATTGAGGCGAATTTGGTATTGCGACGGCCAGCGTCGAGTTCGGCGGCGGACTTCCATACCAGCAGACGCGCGGCTTCGATATCCTTCGCCATGTCGGCGATCATGAATGCGATCGCCTGATGCTCAGCAATAGCCTTACCAAAAGTCTTGCGCTGCAATGCATACTTGGTTGCGTGATCAAAAGCACATTGTGCCAGACCAACCGCGCCAGCGGCGACTGCGGGACGCGATAAATCAAAAGCCTTCATGGTGATCTTGAAGCCTTCGCCTTCTTTGCCGAGCAAAAATTTCTTGGGAACTTTGACGTCTTTGAAAATAATGGCGCGTGTATCCGAACATCGTTGGCCAACGTTAATTTCTTTTTTGCCCGGTGTGATACCGGGTAAATCAGCGGGCAGCGCGAAGCTGACCATCGATTTGTGGCCGCCCTTGGTATCCATGGTCGCCAACACATAGTACCACTTGGCTTTGGAGCCGTTGGTGATCCACATCTTTTCGCCGTTAAGTACGTAATGGTCGCCATCAGCTTTGGCGGTGGTACGAATGGCGGCGACATCGCTGCCTGCACCTGGCTCTGTCACACAATAGGCCGCCATGGTTGGTTGTTCTGACATTGGTTTGGCGAGCAGCTCCAATTGCTCTTTATTGCCGGCAACCAGCAGCGGGCCGAGTGCCAGATCATTGGCTGCCATCGCCGTGCCGATGCCGGTACAGCCATATGAAATCTCTTCCGAGACAATCACCTGATCTAGGTGCGATAACCCCAAGCCGCCCAAAGACTCGGGCAGGCTGATGTTCATCAGGCCGTTTTCATGCGCGGCTTTGATAATATCCACCGGGTAATCCATGGATTGATCGTACTTTGCCGCCACCGGTTGCATGATCTCGCGCGCGAATTTACGAGCCGTATCGCGAAAAGCCAGCTGTTGTTCGGAAAGCGCGAAGTCCACCATGACAGTCTCCCGGATTTAAGATGAAAAGGAATATGCGGTGCGTTTATTTGGTCCCGTAGATACGATCTCCGGCGTCACCAAGGCCAGGAATAATGTAACCTTTTTCGTTCAACTTTTCATCCACTGACCCGGTATAAATCGGCACCTCAGGATGTTCATCGTGCAAAGCCTTCACGCCTTCCGGCGCCGCTACCAGGCAGACATACTTCAGGCTGCGGGGTTTGGTCTCTTTAAGACGGTGCAATGCTGCAACCGCCGAATGACCGGTTGCCAGCATCGGATCGACAACGATGACGTCGCGATCTTCCATATCATCAGGAACTTTAAAGTAATACTCGATCGCAACCAGAGTCTTGGGCTCGCGATAAATACCAATGTGACCAACGCGCGCCGACGGCATCAATTGCAGCATACCGTCCAAGATACCGTTGCCCGCCCGCAGGATGGAGACAATGACGATTTTCTTGCCAGCAAGAATAGGGGCTTTGGTTTTTACCAGAGGTGTTTCGATTTCGGTCAGCGTCATCGGTAGATCGCGCGTGACTTCATACGCGAGCAGCATGCTGATTTCGCCAAGCAGTTTGCGGAACTTGGCGGTGCTGGTTTCCTTGCGTCTGAGAATCGTTAGTTTATGTTGGATCAACGGATGATCGATTACATGTACATTATTCATGCAGCTACTCCTGCGGTTAAATTCATCATGGTTTTAAAAGACGGTTCCATCGCTAATGATTTGCAAAGGCGGACCACCTTCGGGTGGACGCAGTTGCGCGGCAATACGTCGACCCGCGCTCCAAGTACCGCCTTCGAGCATTTTTGCCAAAGGGAACGCGGCCGTATCGAGGTGAAGTTTGGTACGAACGATGGGCGCCAGATCATCAAGCAACGCCAGTGTTAGCGCGCGCCATTCAACAACCATTTCATCGGCTGGTTCGAGTTTGTTTTCGAGGCGGCTTGGGTCACGTGGTTTCAATACACCCAGGTCGATGAATAAGCCGCCGTTGCGATACTCTGCAAGGCCGGTGAGATCATCCAGATCGGTGATGGTCACGCCGAACCATTCCAACGGCTCCAGTAATGAATAAGTGAGCCATTGACTTAATTTATGAAACGGCACGAGTTGATCGGTTTCATCATCTCGTCGGAGTTTGTTGTGTCGCCAGACATCGCCGAGATTTTCGTTGGCAATGCTGACCCGCCCCGGCCAGATCGGTGACAGCGTATCAAGCACGCACGCCAGAACATCACTGGCTTTAATCTGATTATGCTCGATTTTTTTCAGTAGAATATCGCCGAGATGTCCCAGGCGTTTTTGGCCGCTGATATGAAAGCGTTGATCATCGGCAACGACTTTGCCGAGATTGCGCATTAACGCGACTCGACCTTCGACACCGAGCAAAGGATTGCGGGTCGTGACCTGAAACGCATCTTCGAGCGCCTGGACAGTAAGTTTTTGCAGACCGTCGCTGTTGGCTTGTTGCGGTTGTTGGCCGCGTCCGGCAAAACCGCCCGCCATAAACATATCCCAGCTGGCGATGGCCAGACCTTCGGAGCGCGTCAGGGTTTTACCCGAGGTTTCATCCTTATATTTCCATTTGTTGCCGGCGCCAGCGTCAAGCAAGACGCTGGTGATAACCAGTTCAATCTCGCGGCGTAGGCGTTCAAACGGCGGCAGATCATGATTTTGCTCGCGCCAGCGGCCGACACGATCCACGTCGCCAGCGCCGAAATGCCGCCACCGGCTGTGATAAGGGATATGCGTAATGTACTGATAGTTGTCGCGAATGACCTCACATACAAAATCGCCAAGAGCTTCCATACGAGTCAGATCGATAGAGAAATGTTCCAGCTCGTTACGAATACCCAACGCCAACAACTCGCGACTGCGTTCACGAATAGTGCGGGGATCACGCATGATGGTTAAGGCGGTGCTCACGGACATACTTTACTCATTCAGCCCACGGCCTTTGGTTTTGGCCAGCTCTTGTTTGTCCGGCACCGGTCCCGGTGTGTAATAACCGGCGGCTTTTTTGGCATCCATTTCCACTTTTGCATCGGCGGGGATTAGTTCCGGCGGAATTTCGACGCGTTCAACGATTTTGATGCCGGCTTTGACCAACGAATCATGCTTCATATTGCTCATGGATACAAAACGATCGATCTTGGAGATGCCAAGCCAATGCAAGGCATCCGGCATCAATTCCTGAAAACGCATATCCTGTACGCCGGCGACACATTCGGTTCGTGCGAAGTAAGCATCGGCGCGATCGCCGCCTTCCTGGCGTTTGCGGGCATTGTAAACCAGGAATTTGGTGACTTCGCCCAAGGCGCGGCCTTCTTTGCGATTGTACACAATGACACCGGCGCCGCCTTCCTGTGCTGTTTGAATACAGACTTCGATGCCGTGCGCCAGATACGGCCGACACGTACAAATATCGGAGCCAAAAACATCGGAACCGTTACACTCATCGTGAACACGAACCGCGAGTTTCTTCGCGGGATCGGGAATCGAGGTCGCATCACCAAAGAAATACGCCGTCGCGCCGCCGATGGGCGGCAAAAAGACTTCCAGATCAGGTCTGGTGACCAGCTCGGGATACATACCACCGGTATTTTCAAATAAACTGCGGCGCAGCTCGGCTTCGGAAATCCCAAAGCGTTTGGCGACGCCGGGCAAATACCAAACCGGTTCGAGCGCAGCCTTGGTGACGACGCAATCACCGTTCGCGGTGAGGATGCGGCCATCAGCTTTGAGTCGTCCTATTTCGATAGCGTCGCGCAATTCCGGCATATTGATATGGGCTTTGGTGACGGCGATCGTCGGACGAATATCGTAACCGCTCTTTAGTTCGTCGGCGAAAGCTTCGCTTACTACCGCGCCCCAGGGATCGAGCGACACAATCTTCTCCGGGTCCAGCCATTGCGGGTACGGTCCCAGCGGCTCGGCCGGAGCGGTGTTGGTAAGATCGGGACGATGATCTGATTTCAACGAGCCGGCGGCTACCGCGAGCGCGCGATAAACCATGTACGAGCCCGAGTGTGTACCAATAACATTGCGATGTTTGGCATTGGTAACGGTCGCAATCACCGGCCCGCGTTCCTTGGCAGTCTTCGCTCCCCATTTGATGGGAATAGGTTGTTCTCCGTGTTTGCCCGGATGCGAAGTCAAAGTAATATGCTTGGTTTTTTTCGTTTCACTCATAACCATTGCTCTCTTTTGCTAAGCTTTTAGCTCATCCACGTGGCATCACGTTGAATGGACCATTTGCTGGTAATTTTTTTGCGATGCGTCCAGAGTTCGACGGCGCTGACGCCGGTGATATCGCCGTGACCGTATTTGGAGGTTTTGGTGCCGCCAAAAGAAAACGGTTCGCGCGGTACTGGCACGCCGATGTTGATGCCGATCATGCCGGCACTGGCGTTGTCGGACACGTAGCGTGCCGATGCACCTGATGTCGTAAAGATCGACGTGGCGTTGCCGTATTGATTGCCGTGTTCCAGGCATATCGCTTGCGGTAAGGTTTCGGTACGTACAATTGTGATGAGCGGGCCGAAGATCTCGGCGCGTGCGCAATCCATATCGATTGTCGCCTGATCGATAATGGTCGGGCCGATCCAGTTGCCACCTTCGTAGCCTTTTGGTGCGGCAAACTTGCGGCCATCCACCAGGATTTTTGCTCCGGCTTTCTCGGCGGCAGCAATAGCGCTGTGAATGCGTGTTAAAGCCGGCTTATCGATAATCGCACCCATCATCGCGCCGAGTTGCAGATCGCCCGCGGCCTTAGCGATGCTATCGATAATGTGATCCACCTTGCCGACCGCGAGCATCAGGCTGGCGGCCATGCAGCGTTGTCCCGCACAACCTGTGAAAGAATCCAACACACCTTTGGTGGTGATTTCAGGATCAGCATCCGGGACGACGATAAGATTATTTTTGGCGCCGCCGAGCGCGAGTACACGCTTACCAGTATTACTGCCGGCGCGATACACGGCCAGCGCTGCTTCCGACGAGCCGACAAAACCCACGGCCTGGATGTCGCGATGTTGCAACAAATATTCAACTGTCGTGCGATCGCCGTTCACGAGTGAAAACACCCCGGCAGGCAAACCTGCCTTGGCGAATAACTCGGCGACGAGTTGACTGGTCAGGGGAACTTTTTCCGAGGGTTTCAAAACAAAGCAATTTCCGAGTGCGATGGCGATCGGATACATCCACATTGGTACCATCGCCGGGAAATTAAATGGTGCGATGCCGGCGACAACGCCAAGCGGCTCGCGACGGAATTCACACTGTACGCCGCGGCTGACTTCGAGAGCGCCGCCCACATCGAGATTTTGCAGACTGCAGGCGAACTCAGTTACTTCGATGCCTTTAAGAACTTCGGCCCGGGCTTCGCCGACGGTTTTGCCGCACTCAGCCGCGGCCGTGTGTGCGAGTGTATCGAGGTCTTGCAGCAGCAGCTCGCGCCAGCGCAATAAAACCTGCGTGCGTTCTTTAACCGGTGTGGCGCGCCAACCAAAAAACGCGGCTTTGGCTTTGCTGATCGCAGCCTCGATATCCGCGGTTGTGGAAATCGGGACAGTACCGATCGACGCGCCGGTGTAAGGACTGATAACGTCGAGCGTCTTGCCTTCGCTTTTATGCCAGGCTCCGCCAATGTAATTTTGGCAACTCACGGGTTTTGGCAGGCGTACTAACAAAGTCAGCGCTTTCTAAGTAAATGTTTATTTTGGGAGAACCCAAAGAATTTATTGTTGTAGAAAAAGCCTGATTAGGGCAAGAGAAAACCATTGTCAAATACCGAGGTTATAAGCTTTGCGACCGTTTTTTGTAGCCATTGCTGGTGGGTCAGGGTCTGGAAAGACTACAGTCGTAAGGCTTTTAGAGGAGCGGCTTCCCGCGGATGCCGTTCTGGTGTTGTCGCAGGATCATTATTATATTGATCGCTCCCATCTTAGCCTGGCCGAGCGGCATCAATGTAATTTTGATCATCCGGATTCGTTCGATTATGGTTTATTGGTCAATCATTTCAAAGAGTTATGTGAAGGACGCTCCATCGAACGACCGACTTATGACTTTGCCACGCACACGCGAGCCAAAACCACCGTGCGATTGGCGCCACGTCCGATTATCTTACTGGATGGAATTTTATCCCTGCATCACGAGCAATTGCGTGCCTGTCTGCAACTGGGGATTTTCGTCGACGTACCGCAGGATATGCGGTTTATCCGTCGCCTAAAACGCGACATTCAGGAACGCGGTCGTGATCTGGACGGCGTGATCAACCAATACCTTGCCACCGTGCGACCGATGTATGAGCAGTTTGTTGCGCCGACGCGCTTGCATGCGGATTTAGTGATTCCATGGGTGCATCGACGCCCCGAAGTGATCGATGCGCTCGCCAGCGTATTGCGGGAGAAGCTGCCGGCGTAGTCGACTGGAACCGCTCTTTGCCTTATATCCAAGGTATGTTATCCACTAAGACGTGTTAACGTAACGCGGATAAGCACCAATGAAGAAAGGCTGACAAACCATGGGTGAAGTGGAAGCACTGGCGCAAATCAAACAAGATGTCGAGACACATCCAGTATTGCTGTACATGAAAGGCACGCCGGAACAACCGATGTGTGGTTTCTCGGCACAGGTGGTGGCGGTACTGAAAGGTTATGGCGTGCCGTTTCATACGGTGGATGTATTGGCAGACTGGGATATTCGTGAAGGTATCAAGCGCTTTGCCAACTGGCCGACAATTCCGCAATTATACGTAAAAGGTGATTTTGTCGGCGGCTGCGATATTACGATGGAAATGCATCGTAAAGGTCAGCTGGCGGATGTTTTGAAAAAAGCGGTTTCATGATGTCTGATAACAAGTCGTCATCGCCGTCCTCCGTCTCGTCGCATTTCGACACGATCGCCGTGCATGCCGGTAGTCATCCCGACCCGCGCACTGGCGCGATCATGACGCCGATTTTTCAGACCTCGACATATGTGCAAAGCGCGCCCGGCGAACACCAGGGTTGGGATTATTCGCGTGCTGGCAATCCAACGCGCGATGCGCTCGAAGAAGCGTTTGCGGCACTAGAAGACGCCAAATACGGGCTGGCGTTTGCGTCCGGCTTAGCGGCCGAACAGGCGATCATTCATAATCTGGAGCCGGGTGATCAAGTCATCGTTTGTGATGATGTGTATGGCGGCACTGGACGATTGTTCCGGCGGTTGTATGCCAAATTCAATCTCGATTTTCAGTTTGTGAATATGACTGATCTCGATGGTCTTGCCGCTATCGCCTCGAAGAAGACGAAGTTGTTCTGGGTTGAAACTCCGACTAACCCGACCATGAAGGTCATCGATATCGCTGGTGTCGCGGCGATTGCAAAAAAAATCGGTGCGATAACAGTCGTGGATAATACTTTTGCCTCGCCGATCTTTCAGTCGCCGCTGAAGCTCGGTGCCGATATCGTCTTGCACAGCACGACCAAATACATCGGCGGTCACTCCGATATTATCGGTGGCGCAATCATGACCTCGAACAAAGACTGGTTCGAGAAAATTAAATTTGTGCAATTTGCCGCCGGTGCCGTGCCGAGTCCACTGGAAGCATTTATGTTGCTGCGCAGCATCAAGACGCTGGCGGTTCGTATGCAACGCCACGCCAGCAATGCGTTAGCCGTCGCCGAATTTCTCGCACAGCATCCAAAAATTCAGGCTGTTTACTACCCAGGTTTGACGACGCACCCGCAATACCAGTTGGCGCAACGCCAGATGCGTGGTTTCTCCGGCATGGTGAGTTTTGATATGCGCGGTGAGTACAAGGATGTCGTGAGTTTTGTGCAGAAGCTGAAGATTTTTTCTTTAGCGGAAAGTCTGGGCGCGGTGGAATCGTTGGTCAATCATCCCGAGAAAATGACGCATGCTTCGGTACCGGAAGAGTTGCGCAAGCAGCTCGGTATCGGGCCGATGATGTTGCGTTTATCTGTTGGCATCGAAGCTGTCGATGATCTGATAGCTGATTTGAAGCAGGCATTAGGTTGAATACGTTCGTGGTTATCTGGCAGACGATCGGGGAGGAGTTTTCGGATATTCCCGATGCGGCGCAGTTTACCCGTATTTCGGTGCGGCTGTTGACCGCGGCTATGCTCGGCGGCGTGCTTGGTTACGAACGCGAACACAAAGGCAAAGCCGCGGGTTTGCGAACGCATATGCTGGTGGCGCTGGGATCGGCGCTGTTTGTGATTATTCCACTTCTAGCTGGCATGCAGATCGCTGATTTGTCGCGGGTGTTGCAGGGTTTGGTTGCCGGGATCGGTTTTTTGGGTGCCGGCGCAATCATTAAGGGTGATGCTGCGCATGACGCGAAAGGACTGACTTCGGCCGCTAGTGTGTGGCTGACTGCCGCGATCGGTGTGGCGGCTGGTATGGGGCGCGAATCCCTGGCCGTACTCAGTACATTGCTGGCGCTTTTGATTCTAGCTGTTATTCCCAAGGTTACGCATTGGACGGCGCGCAAGTAGCCTTATAGAACATCGGCCAGCACTGGTGCGTGGTCCGAAGGTTTTTCGCCCTTACGTTCGTCGCGATCGATCCAAACATTATGACACATCTGCACAACCGGCATCGTCGCCAGCAACATATCGATGCGTAAGCCTTTATTCATTTGAAAACCTAGTGCACGATAATCCCACCACGAAAAAGCACGCTCGTCTGGATGTGCATGACGAAAAAGATCGGTCAAACCAAAGGCACATACTTGTTCCAATGCTTGTCGCTCCGGTGTTGAGCAAAGAATCTTTTCTTCCCAGAGTTTAGGATCATGCACATCGGCGTCAGTTGGGGCGACGTTGTAGTCGCCGCCGATGATGAGTGGTCTATCGCCGGCAAGATTCTTGTCGAGAAATCGCCGCAGGCGTTGTAGCCACTGAAGCTTATATTCATACTGCGGTGCGCCGACTTCCTTGCCGTTGGGAATATAGGCGGAGATAAAATCCAACTTATCAAAGCGCGCCGTAATAACTCGCGCCATGGGATCATCGTGCTCATCGCCGAAACTACGGATAATTTCTTGTGGATTGAGGTCTTTGTATAAAATGGCAACGCCATTATAGGTTTTTTGACCGAACACGGCTGCTTGATAGCCGGCGTTTTGGATGGCGGCGAGCGGGAATTTCTCGTCGATACATTTTAACTCCTGCAATGCCACGATGTCTGGTTGCCAACGCGCGAGGAAAGCGATCAGGCGATCGAGTCTGGCATTGACCGAATTCACATTCCAGGTGGCAACCCGCATAAAAACCCATGCAAAAACAGTTTCTGTTAAGACGCCAAGCTTAATCGATGTACCATGACTGCGATACAAAAAATGCGGATTTTCCCGATGCGGCGACCGTTCCCTTCAGGTAGAGTCAGGCGCATGTCGGTTATTTTGAATGCAAAATTGAGTGATGGATCGCTTTATACCATTGAATGGCAAGATGAACGTTTTACGAGCGTAACGCCGCAAGCGGCCGTTATCGATGTGAGCGATGCCGGTACGTTAAGCGATCTGGCTCGTTCTGTTCCGCCTGCCAAGGTAGATGCTGGGCAGGCGTTGTTATTGCCTGGTCTGATTGATGCTCATGTTCATAGCCGTGATCCCGGACTGACTCACAAGGAATCCTGGGCGACGCTGGCATTAGCGGCCGCCAAAGGTGGTGTTGTCGGTGTTGTTGATATGCCGAACACCATACCTCCGACTATGACGACAGCTGAGGTTCAGCAGAAAGCCGAACGTGCCGCTGCCGCTGGCATCGCGCATAAATTTTTGTTGGGAGTTGACGAGCGTAACGTGGGAACGTTGCGGCAGACTTTGGCGGATAGTTCTTTGCCGGTGTGCGGTGTGAAAGTTTATTTTGGCCACTCGACTGGCAATCTGATGTTTGACAGTCTGGATAAATTGCATGTGGCGCTTGGCGGTGCGAAAGATACGTTGGTGGTTTTCCACTCCGAGGATCAATGTGGCATCGATCACAATTATACGTCTATTGATCGCAAGCAGTTTGGCGAAGGCAACTCGGCTTTTCGCATTCACACTGCTTTGCGCAGCAGTCAGACGGCATATACCGCGACCAAGAAAATTCTGGCTTGGGCGGTGCAGCACCAGTATCGCGTGCATATCGCGCATTTAAGTACGCCAAGGGAGCTGGAATTGATCGCTGAAGCGCGTCAACAAGGGGCCCGCATTACCAGCGAAGTCGCGCCACATCACTTGTTGTTGTGTGACGATGACTACGATAGTCTCGGGCCATTGCTCAAAGTTAATCCGCCCGTGCGTTCAAAAGCGGAGATGCTTGCTCTGCGTTCGGCTTTTGGCCAAGGCGCGATTGAGGTGTTCGCGACCGATCACGCGCCGCATACCTTGCTGGAAAAGGCAGCGCCTTACGATCATTGTCCCAGTGGCATGCCGAGTATCGATTTTTTTGCACCTTTGTTATTTGATTGCGCGCAACAAGCCGATTTATCGCTGGATAAGGCAGTCGATATGGCAGCATCGGTACCCGCTGATTTGTATGGTTTTGCTGACTATGGGCGCATTGCGCCTGGTGCGTACGCGAATTTTGTCTGGATACAAGCGCAGCCGCTATGGTTGGATGAAAAAGAAGTTCTTTCAAAGTGTGGATGGACTCCGTATCATGGAAGGCGGCTGCCGGTGACCGTTGCCGCCACATGGCATCGTGGCAAGGTCGTATACGAACGAAAGTAAGTGATGACTAATACTCGTGATCGTAATCACCGCTCTGACAAACGCGTCACCGATTCTGACAGCAAACAATCCAACCGCCATGATTCACGCTCGCATTCACAGCATCGATCATCTCGTCCGCCGCGCGTAGGTACGCCGCCCGCAGGCCGGAGTGGCACGCAGCTGGCTCTGCCGCTCGGCAAAGCCGGGTATATCGTTTTTGATATCGAGACCACCGGCGGCAATCCGCAGAAGAACGGCATCACGGAAATCTATGCGATTAAATATCGTGATGGCGAGATTCTTGGGAGTTTCTATTCGATGGTGAATCCGGGGATCCCGATTCCACCTATCGTCCGTCGCATGACCGGTATCGATAATAAAATGGTGCAGAGCGCGCCGCCAATACGGGAGGTGATGCCGCGTTTTCTGGATTTTATCGGTGATTGGATTCTCGTCAGTCATAACACCATCGGTGATATTCAGTATTTGCGTCACTTCGCGCATACGGTTTGTCGGCACCGCATGGAGAATTTTTTTCTTTGCACGCATCTTCTGGTTGAGAGATTGGCCAAGGAGGCGCCGAATAAGTCTCTGCATGGCTTGGCGAAATTCTTTGATTTGCCGGCTGGCAAGCTGCATCGGGCCGAAGCCGACGCTCATTTGACCATGGCGCTGTTTAATGTTTTGCGACAAAGGCTTTCGCAAACCGGTTTGCAGACCGTCGAGCAGTCCATTCGCTTTCAAGGCGACTTTGATTCTCTGACGCGCCTGGGCTGGGGGGTGCCGATGGAGCAATTAGCTGATTTGCCGACCTCACCCGGGGTTTTTTCCCTCCATGATCACGACGGTAAATTAATGTTTTTATCCAGTGCTTTGCACATTGCGCGCGAAGTACGCAAATTGACCCGCTTTGATCAGTTGCCGCGCTCGATGGCGCGCCAGGTTCTCAGGGCCTATGAAATCCAGACAGAGCCGGCACCGCATATGTTCGCTGCTCTGATAAAGGAAGCGGATGGTTCTAGTCGTGAGCGACTTCAGCCACCGCCGTATCATTATCATCACCGGGCCGTACAGGTGATTTATCTGTCGCAGGATAGCGCCGCGGATGTTCGGATCGGGGTCGGTTATATGGAAGCTAATGTGGTCGAAGCGATTGGTCCGATCAATGATCGTAAGATCGCTCATCTATGGCTGCAGAGGTTGGCGCAGATATTGGGTACCGAGACGGCGCGTGACGGCGTGCATATCGATAAAGCGCTTTTGCCATTGGTATTCGCCTATTTTCGTGACGACCTTGCGACCTATGAAAGCGGCTTGAAATCACGGCGAGCTATCTTGACCGGCTTGTTGTCGCCAAAAACCAGAGAGATGCACCGGCAGCGTCTGGCTTTGATCGCGACATTGCGGAATTTACCGCTGCCCAAAGGCGCGCGTGCTTTGCTGCATCAATATGGTTTTGCGGTGGCGCGTCATCCGGACTCAGAGGCTTGGGATGCCTATGCGATTTATAATTCGCATCCGACCGTGCATGCCTCGGGACATGGCGACTGGAAGACCAAATTATCGGGTACGGTGTTGGCGCGGCGGCATACGCCGCTTATGCGTAAGGCGTTAAAAAAGCCGTCGCTTAAACCGCTGACGGCTCATGAGGCAGCGAGAAGTTCCGCCTTCTTGTGGTGGCTGTCAGCAAATCAGCACCTCAACGAAGGCGAATTTATTCCCGTTTCTCTATCTAATAATCCATCGTCATCCTGAGTTTCTTGCGAAGCAAGGGCGAAGGATCTCGAAACTAGCCGCCAAAATAGGCGTGCAGTCCGGCTTGATCCGGCTTCATGGTTTTCTCGCCTTTTTTCCAGTTGGCGGGACAGACTTCGCCATGTTCTTCGGTGAACTGCAAAGCTTCCACCAGTCGTATAAATTCATCAATATTGCGTCCCAATGGTAAGTCGTTGACGGTTTGATGCCGTACAACACCTTCTTTATCGATCAGGAACGCGCCACGCAATGCGATGCCAGCGTCAGGAATCAGCACATCGTAATCGCGGGCAATGGTTTTATTGATGTCGGAAACGATCGGATAAGTGACGCCTTTAATGCCGCCTTCGCTTTTTGGCGTGTTGAGCCAGGCAGCGTGACTGAAGTGACTGTCGATCGAAACGCCGACAACTTCCGTATGCAGTTTTTTGAAGTCGCTTACCTTATCCTGAAATGCATGCATTTCCGTGGGACAAACAAAGGTGAAATCGAGCGGATAGAAGAACAGCAGGACGTATTTGCCCTTCATGTCGCTTAGTTTGAAATCTTTCTTCACTTGGCCGTTCACGACGGCATTTGCGGTAAATTCGGGGGCTTTTTTGCCAACAAGAACTGCCATTCTGCTCTCCTTTATAAAGAAACCATATTTTTCAGAAAAACCTTAAGGTCTCCGCCTCTTTAGGTGCGCGAGAATCCGCATCGAAACATACCTTTTCTGGCAAGTCAACGTGAGAACGTCATGGTTTTACCGATCTTTCCGCTCCTGGTAGCAGTCTAAAACTAAATTTTTTACTCCTGATGTCGAAAACCAAGCATGTACTGATTTAATGAGCTGTAGGAGCTTCTTATGATGCTTTGTCGTCGTTTATTCACCAAGCGTGTCCGCGTTTATGGTTTGATCGGCTTGTTACTGATGCTTGTCATTGCCGAGAGCGGTTGCGGTCGCAAAGGTAAGCGTCGTAAAGGTAGCGGTGGTGGTGGCGCATCGTTTGATCCCGATCAAGAGCAGGAAATTGATACCGGTAAAGTCAAAGAAATCGATACCGGTGATACGGAAGTGACTACGCGCTTGGTGTTCAAAACCAGCGGCGATCAAAGCGAAGGACGTTACTTGAGCGAGTACTTAATGGTGGTTCGCGCCGCGGAGGAATCCTATGTTCGCTTAAAGATGGGACCGACCGATGGCTTGGCTGATGGTGCTGACATCGACAAGGCCACTGGTAATAGCGGTCATTCCTCGCCAAATCCCGGGCTGCGACTGAGTGCCGCCGCGCACAATAATGAAGTGACTGTAGGTAATGCTGGGGTAACAAACAGTCGTCCGCAGAGTTACAGTCAGGGGCATTTGGCGGCACTGAATTTCCTAACCGGGCCCCGCCGTGCACAAAATCTGGTTGCGCCTAGTTTGTGTTCGTTGCGTTTATTCCGCATGAAAGGCACCGGCATGAACCCAACGGTCAGCAAGACTGGTCGATTGGTTTATGCCACTGCGGATGGTCAATCACATCGCGTGCGGGTCTGGCTTGACGAGGAAGTTGGCAACATGTGTCGCGGTGGTACGCAACCGACCCATTTGGGTCGCTATCGTTTTACGCATTTGACGCAGAGTTCCAAGGATTTCTACGATCAGTTTCGTACCGAGTTTGTTGCCGCGATCCATGATCAAACGCGGCAGGCTTTGCAACTGTTGAGCGATACTTATGGCGCGATCAGCGATGTCGATGGCAGTGGCGCTCTTGATGTGTTTATCTCTCCTGATGTCAACCGTCACTATATGATGCCTTTTGATTATGGCGGAGCAATCGATCGTATCCAACCTTATCCTATTCATCGTCCCGAAGATCTGGCGGCTTATGATCCTGTCAAGAATCCAACCAGCAACGAAGGCGAAGTTGTTTACTTATGGGCGCCTGATCCCGCCGGCTTGTGGGGTAAAGGTCGCTATCCGTCAACCAATACGTTGAGCTCAAATTTTGCCAAAGGTTTTACCGGCGCTCAGATCATGTCGTTGATTATTTCCAATTATCGTTTACTGAAGCGCCGTGGACAGCCAGAAGAACAATGGTTGATTGATGCTTTGAGTTTACTTGGAGCTTCCTATGTCGGTGGCAACGATTTGCCCTTTGACTTTCTGACCAACTATCTGTCGTCGCGACCACAATCGGTTAGTCTGACGAGTGGTAGTGCCGAGGCTTTTGGTTTGCAGGAAGTTCTGGGCATGCGCACCCTGTTTGCCTGGTATCTGCACGCACGTTATTGCGGCACAACTGTGACCCCGTGCGCCAAGTTGAAAGATGTCATGGACTCCGACAAAACCGGGGCAGAGAATATCGCGGCGCTTACCGGCGAAGACTTCAAGAAAACCCTGCAGAATTTTGGCATCAGTGTCGGCACGCATCTTACTGACGACCCGGCGGTGGTGCGCGCATTATGGAACGATCCACCAGAGGATATCCCGTCCAAACCCATAGAGATGTCATCTCTAACGGAAGTTAACAGCGATAGTCCGACCAAGGTACGGGTTCTCAACAATCTGGCGACCGCAGTTAGCGGTGCGTTGAACGATCCGACCGTAGCTGGACCATTCCCAAGCTATGACATGTTGCTGTTTCAACCGCTGTTGCCTGACAATGAATTGGATATTAAGCTGGCGAAGGATTCGGTGACACCGATCCTGGTCACCGGCTTGGTGGCCGAGCGTACGGATGTTACTGCGGCTCTCGGTAAGCAGCTCAATGTGACGTTTATTCCCCTGGGTAATCGCAATACCAATCTGCGACAGATTCATCAGGAGAAGTTATCGGAGTTTGGTCATGTTGATCAACGTTCGGTGAATCTGACCACCAAGACTTCCGGTCAGCTTGCGGTACCGGCATTTACGGACGCGGATTTCCTGGCCATGGTGAATATGAACCCTTATGTTTATCCGACCGCCACCTATGCCGAGGCGCCGGAGTATACGGACGATATGTCGGTGAATGAATCAAGAGAGCTGTGGATTTTTGGTTCGATTGACAACTTCAAGATCAAAGAAGGCACTAGTGAGCGTGTGATCGGTGATGTTGATGCCTATAGTGTCGAGATCAAGCCGTGTGCTGTGAGTGGTTGTAGTACAAGTCAGGAAGTGATTGTGCAACTTTACTCCCGTGATTTCGAGAAACAATTAAAGCCGATGTTTTTGGCGACAACCACCGATCGTGGCAAGTTCCGTGGTCACGCCCTCAAAGGAATGCTTAAAGACTTCGACTCGGAAATGGCAAACAAGATGGCAGAGGTCCATGATGATTCTGATGAAGTTTATCGTGCGGTCTTGTGTGAACATGACGGCACCGATTTCACGGTTTGTCCACAGCCACGTTTGAATCATGACCTGTTCGCCGACGGTAAGTTCGCGATGACTTTTGACAATTTTTTACACAGCGGACCGCTGGGTTTTCCTCGTCTGAACAATATGACCATGACCTACGAAGGAGCCGCAGAGCGTGAGCCTGCTTATGCTTTTGATCCGGAAGAAAGTAACCGGCAGTTTTTTAATTTCGCTTTTATTGCGAATAATAAATTGAACAATTTTGAATATTTCTCGATACCTCCTGGTCTGCCTTATGGTCCATCTTTTAAGGTACTGACCGCGGATGAAATCCGGGCTTTATTTAATGTGCAGTCTTATCTCGGCAGTCTTAGTGGTAGCGATCCCGACCCTGAGGATATCCCCGCCTATTTCATGGATGATTGTACATCTCTGGGTATCTTTGATGAATACTGCAATGCTCCCTGGACGAATCTGGCTTTAATTAATACCGGTGTGGAGCAGTACCTCAATGATGGTTTAAGTATCAAGCGGGCAGTTTGTTATCATATTCAGGGTGCTTGTCCGATGTATGCGGCGATGCAGGATTTGGTCATCGGAAATGCTAATGCCGGTCCTTATTTGTTTGAGGCGATTCCCGCCAATTTTAGCAAACCTCTTTTGATCAATGTTGGCAAGACCAATGAAAGCCGTAAAACCTGGTACGTACCGGCCGTATTGACGGCTTCTGGTGGCGTTTGCGGAGGCTCTAGTGTTGTGCCCGCGCCGCAAGTGCACCAAACTTGCGGGGTATCCAGCGAAAGTTTGATGGCAGCCGGGGACATTCGGCATCAATTGGACATGAGTCTCAACGAGATGTCTTTTGCATGTACCGGGGGCTCTTGTCCGCTTGAATTTAAATCGCCAATTCAGGTGTTGCTTGATGTCATCAGCTTTAAGGTTGAGACCGCTCCCAGCATGGCACCCATATATGTGACGCGTGAGGATTTTATCAGCGGTCACTTACGGCGCGAGACCATAGGCGCCGGCTATCGTTCGCTTGAGGACCTTGAATCGCGCAAAGGTGAGGTGCTCGCCAAGGAGGAACTGATTCATATCGCTCGTTTCAAAGTTCCGGCGGCGGGTACGACCATGCAATTTCTGGTCGGCGGCAGAAAACAAAGCCAAGGGAAGTATTTGCTCCGCGTCAGGGTTAAGCAGTATAATTGATCAAATTAATTTTCAGAATTTATCGGGGGCGCCAACGTGAAATTATCTGCCAGAAAACGCCGGCTACGTAATTATATTCTTCAGCCCATGCTTCAGACCAAGCTGGGGATATATATGATCGGGCTGA
The DNA here is from genome assembly GCA_964652825.1 of uncultured Oligoflexales bacterium. Classification (GTDB taxonomy): domain Bacteria; phylum Bdellovibrionota_B; class Oligoflexia; order Oligoflexales; family CAZZCU01; genus CAZZCU01. The sequence goes on from CAZZCU010000012.1 coordinate 36,172, forward strand.
CGGTGGCCTTTTCCATCTTTTTCGGAGTTTTGCTGCAGGCGGGTCTAGGACGACTGTATGAAGTGATCCTGGATCTGACGGATCTGCCGGCCGAGGTTAACACCATCGTTTCCGAGCACCTCGCCAGCTTAAGCGGTTGGTTGGTATTTTTTCTTGCCGTGTATGCATTAGCCGTGGTGCTGGTAAGCGTGATTTATACGCATCGGCTGGTTGGGCCGACCATCGCCTTCCGTCGTGTGCTGCATGATCTGGCAAATGACAAGTTCACATCGCGGGTTGTCATCCGTAAAGGTGATGCTTTTGCTGAAGTTGCTAAAGAAATTAATCGGCTAGCAGACAAACTCGAAAAAAAACAATAAATTGATCGGATGACACATCCGACGACTTCATCTTTGGCCAATAAAGAGCAGACTGTTGCCAGGGACTGGTTTGCGCCGGCGATTCTGGCCGACGGCCATGTGGCCGATTCTCTTAATCAACTTATCGCTGATTTGGACGCCAAGCAGGTATTTGCCAAGGCTTTGCGTTTTAACTTGTGGGAATTATCCCGCGTTTCGGGCCGCGATAGCTTAACCAGTCTTAAAACCGAGTTGAAGGAATTCGAGCGAACTCTGGCGTTTCGCCTTGGTATGCTCAGTCCTGATCGCGAGGCGCCGTGGTTTCGGCCGTTGCTGGGCGATAAGTTCGGGCCGTTTCAGGCAGCAATGCTGAAGGAACCCATGCTCGGCAAGTACGATGTCGAACGGATTGATGCGGTACGGAGTGCCATTGTCTCGGCCTGGAATAAATCAGATCCCACCGTTCTGTACTTTAAGGATGCCGGGCCGACGCTATGGCATCGTTTGCTGGAGATCGCGGCACATTGGCAGGCATTGATGTCGTTGCAAGTAGGCGAGCGTGAGCTGCGTTTAGATCAGTTGCCGGATGAGTTGCCGTTGGTGTTTGACAGCCGGATGTTGCGGGCCTTTCTGGTGAATGTACGTTCTGAGGCGCTGAATGCTAGACATCACCTTGATCAACTCTACAATAAACTGCTCGCCGCCTGCGAAACTTTATGGGCTGCACAGCAGGTGAGACATGCCACCAAGAGCCAAAATCCCTATCATTCAACCGCTGAGCGTGTGCGTGCCGAAATGCGTGAACGCCGTCAGTCCGCTAAAGCCAAGCCGATTATTTCGGTTAACGAGATGCAGGCTCTTCGGTTTATGGGGTTTAGTGACTTGCCGGAGGAGACGGCACTGAAAAAACGCTACCATGAGTTGGCCAAGCGCATGCATCCTGACTGTCACGGTGGTAGCGAGGAGTCTTTTAAGATGCTGACCAAGGCTTACCACGATTTATCCGTCCGGGTTTCGCGAGTTAGTGGGACCGTTTCGTCATCCTGAGGCTAAGCCGAAAGATCTCATAACTATTTGATTTTATTATTTTTTTATCCTGATGCTCCGTCCTCGCGTCAGGAAAGTTGACTAAATTACTAAACTTTTCTAGGTTGAAGTTGATTAATGTCGAGTAATTCGATAAACATTTTCGCTTCGTTAGTTAAGAAAGTCGTTTAACTCATGAATATAACGTCTAAAAGTCGATACGCTATCAAGGTGATGATGGATCTCATCTATCACCGTGATTTGCCGCACGTGAATCGAAAAGACATCGCCCAACGACAAGGTGTACCGCCAGAATATCTGGATCATATCCTGGTGCGGTTGCGACGTGGCGGCTTGATCGAAAGCGTGCGTGGTCGCGGCGGTGGTTATCGTCTCGCCAAAGCTCCCGAGGATATTTCCGTATGGGATTTATTGATGGCATCCGAAGACAACCTGCATGCGGTGACCTGTCTCGATGAGACACACGGTAATTGTGAATTCGAGGTGTCGTGTATTTCGCGCTCAGCCTGGCAGATGATTTTTGGCAACGTGCGCAGCACGCTGGAAAGCATGAACTTATCGCAGATGGTGCATAGTTGGGCCGCGCAACACCATCTTTGTCCGGTGGGAGGCATTAAAGAATGTCGCTCGCACTGACAAAGCTGCGCAATGAATTTGATTTTTTGACCTGTGGTGTCAAGCCGATCGCCTATCTGGATAACGCCGCGACGACACAAAAGCCGCGTGTGGTCATTGATCGCATGAGTCGGTTTTATGCTTATGAGAATGCCAATGTTCATCGTGGTGTTTATCGACTCAGCGAACATGCAACACATGAATACGAGGCGGCGCGTGCGACGGTCGCCGAGTTTTTGGGCGGCGTGCGCTCGGAAGAAATCATCTTTACGCGTGGTGTCACCGAGGCGCTTAACCTGGTGGCGAGTGCCTGGGGCAGAACTTACGTTAATGCCGGTGATGAGATTGTTTTGTCGATCGCGGAGCATCACTCCAATATTGTGCCGTGGCAATTGGTTGCGCAGGCAACCGGCGCGCGTCTGGTGTTTTTGCCTCTCACTGCCGAATGCCGGCTGGATATGACGCGAGCACGGGAGCTGATTGGTCCGAAAACCAAAATCTTGGCGATTCAACATGTGTCGAATGCGCTGGGCGTTATTCATCCGCTCAAGGAATTAATCGCGTTAGCCAAGGCGCACGGTGCCATATCGGTAGTTGATGGTGCGCAAGCCGTGCCGCATTTTAATGTCGACGTGCTTGATCTTGATTGTGATTTTTATGCATTCAGCGGTCACAAGATGCTCGGCCCGACCGGGATTGGTTGTCTGTATGGACGGGCGAGATTGCTTGAGACCATGCCGCCGTATCATGGCGGTGGCGATATGATCGAGTCAGTTACGGTTGATGGTTTCACCTGCGCCGAGATTCCGGCCAAATTTGAAGCGGGAACTCCCAATATTGCCGGTGCCATTGGCTTGCGGGCGACGATTGATTTTTTGGCGACGGCGCCGCGTGCGGAAGCTATCGAGCACGAGCGAGAACTCGGACGGCACTTGGTCGAGGAGTTGCGAGGCAATAAACATGTTCGCTTGTTTACGCCTGGTGGTGACGATTGGATCGGCACCGTGACATTTTATCACGAGGTGATTCATCCGCATGATGTGGCGGCGTTCGCCGATCAGGAGGGTGTGTGCGTACGAGCCGGTCATCATTGTGCGCAGCCGTTGATGCGTGCGCTGGGCGTAGGGTCGACCTCGCGCGTATCGCCATATTTGTACAACACCCATGAGGACATTGAGCGTTTCATTCGGGCTTTGCGCAAAGCCGAGAAGAAGTTGATAGGTTGAGAAGATGTTGGATCGTAATCAAGAAGTGGAACTAGATGATTTGTATCAGGATGTCATTCTTGATCATTTCAAGCGGCCGCGGCATCGGCACTCTGATCCGTCGTGCCAGGTGTGTCAGCCGGGCAGAAATCCGGTGTGCGGCGATGAGTTGAACATTTATTTATCGCGGCTTGCTGATGGCAAATTGCGGGTGTCGTTTGATGGTCATGGTTGCTCGATCAGTCAGGCCAGTGCCTCGATTATGACGGACGCCATTAACGGCAAATCAAGTGCCGAGGCGCAGGAATTGATTCGCGCCTTTGAAGGTCGCATTCGTGGCGAAATCAGTGTTGATCCGGATGCCGAGGATTTTGCGGATTTGGATGCTCTGTCAGGAGTGAGCAAGTTTCCGGTAAGAATAAAATGCGCGTCGCTGGCGTGGAAAGCGCTTGAACTGGCGTTAGCTGAAGTTGAGAAAAAACAAACAGAGTGAGGTTTGGTAAGTATGTTGTTAGAAGTTAAAAATTTGCATGTCAGCGTTGGTGATAAACCGATTCTCGCCGGCTTTAATTTGCAGGCATCTGCTGGCGAAATTCACGCGGTGATGGGGCCAAATGGTGTTGGTAAAAGCACGTTGGCGGCGATCCTGACCGGACACCCGGCGTTTCGTGTCGATAAAGGTGAAGTGAAATTCAATGGCGAGGATGTTTTGTCGCTGCCGATTCATGAGCGGGCGCGCAAAGGGATTTTCCTGGCGTTTCAGCATCCCATTGCCGTACCAGGCTTAAAGATCAGCGAGTATCTCAAGAATCTTTATAGTGTTCATAAGGGTGTTGAGATCAGCGTGCGGGATTTCCGCAAGTTGATGAACGAGCGCCTGGCGGAAGTCGGTTTGAATAAGGCGGTGTTGTCGCGGGATTTGAATGAGGGGTTTTCCGGCGGCGAAAAGAAGCGTTTTGAACTGTTGCAGTTGGCGTTGATCGAGCCGAAGTTGGCGATTCTGGATGAGATTGATTCCGGTTTGGATGTGGATGCGCTGAACGCCGTTCGCATGATTGTCGAGCGTTTGCGCGCCAAAGGGACTTTGGTGCTGGTGATTACACACTACAAACGTCTGCTCGATGAAGTACGTCCGGACAAGGTGCATCTGTTGCTCGATGGTGCGATTCGCCAGGTCGGCGATTCGCAGTTGGCGGATGCCATTGATGCGCGTGGCTATGTGGCGTTTAAGCCAGTGGTCGCGGAAGCATCGGCAGGAGTATGAGGCAAAGCGTTGATTCGCAAGTCTCAGGAGGGATAGGGTTATGAAAAAGTTAGAACATACGGCTGAAAGCGAGCGCGAGAATCTTAAAGATATCCGCTCGGACTATGACACCAAGTACGGGTTCAAGGTTGAGGAGAAGTACATCGTTAATTTTGGTTTGGCCGAACGTGGCCTGACCGAAAATATCGTGCGCGCGATCTCAGCCCACAAGAATGAGCCACAATGGATGCTGGATTTTCGTCTGCGCAGTCTGGCGATTTTCAATGCCAAGCCCACGCCAGCTTGGGGCTCGAAGCTGCTAAATGACATTGATTTCACCAAAGTGAAATATTTTGTCAAAGCTTCGGAGAAAGTCGAGCGGTCTTGGGATGATGTTCCCGATGAAATCAAGGAAACTTACGAACGCTTGGGGATTCCAGAAGCCGAGCGTAAATTTCTCGCCGGCGTCTCCGCGCAATTTGAGTCGGAAACCGTGTATCACTCGATGAGCAAGGAGCTTGAGGCGCAAGGTATTATCTTCTTGGACATGGATACGGCGTTACGTGAGCATCCGGAAATTGTCAAAAAATACTGGGCGACGGTGATTCCGCCCGAGGACAACAAGTTCGCTGCCTTGAATTCGGCGGTATGGTCCGGCGGTAGTTTCATCTATGTACCCAAAGGCGTGAAATGCGAGTTGCCGCTGCAAGCTTACTTCCGCATTAACACGGATAACATGGGGCAATTTGAACGCACGCTGATTATTGTCGATGAAGGCGCGTCGGTACATTACATCGAAGGTTGTACAGCGCCGACCTATTCGACCGAGAGTCTGCATTCGGCGGTTGTAGAGTTGGTGGCTTTGGATGGCGGGAGAATTCGCTATACGACCATTCAAAACTGGGCCAATAACATTTACAACCTGGTGACCAAGCGCGCGATCGCGTATCGCAACGCGCGCGTGGAGTGGGTTGATGGCAATATCGGCTCCAAACTGACGATGAAGTATCCGGCGGTGGTGCTGGCGGGCGAAGGTGCGCATGGCGAGGTGCTGTCGATTGCTTTTGCTGGTAAGGGCCAACACCAGGACGCTGGCGCGAAGATGATTCACGCGGCGCCCAACACGACATCGTTGATTAACTCCAAATCGATCACTCGTGATGGCGGGATTTCGACGTATCGTGGGCTGGTGAAAGTCGAGAAAAACGCGCATGGCGCCAAGTCAAAAGTCACTTGTGATGCCTTGCTACTCGATGACAAAAGTCGCTCGGTCACGGTACCGGTCATGGAACTCAAGGATCCGACCGCTACTGTCGAGCATGAAGCGAGTGTCGCGAAAATTTCTGACGAGATGTTGTACTACCTGCAAAGTCGCGGTTTTGACGAAGCACAGGCCAAGAATATGGTGGTTGGTGGCTTTATCTCGGATTTTGTCCGTGAGTTACCCATGGAGTATGCGGTGGAAATGAATCGTTTGATCGAAGTTCAGATGGTTGGGAGTGTGGGTTAACGCATGTCTATGGAACAAAAGCCCTCTGCTATTTTTAAGAATGAACCATCGTGGTTGCAGCAGGCGCGTGATCGCGCCTTTGGCCAGTTTAAAGCCGCGAGCCTGCCCGCTGACACTGATGAACGTTGGCGTCGTAGTGAAGCCAGGGATTTTGATCCCGAGACTTTGTTACAACAGCCGTTGCTGGTGAATGGCCAAGCGGTTGAACTGTTAGCCAAGCCCGTGGAGACAAATTATCAGCATCTGATCGACAAGGCGCATATTTTTGTTGTTGGCGGTGGTCAGGTGAAGTCGGCGGGCCTTCCAATCGAGGTGTCGCCGGGTCTGCGGGTTGCCGTGGGCGAGAAGGCAGCGTCGTTGTTCCCGGAACTGGTTCAACGTTATCTGGGCGAGAGCAGCGCTGATTTTGGCGGTGAGGTTTTTGCGAATTTTCATCGTGCCATGTTCCAGAATCTGGTGATTATTGATCTTGCCGATGATGTCAGGATCGATAAACCAGTGCTGTTGCTGTTCCGCAACGAGAATGCCGCGTTGTTATCGACGGTAATCGTTAACTTGGGCGTACGTGCCAGTTTGCAGTTTGCCGAGGATTATCGCGCAGCGGCTTCTGGTGGTCAGTTGTTGACGCGTTTTCGGCTGGGCAATCAGGCGCATCTGGCGTCGGTGATGTATTTTGGCGGTGAGGCGGTCGGTAACTTCCTGCACCAATGTGATGCGGAGTTGGGCGAGTATGCCGAGCTGCGTTCAGCGATGGTGTGGCGTGGTGGCCGTAAGGTTCGCTCCCTAGTGCAAACTCGCCTGTTAGGTGTCGAGGCTCGTAGCGAGCTGCGCGGTATTGTTGCCGGCAGTGCCCGGCAGCATTTTGACATTGAACCATGTCAGATTCATGTCGCGCCGCACACCAACAGTGACATGTTGTTTAAGACGGTGCTGACGGAAAAATCCCGCGCTATCTTTCAAGGCGATATCACTATGGAGCGTACTGCTCAGCATAGTGAAGCCTATCAGCTGAATAAGAATCTTCTATTGTCGCCTCAGGCGCGCGTCGACACTCTGCCGCGCCTGTCGATTTTGCCGGATGATGTTAAATGTAAGCATGGTGCGGCAACTGGCAGCATGGATCCGCAGCAGCTTTATTATCTTATGGCGCGCGGATTTACTCAGTCGCAGGCCGTGAATTTAATTCTGAAAGGATTTTTGGCCGAAGTGATCGGCAAACTCCCCGAAGGCCATCTGCAGCAGACCTACGACGAGATTTTGGCGGCGGATGCCGATCAATTTGCCGCGACCGCCAACATGGTAGGCCAGTGATGGCGCAATGGTTGAAGTTGAGCGAACTAGCGGCGATGGCTGAAGGTCAGCTGCTGGAGTTTGTTATTGAGGACGAGGAATTGATCGCCTATCGCGAGGGCGAACATGTTTTCGTCTATCGCGATCGGTGTTCCCATGCCGATGTACCGCTGTCGCTTGGTCATGTGGAAGACGGTGCGATTGTGTGCTGGAAGCATGGGGCGCGTTTTGATTTGAGGACAGGCGCGGCTTTGACTATGCCAGCGACGGCACCTATCGATCGTTGCGAAGCAAAGGTCGAAGCCGGTATAGTGTACGTTGATATCGATTCGATTTAGAGGAAACCATGTCTACTCCACTGCCTCGTGACCCTGGACTTTGCAAATCGCTGAAACTGCGTTGCCCGTATTGTGGTGCATCGTCGCTGCGTGCTACTGGCTCATGGTTGCGTTTTGCCGACGGTTGTACGGCCTGCGATTATAAATACGAACGCGAAGAAGGTTATTTTACCGGTGCGTCGTGGATGGTGAATTATACCGTGACGGTGCTGGTAGGGATTTTCGCCGGTGTGTTTTTGGTTTTCCGTTTCCCCAACGTTAACAGCTCATTGATTGCCGCGGCGCTGGCCGTGGTTGTTTTGAGTTTTGGTGCTTGGTTTATGCCGTTTTCCAAGGCGCTATGGATGTATGTCGATCACAAGTTGCATCCGTTGACCGATGCTGATCGTCTACAAGGCATCTCCCATCACTGACTCGTGATGGGAGGCGTTGTTCGTTTACATTTCTTTTTTGAGATTTTCGTCGAGCTTATCCAAGAACTTGTTGGTCGTGAGGTAGCTGTCCTTAGGTGCGCTGCTACCGTGGATACACACCGCCAGGTCCTTAGTCATAAAGCCTGCCTCGATCGTGTTCACACAAACTTTCTCAAGTGCTTCGGCGAATTTTACCACGTCGGGAGTCTCGTCGAGTTTGCCGCGATGCGCCAGACCTTGGGTCCAGGCAAAGATACTGGCGATCGGATTGGTGCTGGTCTCTCTACCGGCTTGATGTTCGCGATAATGACGAGTGACGGTGCCGTGCGCGGCTTCGGTCTCGATCGTGCGGCCGTTAGGACACATTAAGACCGAGGTCATCATGCCCAGACTACCGAATCCTTGCGCCACCGTGTCAGATTGTACGTCGCCATCGTAGTTCTTGCAGGCCCAGAGGATACCACCGTCCCATTTAAGAACCTGTGCCACCATATCGTCGATAAGACGATGTTCGTAGGTTAGTTTTGCAGTTTTAAATTTTGCTTCAAACTCGTCAGCAAAAACTTTGGCGAAGATATCTTTGAAACGGCCATCATAAACTTTTAGGATGGTGTTTTTCGTCGACAAGTAAACCGGATAGTTTTTGCTCAGGCCGTAGGCAAAGCACGAGCGGGCAAAGCCGGCGATCGATTCATCCGTGTTGTACATGCCCATCGCGATGCCGGGATTTTTGAAGTCCATGACCTCCCAGGTTTTGGCTTCGCCACCGCCAGCCGGTTCAAATACCATCTTTAGTTTACCGGCGCCGGGAATAATCACATCGGTTGCTTTGTATTGATCAGCATGAGCATGACGACCAACCACAATCGGGCGTTTCCAATTTGGTACCAGACGCGGGATATTCCGGCAGATAATCGGCTCGCGAAACACCGTGCCGCCTAAGTAATTGCGGATAGTGCCATTCGGGCTTTTCCACATTTTTGTGAGACTGAATTCCTTAACCCGGGCTTCATCCGGAGTAATGGTCGCACATTTGATGCCGACATCATGATCTTTGATAGCTTTTGCTGCGTCGAGGGTGACTTGATCTCCGGTTTTGTCACGGTTTTCGATACCTAAATCAAAATACAATAAGTTCACATCCAAATAGGGGAGAATCAGTTTCTTCTTTATCTCAGCCCAAATGATGCGAGTCATCTCGTCGCCGTCGAGTTCCACTACAGGTTTTGCGACTTTGATCTTAGCGGCCATATAATTCTCCTTAGTAAATACAAATATTATTTGCGAAAATAATGTATGGAACGTGGCATTCGGGCAAAATCACGCAACTGGTCGTGATTGTCAATCAGCGCAATAACTTCGGTGCATTCACCGGCTTCCACATTACAGATAAGCGCATGGCAGCAATAGAAAATTTTGAACAGGCCAAGACCAGCGCCACCGGCTTTGGTATCGATCAGTTTGTTGCTGTCATCGCGCCGCAAAACTTTCTTTAAGTAATCGAGAAATTTATCTTGGCGCAAAGCGCCGAAGGGGTCGCGCACGCTGATAGCAAAGGTATCGCCATCGCAGGCGTAACTTAACGTCGGACGCTCTTCCGGCTCGAGAGTGATTACGGAGTTGCGTGACATGCCTTTGAAACGCTCAATGCCGGCGGCGACCGGTGCATCGTAAATGGCATTCATCAGCATTTCTTCGGTGATTCCAAAAATCATCTTGGCAATGCTTTGGCCGAGTTGATTTTGCTCGGCAAATCGCAGTGTTTCGGTATTTAGATTTTCGCGCTCCTGTGAGCCTTTAACTTCGACGTGATGCTGATAAGTGCCAGGCAATAGGTATTTTTCCAGACCGAAAATATCACGGGTCAGAATTTTCTGAATCGTTACGCGCAGCTCATGCGCCAGCCAGTTGGCGTTGTTGCGATTGGCGATTACATGATCGAGGAGTTGATGATCTTGGCCGGCAAGAGCCGGACTGTAAATGTGCATTGGCTGGCTCGTGACCAGAATTGTCGTCGCGTCCGGATGGCGTTGGCGAACCGAACGGAATAGCTCGGGGTCGGCCTGGTTGGCCAGAAACACTGCTAAATTGCCGATCGGTAGGGCCTGGATCGCGGCCGCGGCGGCTTGTGCATCGGTGACGATCTGCGCTACGGCATCGCCGCTGGCGACTTGCAACGCCGTAACATTGGGTAACGCCTTATCGGTCGACGCATCGAGATAAATGATATTTTGTGCCATGGATAGACTATTATTCCCCGGCGCTTAGGGTGGCATCTGCGTCTGGTTTGCGAACGGCGTCACGGGTGATTTTATCCTGTAACGTCATGATGCCGGAGATGACAGCCTCAGGCGTCGGCGGACAGCCGGCGACATAGACATCTACTGGTAGAATCTGATCAACACCTTGCAGTACATGGTACGCACGGTAGAACCCGCCACTTGATGCGCACGCGCCCATGGCCATCACCCATTTGGGTTCGGCCATCTGATCGTAAACTTTGCGAATCACGGGTGCCATTTTTTCCGTGATGGTACCGGCAACAATCATCAGATCAGCTTGGCGTGGTGAGAAGCGAACAACCTCAGCACCAAAGCGTGCGAGGTCATACTTAGGTCCAACCACCGCCATATATTCGATACCGCAGCAGGCAGTGCCGAAAGGATAGGGCCAGACCGAGTTTTTGCGGGCCCAGGCCAAGAGTTCTTTGGCTTTTGTTGTAAAAACGGTATTTTCTAGTGTTTGTATCGCATGTTTCATCGCAGCAACCCCAAATATCCGCTTCCGGAAACTTCAGCCTAAGGTAAAACCGGTAAAAGTCTAGTCTATTTAGACTTAATCTGCCATTGCACCTAAAAAAAACCAAGGGCGCAGGTTGACGCTTTTCCTCAGGCCACCTAAAATTTTATGTAAACCCTTTGAATTTGTTTTCTTTTTCACGGATTCGCCGTGAGTAAATGAACTTGGGGTGGCCGCCCAGGGCTGGGTTTGGCCGGTTGAACTACATTATAGATCTGGATCGCATCGATTCATGGAGGACGCGCGCGATGCTTGGAACCCTGAGCCGCATTTTTGAGCAAGGTGGTTGGCCGGTAATGATATCCATTACCGCGACCCTAATCGTTTCACTGGTCATTATCGTTGAGCGAACATTTCGTTACTGGTTGCAGTACGATTTGACCAATTCCAGTGGTTTTATGGCGGCTGTACAGAAGATGGTGATGAATAATTCCATCGAGAATGCCATTCGTCTGTGCAAAAAAATGCGGCCAAAATTGCTGCCCTACGTATTGGCGGAAGGCTTAAAGCGCGCAAATGATTCCACCGACGAAATTACTAACGCCATGGATCACGCACAGCTTGCCGCATATCCGAATGTCACCAAGCGTCTACCGTTTCTGGCGACTACCGCAAACGTTGCAACGCTGCTGGGTTTGTTGGGAACCATTTTCGGTCTGATGAAATCCTTTAAGGCAGCGGCAACCGCGACCGGTGCCCAGAAGCAAACTTTGCTTGCTGAAGGTATCGCCGAAGCTTTGACAGCTACATCGTATGGATTAGGCACCGCTCTATTGTGCTTGTTCGCTTACGGTATTTTGAGTCTGAAGCAGGCCGCGATCGTAGACGATATCAACAAGAACGCGTCGCGTTTGATCGACCTATTGTATACGCGCAAAATGAAGCTGCGCGGCGGTAGTTCAAACAATAACTAAGATCATGCCGGTGGCTGGTCGGGGAGAATAAGCGTGCGTCGTAGACTTAAGCGTCGCCAACTGGAATACAAAGACATCGAGTTAAACATCATGCCGTTTATTGATGTTTTCTCGTTGCTGAATACGTTCTTGTTATTCTCCGCCGTATTCTTGTCCATCGGTATCATTGAAGTACAGATTCCGTTCCTGACCAATGCGCCTCCTCCCAAGCAAGAGCGAACGAGGAATCTGCAGATTAATGTTGATATTGATATCGAGAAAGTCGAACTGACAACGTCATGGACTGCGGCGCCCGTGAATGAGCAAAAGCAATCGTTTGCATTGAACGCGACAGGTGTCGCTGAATTGCATACGCGTTTGGTGGCATTGCGGCAGCAGCACGAGGAAACCGATTTAGTCACGGTCTTCTCCGAGGACGATGTCATTTATGAAAAACTGACGATGGTTTTGGATGCGATCAAATTTCTTGATGAAAATGATCCGCGTTTCCGTGAGATCGATCCACGAACCAAAGAATCTCATACTAGCGCGTTTTTATATCCAAAAATTGTCATGGGCAGCGTAATGCTTTAAGGGAATATTGTTATGGCAAGTGCAGGTGGGAATTCCCGCGAATCGATTTCGTTAAACCTCAATCCCTTGCTGGACGTGTTTAGTATTCTAATCACGTTCTTGCTGATGAGTTTCTCGACGGATCCGATCAGCCACGATGTTCCCAAGGATCTGACATTGCCGGAATCAAAGACGATTGCAGCACTTGATGAGATTCCAACGGTTATTGTCACCAGAAACGAAGTTTTGGTCGGCGATAAAAAGATCGCCAACGTGATCGGTGGTGATGTCGAGGAGAGAGATCGCGCGCAGGGCGCGATATTTCCATTGTATGAAGAACTGAAAATTTTGGCCGAGCAAAACAAAAAACTGGCCAAGACCGAAGTCGATAAAAATAAAACCGGCACGCTGACAGTTGAAATCGATAAGGATCATCGATTTAAGCTTCTCAAGCGCGTCATGATTTCTGGTCAACAAGCTGAATTTATCACCTATAAGCTGACGGTATCTAAGGAGCTTAACTAATCGTGTTTTCCAGGGATGGAAACCAGACGACACATAGACGGAAACTCATATCTATAGCTTTAGGTCTGAGTTGTTTGCTGATATCGCACGCCTTCGTTCCGCCGATTGCCGCCGACGAAAAATTTGAGAACTACGAAGTTCGCGTTATCCGTCCCAAATATTTCACCAAGACCGGCCGTTTTGAAATGGGCGCGCAAATGAGCGTCGTTATGAACGAGACTTTTATTTATACCTTTTTGGCGACCGGCCTGATGACCTATCACTTCTCCGAAACTTTGGCGATCGAGGGTGCGGGATCGTTTGGTATTTCTGTTGAGAAAGAAGATAAGCGTATTCTGGATGATGAGTTTGGTATTAAGACCCAGATTTTCGAGACGCTTTATGCAATGGAAGCCGCGCTGCAGTGGACGCCGATTTATGGCAAGTGGCAGTTGCCGAACGGCCGACTCATTTATTTTGATACCTTTCTCGCTGTTGGTGGTGGTTTAACCGGTATCAATTGGCGTTATAGCAAATTCTGTACGCCGCCTCCGGAAGGTTCGACCGCTAATCCGGCGCCGGCAGATCAGGTAAAGTCCTATCCGACAATTCTCATAGGTGGCGGTCAGCGTTTCTTTGTGAAGCGGGATATGGCAATCAAGTGGGATATTCGTAATCACTCGCTAATGTACAGTACTATTGATGGCGAATGTGATCCGGAAAACTCATCGGGCGGCAGCGGTGTGCATCACAACATTACGATGCAGATAGGGGCCTCGAAGTTTTTCTAGTCAATTTCTGTTTATTCGCGTCTGGGTTTTGGAGATAGAGTTTGTCATTTAAAGTCGCCGCAAAATTTACGTTAATAACTGGCATTGCCATCGCAATGGTGTCGACGCCGGCTTATGCGAATTACCAGGCTGCGCAGGCGGCTTTGGGACGGCGAGATTTTGCGACGGCAGCGAGTGGTTTTTTTCAGGCGTTTGCTTATCCGAAGGATCGCGCGGAAAAAGCCAAAGCAGAATGGGGCCTCGCACAGAGTTTATATAGTCTCGGTTTGTATTATTCAGCTTCCAAGTATTACAGCGTTATTGTTCGGAGAGGGAACGTCCCGGATAATCCGTTTTTCCGCGGCGCCTTGGAGAAGCTTGGTACAATTAACAGCACCATCAGCCTTGGTCAATCGCACGTAGTTCAGCTTTTCAAAGGTAAGCTGGATCCCGCTGCGGTCCCCGGACCAGCGCGTGGTTTTTATTTTTACTATCTGGGTGTCGAGGCATTTCAGGCGGCTCAATACGAGAAAGCAGCTTCGTTCTTCCGGCGTGTTCCCGCCGGTAGTTCCTATCACATTCGTGCGACATTTCACGAAGGCGTGATCGCAAACTTGCAGGGTCGTCATAGTCAGGCCATCAGCTCGTTTCAACGGGTGATCAATGCTGCTGGTCGCGGCGATCGTGGTGATGAGTTGCGGGAAGCCGCCACCATCAATATCGCGCGCGTTCACTACGAAACCCGGCGTTTCCGCCAGGCAATCGCCTATTACTCTCAGATACCGCGCGGTGCTGACAATAACTGGCTTGACGCAGTGTGGGAGGCGTCGTGGGCGTTCTTCCTAATGCAAAATCATAATAGTACGCTTGGCAATATTCACACGATCCATTCGCCGTTTTTTGAAAATCGGTTTTTCCCGGAAAGTTTTATTCTGCAATCAATCACCTTCCTGCGACTGTGCAAGTTTGACGAAGTGAACAAATCGCTCAGAACTTTCCGCGCACGGTATACGCCGGTTCTGAATGACTTGAATGCGATGATCAATCAGTACAACAATAATCCCAAAGAGTTTTTCCGCCTGGTTTACAGTTATCGGGTTGGGAATTTGTCTCGTTATAAAAATGCCTGGGAGATTTTGGATAAATTATCCCGCGCCGACAGTTATAAAGAAGCTGGTGATACCGTGCGGTTTGCTGATCGTGAGTTGGCGCGGCTGGGCGACTATGGTGGTCGCTGGAAGCAGTCAGGACTTCTCAAGGAGCTCTCGGACTTTTTGAACGGCAAAAAAACCTGGGCGATTACCGATGCTGGACGTCGCTTACATAAATCCGCCCGTGATTATCAGGCTTATCTGCGCGATCTATCCGAGCAAACACGTTTGATTCAGGCCGAGCAAATGCTGAGCGTGGTTGATTCGCTGCGTTCACAATTAAATATCAGTACCGCCGATAAGCGCGCGACGTTTATCGGCGGCATGCAAGAGCTGAATGTTGGTGATCAGTTGGAGTACTGGCCATTTGAAGGTGAGTATTGGGAAGATGAACTCGGCGGCTATGTCTACAACATCGGCAGCGAATGCAAAAAAGGTAACGATAAGTAAACGAGAGTATCAAGAACGGATTTTATGAAGACGCATTGGCAAACACCTGTAATCGGCAAATGGCTCATCGCAATGACGATGGCGGTGGTTTCCGTGCAGGCGTTCGCTGTTGTCGAGACCAGGCGCAGTCGCGTTAACGTTGACGTTACCGAGCGTAAACGCGCTAAGACCTCAGGACAGGCTGGCAAGAATAAACTGAACCGCTCCGCGATTTTCACCATTGAAGTTGAAGAAAAGCTCATTAAAAATATCAATGCAACGATCAGTTATCTGCAAAAACAAGCCGATCGTATGCCCAAGCGCACCGATGGTCGACTCAATCTTCTTGATAAAGTCTTTAACCTTGAAATCGAAAACGCCGTTTATCTGCGTAATAAAGAAGAGCGCGAGTATGATGAGCGTTGGACTGTATGGGATGAGAATGGCCGGCGTGGCACTGAGCCACGTTTGAATTCCAATGCTTCCGGCGGCGCGTGGCGCCGAGTGATTAGCAGAGCGGATTTAATCATCAAGGAGTTTCCGCGCAATAAGAAAGCCGATTCGGTTATTTTCCATCAAGCGGTAGCTATGCAATACATCGGTCGCGAAAAAGAAGCGGCCAAGATTTATACCCAATTGATTCAGAACTATCCAAATTCGCCGGTCGCCGGTGATGCCTATGCGGCGTTGGGTGACTACTACTTCGATCGTGATGACTTCCGTAACGCAATGAACAATTTTAAGCAGGCATTACGTTATCGACGTTCCAAACGCTATTTATGGTCCATGTTTAAGCTTGGATGGTGCAGTTATAATCTCTCCAACTACAAAGAAGCGTTGCGTTACTGGCAACAGGTTGTTGCTGTCGCCAAATCAGATTCTCAAAAAGAAAATGTACGGCTTAAAGATGAAGCTTTGCGGGATATGGTCTACGCATTCGCCGAGCTTAAAGATGTAGAGACAGCTATTCGTTATTATCGGGCCAATGGCGGCAGCCAGTATATCGGTACGTTCCTGCGTCTGTTGGCGCAAACATTTTCCGACCAAGGTCAGTATGCCTTGGCTATCAAGACTTTGCGGAGATTCCAGGCTACGGTGCCGAATAGTCCTGACGGTCCGGCTGCCGAGAAAGAAATTATCAATCTGGCGTATGAACTCGGTCACATGAAAGTGGTTTGGGACGAGCTGGAGAAGTTTGAGGGTCGTTACGGCACTAAATCGGCATGGGCAGCGGCCAACGCCGAGGACAAGAAGCTTATTCTTGAAACTCAGCAAATGATCAAAGATCAGATGCTTTATTACGCGAAATTCACCCATCAACGCGCGCAAAAGAACAGTAGTGTTCCTCTGCATAATGAGGCGAAAAAAGGCTACCTTATTTATCTGCGTTCCTATCCGACCGGCAAGGAAGTTGTGGAAATTAAGTATAACCTCGCTGATATCGAGTACTTCCTTAAGAATTATACGCAGGAAGGCAAGTTTCTTCTGGAGATTGCTTTGCTCGATCGCGAAAAGGCCGTGGTTTACGATGCTAAGAGTGGCAAATCCAGCAATATTCATCGCGATGCCGCTCTCGGAATGGTGCGTGCATTTGCCCGTGACTTCGAGCCTGATTTTAAAAAGATGGTGCAGCGCAAGCCGGACTTTTCTAAGCCGCCGATTCCTTTAAGCGCAAAAGCACAAAATTATATTCGCGGCTGTTCGTTATACAGTAAGTGGTATCCAAAAGACGAAAAGGTTGTGAAAACCTGTGATCTCGATACCACCAAGATTCACTATCAATCGAATAATCGCAAACAGGCGATGCGTTATCTGTGGTTTGTCGCCAATAAATATCCGAATTCCAAAGAAGGTCCTGACTCCGTTGAGCAGTTGATTCCGCTGTATAGAGATGATCGCGCGGCGCTGTTGAGTGTTGCTGATAAGTTGTTGCAGATTCCCGCATATCGTAAGGGCGAGCTTGGCAAGAAACTGATGGCGCTTAAGCGCGGCGCTGAAGTCGAAGATATCGCTAAAGAGAAGGATATGTTGAAGCGCGCGCAGCGATTTGAAGCTCAGGCTAAGAAGAATCCCAATGATCCGGAATCGGATAAGTTGATTTACAATGCCGCTGGCGACTACGTGAAAGCCGGTGCGGTGGGCGCTGCTATTAGTGCTTACCTCTATTTGATCAAGCGTTATCCCAAAGCAGCTCAAGTCGAGGATTCATTGTTGCAAGTTGCCAAACTTTACGAGAAGCAACTTGATTTTGCGACGGCTGCCACTTACTACCAGGCTTTTGCTCAAAAGTATCCCAAAGCTAAAGAGACAGCCGGCGCCACCGCTAAAGTTTGTGATTTGAATCTGGCAATTGGTTCCGACAAGGCGATGGCAACCTGTTTGGCGTTCGCGCAGAGATTTCCAGATGGCGGTCAGCCGGTCATTTATCGTTTGATTGTCGGGCTGGAACGGGCAAAGCGTTATTCACAGATGGCCGAAGTCATCCGCCGTAATTACCTCAATAAATACAAATTATCGGCTAATGACATCATCATTGAGCACTATCGTATTTATCGCGCGTCCAAAGGTACGGGCGCGGCGGCGGCGCAGGCGAGTCGTGATATTGTGGCGATTTTTGAGCGCAATAAAGCCTCGGTTAGTGGTGAGGCGCTGCGTTATGTCGGTGAGCAGGTATTCCGCAGCGCACAGGCCGAAATTCCGCGTTATCTAAATGTTAAGCTCGCTGGTGGAACCGTTGATCGTTTAGCGGCATCGATCGATGCCAAAGCTGTGGCGTTGCAACGAGTGAAAACGGCATTTGATCGCGTTACCGCAACCAAGGATTCTTACTGGGGCGTGGCGGCATTGCATCAACTTGGCTATGTCCATGAGGCATTTGCCAAAACCTTGGAGAAGCCACCGGCGATTCAAGGCGCCAAGCAAGAGGACGTGCTTAAGCAATTAACACCACAGATTCAACAGCTCAATCAGGAAGCTCTCAATTGGTACAAGCTGGGAATGGATACCGTGACGCAGTTTAAAGCATATAACGAATGGGGCCCGCGTCTGATCGACGCTGTTGCGCGGGTGAGCGGTAGCGGTGCTACTTTTGAAGACTGGGTTGTGGATGCGGATTTCGTTGGTACGGAAGTGTCGCCACAACTGATGTCGGTTATTCATTCAGAGGATTAAACTTTGAAGCTAAGTCGCCAGTCTAGTTTAGTGATTGCGATTACCGCCGGTTGGTTGGCGGTAACGAGCGGTTGTATGTCGAGTAAGAATGGCGATCGTAAAAGCACCGCCGGCGATAGCGCTGCGGACGGTGAAGTCACCGCAAGTTCGTCTGGCGGTAGTAGCGATGAGCTTGATCTATCGAATACTTTGCGAACAGTGCCGTTAAGCAATTCCAATAATTCGTTGACCCCCGGCTCCGTCAATCGTGCGAGAGCTGAAGAAGCCGCACAGAAACTCGAGGCCGCAGCCAAGAATGACGGTGGTCGTGATCGTGCCAACCTGATTGGTCTCATGGCCGCGCAACGTATGGCTGGCATGGGTTTGAATCAGGTCATGGCGACAGCGCGCAAACTCATGGAAGTAGAACTGAAGGCAAATATCAATCGCGACTTGCCAGAAATTGCCAAGCTGGAGATCGTGCTGACTTCGATTCGCACGAATAGGTTGGCGATGGCTGAACATTATCTCGGCGATTTGCTTAAATCCAAGAACGCTAAGGTACGTGCGGCGGCGTTGACGGCGCAAGGTATGATCGCGCAAAGCGATGGTCGTACGCCCGAAGCAATCAGTGCTTGGCAGGAAGCCCTGAAAGTTGTGCCGGAGTATCCGCCAGCAGCTTTGAATGTTGGCTTCGCTGCTTTGCGGGCGGGTGATGTCAAAACGGCAAAACAGACACTGGGTGGTTTGCAAGAAAATTGGTTTGCAGTGTCCGGTTTAATTATCGCGGAGCGATTGTCTGGCGAGAATGCCAAGGCTGGCCAGCTGTGTGACCGTTTGCTCGGTCAGCGCCCACGTTATAAACCGGCTTTGTATAACTGCGCATTGTTGGAATTTCAGGCCAATAAAAACTATGACAAGGCAAAGTCACTATTGGATCGCTTCCAGAGAGCCCCAGGCAGCAAAGGCGAGTTTGAGGAGAAAGCTTATCGGTTGATGTCACGAATTGATGTCGAGAGGGGACAGAAGGCAAGCCAGGATGCTGCTAAGAAGGACGCCCCTGCCGAAAAGCCTGCTGATCAAGGCCGACCGCAGTGAGCCGTAAATGAATTCACGCAAATGTAGGCTTTGCCCTGAAATCTTGTCAAATCAACCGGTTAGCGTCATAATGTTAGGTATACTCCAATAAAGGTCATTATGGGTTTCGAGCTACGCTTTAGAGTACCTGGTCAACTGCAGGAAACTGTACCGTTGACACAGTCGCGTACCATTATCGGAACGTTGATGTCCAATCACGTGGTCTTGCGTGCGCCCGATGTTGAACCTATTCATGCAATGGTCGAAGAAATCAATGACGGTCAGTTTGTCGTCACTGATCTTGGTTCTGCCGCCGGCGTTAAAGTTAATGGTAAGCCCGTCGAAGTCGAAAGCACTCTGAAAATCGGCGATCGTATTCAAGTCGGTACTGTTGAGATTATTGTTCATGAAGCGCAGCCGCAAATGGCGGTGATGGAAGATACCAATGTCGCAGCACGTGGTCCCGAGGATGTCGTGCCGCCACCGCCACCGTTTATACCGGCAGCTGCACCGGCGCGTTCGCCCACTGTGCCGAGTGCCGGTGCTGATATGCGCGCATCAACACCACCTAAAACGCATGCTGGCGAAGAAAAACGTCAGGAGAAGCGTGATGTTTTATTTAATCCGCGTAAGGCCCGCCCAAGCGGCGATGTCTTGGAAGTTGTCGCATACTGGGGCGACACCGTTCTTGACGTAGATTTATTTCACCCGAAAATTCCTGGTTATGAACGCGTCACGATTGGTGATCCCACCAAAGCGCATTTTATTGCCGCTGGCGAAGAAGAAATCAGTTCGCATAGATTCGTTGATGTGCGCGAAGACGGTTATAAACTTCATCTGCTCAAAGGGATGGATGCCCGGATTCGCAAAAACGGCGTTGTCGAGAGTAAATCCGAGCGTGGCTCTGTCTCGATGGGACGTCGTGATATCGCTCACATCAAATACGGAGCGGTGCGTTATTTTGTTTTGTTTGTGAATCCGCCGGCGATCGATTTGCCCAACAGTGGTCCGAAAGATCCATTTTTTGCTGGTTTAATGGCATTCTCGACGTTTTTTTATGTGATGATGATGGGTGCGTTGTTCGTCACTGCGCCCAAGCACGAAGAAGAACAAAAAGATGATATCTGGGCGTTGGTGCAACTGCCGGAAAAGGATAAGCCACCTGTTCCCGTCGAAAAACCAAAGCAGCCGAAAGTTGAAATTGCCGAAGTTAAAACACCGCCACCTGAGAAGAAGCCGCCGCCTCCCGCACCCAAACCAGTGCAGCCGGCAAAACCTATTGAAGTAGAGAAACCAAAACAGACGACGCCGGTTGAGAAGCCGGTGCCGAAACCGGAAACCAAACCAACCGCGGCATTGGCAGAGCAAAAACAAGCACCGGAGAAAGCCGGTGATTTGAGCAAGCTGGCCAAGTCCACTGAAGGTATGGCGTCAACGGGCGCGAAGAAACCGGATTTCAAATTAGCGGGAGCACAGACGAATAAGCCACTTGGACCATCTGGTGGCGCGCAAGGCAGCGGTATGAATCAGCGGGGCGGTGCTATCAAAGGGAATCAAAAGAATAGTATTAAGGGCGTAGAAGGCCCAAAAAATAACAAAGCCTCCGGTATCAATCTCGACAAGCTTGGTTTTGGTGTGGGCAAAGTGCTTGATAAGACCGGACCGAGTGCGATGCATACCAACTTCCAATCATCAGTTGGTGGCGCGGGTGGTGGTATGGGTTCCGGCTCAAAGACTTATGGTATGGGTGGCGTTGGTAATAGCAAGTCGCTCGGTTTAGCGGGTGCTTCCGGCGCGGCCAATAATTTTGGCGGCGGCGGTTCCGGCGGCTATTTGTCTGGTCAAGGTGGCACCGGCGGCTTGGGTGGTGCAGGCATGGGCAAAGGCTTTGGTGGCGAAGGACGCGGCCGAGCCAATGTTACTGTTCCTCCTGGTGATCCCGTTGTGTCTGGTGGTTTAACACCCCAAGAGATTTTGGCTGTCATTCGCGCCAACCTGAATCAGATTCGTCACTGTTACGAGCAACTTCTACAACGTTCACCGAGTGCTTCCGGTAAGCTTTCCGTTCGGTTCGTGGTTGGTGCCAGCGGGCGCGTGAGCTCCGCCGTGATAGAAAGTGGTGACATCAGCGACGCAAATATGCGTGGTTGTGTGACGGGTAAAATCACTCGCTGGAAATTCCCTGAGCCGCGTGGTGGTCAAGCAGTTACTGTTAACTATCCGTTCGTATTCAACCCTCTATAGCAATGCAGCCATCAAATGAGTTTGAAACCACTCATACTAGTGTCGAATGATGACGGCATTCACGCGCCAGGCATAAAAGCTTTAGTCGAGGTCGCGCGTGAATTTGGCGAAGTGTTTGTCGTGGCGCCGCATGTGGAGCGTTCAGCATCCAGCCAGGCTATTACGATTGCCATGCCGCTACGCATGGAAGAGCTACATAAGGGTGTTTACGCCATCGAAGGCATGCCTGCCGATTGTGTGATGATGGCATTGCAACAGATTCTACCGCGGCGTCCGACTTGGGTGCTGAGCGGTATTAATCGAGGCGGCAATCTCGGAACCGACGTTTTGTATTCTGGTACCGTCGGCGCGGCAATGGAAGGTTTTATCAGCGGCTGCCGCGCGATGGCGGTGTCCGTCGAAGGCCGCGGCGTGCTGCATTATGATACCGCTGCTCAGATAGTGCGATTGCTGCTACAAAACGAAGATAAACTGGAAATCGCTGTCGATGGTGTTTTGAATATCAATGTTCCCAATCGACCTTTCAGCGATATCAAGGGCATCGAAGTTGCGACACTTGGTCGACGTATTTACGCTCAACAGATGCAAGTTGGTATGGATCCGCGTGGGCGCCAATACTTCTGGATCGGCGGCGGCGGACGTACACACGAAGACATTCCTGGTTCCGATTGTGTTTTGGTGGAACAAGGCTATGCAACTATTTCCGTACTCAAGCCTGATCTAATGCATGGGCCGGCAACCGAGAAACTCCGTGAATCTCTGCCCAGCATTTTCAAGAGTGCGGATTCATAAGCATGTTGGAGAGACTCGTTTTGACGAGAATTGTTCTGACAACTTTTGTCGTTTTTTACTTGGTCGGCTGTGCGAGCATTTCCAGGCGGGAGTCGTCCGTCTCACCCGCGCCAACGACACAGAGTTTATTATTTGCTAACACCATTAGCTCTCCCGAAGATTCCCAAAACCATCACGTGCAGCAGAACAATAAAAACAATGCGGCAACACCAACGCCAAAAAAACGTGCGGTCAAAAAACGTGGTGGCTTGTTATTCGGTAGCGGCGGTAAATCCTCGGCAAAAGAATACGAGTTAAGCTGGCCAGCGCGTGGTTGGCTATCATCCCGCTTTGGCCTTCGGCGTGGACGCATGCATCATGGTATCGACATCGCTGCTCCCCACGGCAGCCCGGTACGCGCTGCGGCCGCTGGCAAGGTCGTGTTTGCTGGTTATATCCGCGGCTATGGTCGCACTGTGATTATCGATCACCGAGGCTTTCGGACCCTCTATGCTCACTTTAGCCGCACTCAGGTTCGCACTGGACAACGCGTTGCCGACGGCCAGCAAATTGGTCTGGTTGGCAACACCGGTCATTCCCGCGGCGCTCATTTGCATTTTGAATATCGTGATGCCCGCAATCGCCCGCTGAATCCATTGACGCGCCTGCGTTATGAGCGCCTGGTCTCCGGATTGTAATTGATGATGTAAAACCTTTTCAAAGAAACGTGCGCGTGCACTCATGTTCTCGATGTGCGCGCGCGTTGATGCTGTTTCGATCTGCACACCGGTGAAGCGATCCCGCTGGAAACGCATGGCCTCTGCAATGACTTTATCCGTCCACTCAGCCATGAGTTGAGTATTCTTCTGAGCGGCGTATCCGTGACGCTTTAACAACTCAGTTTGCAACTGAGCGTTGTGACGTACGCTGCGAAAATACATTTCCTGCACATCCGGCGCAGCCAGAAGCTGGCGCATCGCGTAGATGGCGGCTTCAACATCGAGTTGTTGGTGTCGATGCTCTACCCGCCATTGAACTTCTTTGTCCACTGCTGTTCGTCGAATACGATCGTGATACTCTTCGTAGACGGGAAGTTGTCCGCGCAGAAACATCTGCAACGGCTTTTGCCAGTTGGTTCCCAATAATTGGGGTGCGGAATGATTCCACGGCCGCTCGGCGGAGAAATTTTCCGCAATGCTGCGTGGGCCGATTTGTGGCTGATCCGCATGATCGCGGCGGAGCTTTACATACGTTTGCGCGGTGATGTCCGGGAATAGCGGTGGCGTCAAACTCAGCTTGCGCGGCATATGCGTCTCTCCTCGGAAAAGCCTGCCCGGAGCGGGCTAGCGGTCACCGAGGAGCATTCGGTTTTTTACCAAAAAACTTGATTTTTCAAAGTAAATTTAATGGGTTATTTTTGGCAAGAGTCTGGAATTATTGGTATTTATTTTCCACTCCGGCGTGCGGGTTCAGGTCTGTCAATTTGCCATACTGTCCTGGAGGCTTGTTTTTCTTTTCGATGATTTCTTCGCAGGCATTTGTGCAAAGGACAATGCTAATGCAAGGTGAGGTCGAGCAATACAGCACAGTCAAAGTATTGATTGACTTGGACTTTTTCAAAATCTAAAACTGATGCCTGCCACTGCGGACCCATAGCTCAGTTGGTTAGAGCAGTCGGCTCATAACCGATTGGTCCCTGGTTCAAGTCCAGGTGGGTCCATATCCTCGTCGCTTTTGGTTTTATACTGCGTCAGAATGCGGCGCTCCCTCAGTCATTTACTTCTATGTAAACTCCTTCGGTCGCGCCTTTTCTTCCTTGTCTAAAACCAAAATCGACTTTGGCTATTGAGAACCACCTGGGCTGGCCCGGGAAGGCGAACGATTTGATCGACATCTTCCAAAGTGGCTATTCGTATTTGGATACTTTCAAAGTTTCCATATTAAGCCGCTCCCTTTTCAGGCTTAACCGAAATCGTCATCGTATAGCCCAATGCCTTCATAATTTTGTAGATTGTATCAAATGTCGGCACTCGTCGGTGATCACCTTTTTCCAGCCTTGCAATCAACGGCTGGCTCACGCCAGCACGTTTAGCCAGTTCCACCTGCGACAAACCCGCTCTTGCCCTCAGTTCAGTAATCAGCCGCGCTACTTGGCGATAAAACTGCATTTGATCGAAAAGAAGTTTTACTTCTTTGTTTTGAAGTTGTTTCTTCAGAACATCCTCAAACTGCAAACTTGTGCCTTTAGCCTTCATCGCAAAACTTCCTTTAGCCGCTGACGAGCCAGTTCTAGCTCCAATCTTGGAGCTTTCGGGCTCTGCTTTTTATAGGAATGCAAGACATGCATATGGTCATACTCAATCATGACGTAAAAAAATCGATATCCACCGTCTATGCTGCGCAACTTAATTTCCCAGAGCTTTCTTTCTAGTTGGCGAAACTTACAGCCAATCGCTGAAAAGCCATGATCTCGAATATCTTGAAACATATCTAATACCGCAGCCCGGTCCCGCACCGTTAGACCATTCAACCAAGATTCAATATAATTTCTGCCAGACCTAGACTGGTGAAAAGTTATCCGCATTCTTTGTATATCCAAATGGTTATAAACACAAGTCATGCATTTTAGGATTCGATATTTAACTCGCCGGTAGGTATTTGGAAGTGACTTCTGAGATGTCCGCCATGGACATCTGGGAGGGGAATTGTTCGCCGCTGCACTTGGCGCAAATTATGTCAGATGGGAAACTGCGAGCCGGCATAATTATGATTGAGTCTCTGCAATAAAAAACGATTGCTCTAGCCTAAGATAAGCCAGAGTAATCGTGGATTACAGAGTTAGAATTTTTTCATCGTGTACATCGTTAAGGGATCCATGATCCACTATGCTCTTTACGTACCCAAAAGTCTGTGACAGCGTATGAAGGGTCCATTCGGCCACCTTCGATATGAGTTATAGTTGTATGCGCCCTCTCCCTTCATTTACGTCTATGTAAACTCAGTCGTCGCGCCCTTGTCTTATACTCTGTAATTTATCGATACCCTCAAGCATACGAGTCCAGCTGTTTTCGATCTGCTTAACGTATTCGGCCCATTTTGCATCCATTTCGTGAGTTAGCTCGACTCGACAATCATTTTTAGTTGAAGTGAAAATCATCGTAACAGTTGAGATGCCCTTTATTTCTTCTTCCTCCGAAGTAAACCAGGTAAAAACGAGTTTGTTCGGGCGGTCTATAACTTTGTATGTTCCCCAATGTATAGCTTCTCCTATGGATCTCATATCTGAGAAAGTATATCGCCCACCGACTCTGGCATCTATTTCGATTCTTCTGATGTCCGGTTTGCTGCCATCGGGAAATTCAAGAAGACTCCACCATTTCCGCGCTATTTCAGGCTTAATCCAGGCATCGAAAACTTTCTCTGCTGGAAATTTGAACTCATAAGTGACTCTGGCCTTGATATTATTTTTGGTACTCATTTAGGCTCCTTTTGAAAGAAGTTCATCAATAACTCTTAGCTGTCTTGTCTCTCGACCGACATTTAACAAATATCGAGATCAATATTCGAAGGTATCGCAGATACTCTGAAGAAAAATCCAAAGTGTCAATATTTATTAAATCGCCAGGCTCGCTGTACTTTGATTTTCAACAACCAGAAGATGCAATTGTAAAGGAAAGTCAGGCATCCACAAAAACGGTTGGAACGAGATTTTCACTTGTCCTGATAGATGCTGGCTTCAGACGCATTTCCAAAGAAGAAATTAACGATTTTATAGACAAAAAATTGGAGGCCATACGATGATCATAGTACGAATGGATCGTTTTGGGCGAACGTTGACTGATCGCGCAGATGGCCAAAAAGCCTTTGATACTATTGTAAATGAATTTAAAGGAAATATTGCTTTGGATTTTTCTGAGGTTATGTCCTTAGGCTCGTCATTTGGTGATGAGGTTGTGATGCGTATTGCAATGCTTCAAAACAATAGAATCCTAGAGCCCGTCGTTGTTGCGTCAAGCTGGGATAACGCCCACTTTTTTCTTTGCGCCAACGTAACCACGAGTGAAAAAATTCGTGTTTATCATGATTCATGACGCAGAGATTCGAGAGCACATTGTTGTCTCGTTCACCATTAATATGATGAACAACTTCCTTGGTGGATAATTTTCTGCCCAAAACCTGCTCGGCAATAACGCGGTGTTCGAGTTGTCGCGATTCTGTCAGCACATAACCTTGCTGATTGTATTTGCGAATTGACAGTTGATTGCGTGCTCCACGCCATGCATGCATACCTAGAGCAAATCCTGGAATTAACCAAAGATAAAATTGGAAGCCTTGAAGACTAAAGAGGGGGACGAAGAGTAAGGCCAAAATTTTTGGTAATCTACTTGTCCAGGAATTAATTTCGCCGATAACTAAAATACCTGCCTTTGTCTGCAGAAGGCCAATGCTCGATGTGCCAGGCAAAGACGAAAATACATGAGCATGATATCGGCGGCGCATAATTGCGGGATATGCCGTACGCGTCGCAAAAATGCACGATATAAACTATATAGCCTTAATGGCGCAGTAGAATGTCAATAATTCGCTATAATTATTGGCATTTTAGTTGCGGCTGATTGCACAGGTTTTCATAACCACCAGCGCCGCTTGGATCACAAACCTCTTGCTGGCCAATATTGTTGTTCTGAATCACTGTCAGGCTGGCAACAACTTTGCCACCGACAACTTTGGTGCACATATTGCCATCAACCTTGCAAGTACAACTCTCGGGTTTATTGCTATCGGTATCTTCGGGGGCAACTTGTGCTGCCGTAGGTGTTGATTGTGTAGCTGCGGCTGCCTGCTCGTCTGGAGTTTCCGCGCATTTGGGTTGAACGACGTTGGCAATACTCCACTCGTTGGCACTGCGAACATCCGGATTTTTCTGGCAACGACAAACACCGATTTTGCTGTCCCAGGTTAGTTCGGGAAAGGAAATGCATAGTCGCTGTGCTGCTGGCATCGCTGCTAGTTCTGCGTCGTCGATATTGGTTTTACATTCAGCAATACGTCGTTCCAGAGCCGCGATACGATCGGCGGCGTTCGCGTCGATGATCACCGGGACGTCGTCTACCGTGTTCTGCGTCGATGGCTTCGAGCTTTTCGTGCGATTGCTGACAAACCGGCTCGCATGGCCTTCACATTCCTGACGAGCCTTTTGCTGATACTGTTGAAAAGCAGCAGAACGTTCGTCAACGCTGCCGAAGCCAAAGAAGCTCTTGCAGGCGCTGTCGTTGGTGCAGCGATTGCGAGCTATCATCCGGCCATAATTTTGGCAGTGGTCAAATAGCTCAGTTTGCCAGTCACTATACGGAGCGGAGTCCAGAATTTTTTCAAGAGTGTGAGTGGCTAGCGTGTGATTTGCTGAGTAGACACTTAAAATCTGATCGCGACTACCAATCTTTTCGCTGCCGCCAGCACTGGCTTGTTCGGCATTGCGAATAGTGGCCAGCTCTGCCTCCAATGTTGCCAGTTCTTTGGTGCTACACATTTCGACCGAACTAGTGCCTGATTTATCGTTGGTAAGCTTGCAGCTTTGGCCTGCAAGAGCGATTGCGATGATGGTTATTAAGTAGTTCATGGGTCGTCCTCTATATACTGTTGAATTGATGACCTTATCGGTAAAAAAATAGGCTAGCTTAGTGATTGAATGTGGCGTTGAGACATCAAGCTCTCTATCCCCTTGAATTTAAAGATAATCTCTACAATATTATCACAGTCAGTTGGAGATGTAACGGGAGCGACTGATGGAGATAGCCCAAAGCAGTAAATCGACTACGACCTGTTGTATCGCTGGAGGCGGTCCAGCCGGGATGATGGTGGGATTATTGCTCGCTAGAGCCGGGGTCGACGTCATTGTCTTTGAGAAACATGCAGATTTCTTGCGTGATTTTCGCGGCGATACCGTTCATCCATCGACGTTGCAGGTCATACGTGAGTTGGGCCTCCTCGATCAGTTCTTGCAGCGCCCGCATCAACAGGTCCAGCGTATCACCGGACACATTGCTGGTATCGAGGTTGAGGTTGCGGATTTCACGCACCTTAAAACCGGATGTCCATTTGTGGCATTCATGCCGCAGTGGGATTTTCTCGATTTTTTGGCGAATGAAGCGCGACGTTATCCAAATTTTCGCCTGGAGATGCAAACCGAGGTCGTTGACTTGCTGCGCGACGGCGAACGGGTCATCGGTGTTCGGGTCAAAAATCAAGCGGGAATACTCCGCGATGTTGTCGCGGATCTGGTTATCGGTGCGGATGGTCGTCACTCGCGTGTACGCACCATCGCGCAACTGGAGATTCAAGATTTTGGCGCACCGATTGATGTTTTATGGATGCGCTTAACGCGTCATGCCAATGATCCGAAACAAGCGTTGGGATATTTTGATCGCGGTCGGATATTGATCATGTTGGATCGTGATGATTATTGGCAATGTGGTTTTGTGATTGCCAAGGGTGGCTTTGATGCTCTCAAGCAGCGAGGTATTGCAGCATTGCATCAGGAAATCAGTGCGCTTGCTCCTTATCTCGCCTTACGAACACATGAACTCAAAAATTGGGATGATGTTAATTTGTTGACCGTGCGGGTTGACCGCTTGGTACGCTGGTCTCGGCCAGGTTTATTATGTATTGGTGATGCGGCTCATGCGATGTCGCCGGTTGGTGGCGTTGGTATAAATCTGGCTATTCAAGATGCCGTGGCGGCGGCGAACATTCTGGCATCACCGTTGCTTAATCATTCGTTAACCGCAAGTGATCTTGCGGCTGTGCAGCAGCGCCGCATGTTACCGACTCGTTTGACACAAAGATTTCAAATCTTCGTGCATCGCAACGTCATTAATCGGGTCTTAACCGGTCCGGCCTGGACATCGCCACCGCTGGTGGTGTGGTTGCTGCAACGCTGGCCCTTCTTGCGTCGTATCACGGCTTTTCTGATCGGTGTTGGCGTGCGACCGGAGCACGTAAACGCGCCGACATCGGAGTAGACCGAAGCGCATTATGGGCGGCTGAAAAATATTAACCTTCTGATATCACTTAACTAAATTAGGTTGATTAAGTTCGTCGAAATTATACCGATCCTAGAATCAGGTAGGAGCGGCAAATTTATGGTGCCTTTTATCAGATCTAAGCAGGGGTTTTCCTTGGTCGAGCTTATGACTGTGGTGTTTATTATTGGTGCCTTGGTCGCAATCGCTATTCCTAATTTCGCGACTATGCAGATTAGAGCTGCTCGCGCCGAAATTTATGTGGTCTTTCGCACGGCACAATCGTTGGTTACGACGTATCATATGGAGCATGGTAAATATCCAGCGCAAGGGCTGGTGGGAGTTGCGGCAATGGGCGGTGGCGCTATGCCGACGACCGTGAATTCTTACTGTCCGCCAACCTACACAAACGTGATCGGACTTCAAGTCACTAACTGCGAAAAATTGCGTTACGTATACGCGATTTTCTCCGGTGTGGTATGCCCTCGTTGTTTCATAGCAGGTGATACCGGCGGACTATTGTATTATGAGATCACTGCCACATCGTTGCATTATACCTATAGTTCAGGTTCGTGGAGTTCAACCGGTCATCAGCCGGCGACCTGGGCCTGCAAATCACCAGATCCAAGTTATAGTCGTTATTTTCGGGATATATGGGAAGTCTGGGAAACCAATCAGATTCGTCCACAGAGCGGCAGTGCTGACAATGATGCCACGAAGAATTGCTTTTGATCGATCGCTTTCTGGCGATCGCAGCGTCCTTGTGACAAGAGGGTTGTGATGCTTACTCATAAACACATCCACAATGCTGCAATGCATATAGCGTTGTGCTTTTTTGTTGGTGGGTGCGGGAATAATAAATTCTCCGGTGGATTTGGCGGTAGCAGTAATCCCAAACAAGCACAACCACCACAAGACGGCAAAGTTGATGTACTGGTTCCCGAATTAAATCAACTAGCTCATGCTACCGCCGCGAGTTGCGGCGGCAATAACAAAACCGGTTGCGAACTTAGTGAAGACATAACGTCACCGTTGTATACGAAATATAAATGACTAGGGATAATGTAAGGATGATCTCTCGATTCGCAGTTGATAAAAAATCCATTCGCGGCGGTTTTTCGCTTGTTGAATTACTAGCCGTGATTGCGATTATTGGTTTGCTTGCGAACATGACTATGTCAAGTTTTTTGCTTTTGCAAATCAAAGCCGCAAGAGCCGAGATGCATTTATATCTGCGCACCATAACGTCGCTAATGCATGCATATCATGGTGAGCACGGAGCCTATTATAATGCATTCACGGGTCCTGCTGAGACATCGCCGGAGTTATTTTGGAGTTATGGCCCTGTTAAGACAGGCGATCGGTGTACGTCCACGCCATTGGGATTTAGCAGTAAAAATTGTGAAAGTATGCGTTATTTTTACTCGGTGACTAATCACGGACAAAATACATTCGTGCTTCGGGCGGAAGCTATGGAAATACGCACCGCGACTACTCTGGTGCAGCGTAATGGTAATCCGCCGATTAATCCCAGGCGTTGTCAGGTTCCATCTCCCGTCTTTACGGCTCATTACGCTGATATTTGGTCAATAGATCAAGAAAATGTGTTAACACCAAACATGGATGCGACAGAAACTTGTTTATGACACCGGTGATGTGAGCCGAAACAACGAACCTCTTAAAGGTCCCATGGTCCAGACAATATTTCATGCACATAACTGGCGGTTTGCGCGCGTTTTGACAGCATTAGCCGATCTCCAACGTTGTGGCTATGATGCAGTTCAGCTTAGTCCAGCCCAAAAATCTGCGCCTGGTGATGCGTGGTTTTTGCGTTATCAGCCATACGATCATTTGCAGATCGAGGGCTTGGGCTCGCGTGACGAACTTGCGCAGCTATGCGCTGTTGCTAGCCAACACGGCATCACTATCATCGCGGATGTTGTCTTCAATCACATGGCTATCCCTCGCGGGGCGCAGCGTGCGGATTGGTTGACTGCAATCGCCGCCCGCGAGCGCGGTAACGAGGTGCCCATGGCGGCATTGTACGCAAAGCTTGAGCAGTTTCCGCATTTATCCAGCGCGGATTTCGCGCCCTGGCGCGATATGCAGGGCGCCGATTGGGACAATGAGCAGCGTTACGAATCCTGGGGGAATGGCGAGTGGCCTGAGCTGCGACCAACCGCTAATGTCTTGCGACTGCATAAGCAGCATCTACGATTGTTATATGAGTGTGGTGTTCGCGGTTTTCGCTTCGACGCGGTTAAGCATATGCGTGTGTCGCATTTGCGTGAGTATATGCAGGAGATTGCTACCTTCGCTGAGCCTTGCTGGTGCTACGGAGAAGTGTTTTCCGATCAACTATCGATGCAGCGTGAGTATGCGCCGTTGTTCCCGACTACTGATTTTCTGTATATCACCAAGCTCAAACAGCTTTTGCGGCAACCCCTGCCACAGCAGATTATCGTCGCACAGTTATTCCTGGATGAGCGTTCGATTCGTTTTGGCATGAATCATGATCTGGCCTGCAACCCGCCGCATCTGGTTGAGGGATTTTTGTTTGCTACTCCCGAGCAGACACGTTTAGCCAATTGTCTGGCGTTGTTGGTCCAAGGTGGTGCGGTCCTGGTTTATGCCGAGGATCACCAACACGATCCGTTGTTGCGTGCCTGCGTCGCCTGGCGGGGGCAAGGACAAGGCTTGTCCGGAACACTGATTTTGGATTGCCGCGACGGCAAGTGGAGCATCGCCGGTAGCTCTGGTGGTCTCACGTTGGACATGCGCGAAAATCACCTGTCGCCGTTGTAGAAAACGCCGCGGCTCCACTCGGAGTGACGATGAGATGACTGAGCAGCTGAATCCCAAACGGCTCGGCTATGGAGTCAACTGTCTGGGTCAATTGCAGATCATCCGATGATGGACTCGGATCGCTGTTTGGATGGTTGTGGACAAGAAAAATCGCCTGCGGTCGTTGCATCAGAATACGGGTAAACAACTCCTGTAGGTCCACATTCACATGCGTTCGTGAGCCATGCTCCACGATACTAAGGCTGCCCATGCCCCGGCGGCAATCATAGGGGATAAACCCCAACCACTCGCGGGTTGCCGCGCGGAGTTTGTCGGAAACCTTGGTAAGCGCGAGTTGCTCCAAATGCTTCAGCGTGCTGGTGGAGGTTGGCTGTGGATCATTGGTGCGTATGACGTAGTGATGGAAACGTTGCATCAGCTCAAAAGCCGCTAGCAGGCGTGTCTGGCCGCTTACACCCAGTCCGGTTATGCCACCGAGCCAGCTGGCGGCACCCGCCTGCACCGCGGCGAAGAAAGGTTCCTCCGCTTCGCTACCGTCCCCTTCGGGTCGCCCACCAAAACGCGCCAGTATGTCCTCGGCCAGACCAAGACAGCCTTTGCCGCGCGGTCCCGAGCCGAGAATGAGCGCCAGGCACTCGCGTACGCTCAGGCTGGCGGCGCCGAAATGCAGGCAGCGTTCACGGGGACGTTCCGCGATTGGCTTAGCTTTTATCACCATCGTTGAGCTTCCGGGAGATACGTAAAATATCTTCGCTCGCACGGAGCAACCGTGTGCGGTCAGAGCTCTTTAATTTAATATCTGACCCGAGAAGCAATTGAATTACCGGAACTGCAAAGACTTTGGCAATAGCGGCGATTGTGGATAACCTGATATCGCGAAAACGACGTTTTTCGATTTCATTGAGCGTGCTGATGGAAACCTTGCTGCGTGCCGAGAGTTCGGCCAAAGTAATACCGTGGGCCTTGCGCAAATCGGTGATATTGCCGCCAATCGTCTGCAGAAGACGACTCAAGTCAGGATCAATCGCGGATTTTGGAGGTCTGCCCATGGGATTGAGCGTAGCCGACAGGGCGGCGGGACTTCTATAAGTACATACTTGAATTTATTAGTACATAAACTATATTTGAAGGATGCGGACAACAAATGCAAAACCATCCTTCGATCAACTGCAGCACGAACAACTGCGTGCCCTGGCTGCTGCCCTACGCCAGCTTGTTGATGTCTGCGAGAGTGCCCTGAGCGAGATTGCCCGTGACAGTATCGGTTGCGAGCTAAACCAATTTGGTATCGTCCAGGGGATGGGTAATCAGGTCGATCGTCTGACGGCGGAGTTTATCGCTACTCGCAATCTGCGCGAGATGTTGGATGGGATCGATCTGCCAATGTAAGGAGCAGCGGCATCGTCTTGCCACCGCCGCTCCTTCCGGTGCTTATTTGCAGTTTTCATCGCTAAATTTCACCGCTTTGCTTATTTGCAAGGGTGTATCCACCGCGCTGATTTTTAATCCGCGTGTGGAAACCGTTAATAACTGCTCATCGACAACATAAGAGCGCATGATCTCTTGGTTTCTCGCGCTGCACAGGCGCATGCCAAAATCTTTATGCGAAATTTGCCCTAAGCTCTGCAGCTTGTTATCGCGCACGGCAAAAATCAAGGTGTCACTGTGCTGTTGCTCTCGCCAACTGCTGATCGGGATACTGATAAGTTTGGTGGCATGATCGTACATAAAAGCATGATGATTGCGTATGGCCTCGGAATTATCATATTGCGAGCCAATCGCCTTGGCATCCAGACGCGCCATAGTTAAAGGATCAGCAACATCAAATAATGATAGCTGCATACCAGTCCTGCGGCCTTGGTCCGTGGCATCATAACCAAAACCAATCAACAGACCAGGACCGGCTGGGTGCATATAGGTGGAAAATCCCGGTATCTTTAGTTCTCCCAGCATTTTTGGCGCCGTTGGCTCGCTCATGTCGATGGCAAATAAAGGATCCGTTTGTCTAAACGTCACCACATAAGCCGTATCATTGACGTAGCGAACTGACTGGATGGTCTCGTCGGTGCCAAAGTTCTTGACCTCGCCAACGACTTCAAGCTTACCCTCGCGTTGCTGCAGAACGCTGAGATGATTTTGACTCGGTTCTTGGGGTGCTCCGGGTCCAAACTGCCGCCACATTGGCCGGGTGGTGGTCGCAACACTCAGGGCATCCGCGTCGGCAAAATACTTAAAAGCCCACTGACCAATGATGTGACCCGCAATTTGTCCGCTGGCCGTCGGATTCAAATCGCCGGTTTCGGGATCAAATTGCACGCGCGTTATGATCAACTTCTCGTAGTTAACCAAGCTAGGTGATGCATGACCTTCTTGAGTCAACAACTGTGCGAGAAGTGTGCTGGACGTTTGATAACTTTGCTTGACCACAAAAATGTCTTTTGGTGACATGTAAAGGTAGTCGCCACCACCCAGCAATCCGACAGCTTTTGTTGGTGCTTCGCTATCATGCACATCGATACTAAAAATTTTTACCAGCCGAAGATCAGCATCGTTGACCTGAGCGCGCACGATCTGGTGACACGCCACATCGCGGTAGCCCTCGGCCTGCGCGTCAATCGAGATAGTATCGGCGGTGATACCGGCCTTGGCGTAGACGGCATGGTGTGCACCTAAATCGTCCTGAATGACCAGCACTAGTTTGCCACCCGCAAGACGGCTTTGTGGGCGAGTACCGGCGAGGGTTTTCTTCAGAAGTAGATGAGGCATCTGACCCTTTTTAAGTTCATAAACTTTGACCAAGATCGATTGTGGTGGTTGCGCCTCTATTTGTACCAACCGGTCTCCATCCACATACAGCTCTCCTTGCATCGCGCCATAGACCACTGAGGATGTTTCCCGTGGCAGATAGCCGATGACATTTTTGCTCGCGCGATCGATGACAACGATATCTTGGTGACGCGCAACAAGAATGTGATGCGAACCAATCTTCACGTGATCAGCTTCGTCGACGCTGCTTTCCTGGATGTTGGTATAAGTACTCTCGGAAGCCTGGTTCGTTGCGGTGGCGGGTTGTACCGCGTCATGCACGATCACGGTCTCGCCGCCGGCAACGCCGCCACGGTTGCTGTTAAGATGCTCACTGTAAGCAACATAAGCCTGATAAATGCGTTGTTCGCGTTGCAAACGCTCCACGGTCGCCTGCTTGAGGTCGGCGCAACTGGTGTGCATGTCCAGCGACAGGTTGAAGCTAAGCTGCATGTCGTCTTCCATGCCGCTCCTGTCTTTTGTTTTGCTCCATTTGTTGATAACACCGCAGCCTCCAAAAATGAGTGCTACCAGTGCGACACTGCTGACTCTCGATCGTGACTTCATATGGGCTCCTTCATTAGGCGACACGCTGTTGCTGTGCTGTTAAGGAGCTTGTCGGTATTTTTAGCTGTCTTTTCAGAGGGGTAGGGCTAGTTTCCGTATTCAAGCGTATTCTGGATAGGGTTTTATGGCAGTTTTGCCGCAAACTCAGCCAGGTCCCCGGAGATTTGCAGGGAAATCGCCTGCCAGACCTTTCGATCGTCGATGATGGCCTTATGCGCGAAATCCAGGCCTTTTAAATCGTTGTAGCTTAGCTGGCGATTGGAATCAGCGGCCGTGCTTCTATCGGAGTGCACAAACAAGAATTGATTCTGATAGAAGTTGGTCCACATCTCCGAAATGTTCTTACGTATAGCCGCTGCATGAGGTTCGATATCCGAGGGAAACCGCGTGCATTCCTTATCTTTGGTGAGCGTGCTAAGCGAAAGACCTTTGATCAGGCGATTAAAGATCAAATAACTTTGTGTGCAACGTTGGTAACTGATGGGATCGATCGTAAATAAACGTCGGAGATCGGCGCGATGCTGCCACACCTGGGCGGTCTTCAGCATCAACCAACCACCATGCGAGTGACCGATCAGGTATACGTGCGTTGGGTTGCGGGACGTGCCCATATCAGCAGCGATCGTTTCGATAATATGATGAATAGTCGATGGACTTGCTTCCAGCCGGGGTTTCTCCGTGCCATCGGCGTGAATGACCTGATGAAAAATACGTTCGGCTTTGAAATCATCGAGGACACCGCCGGTAAAACAGATATCCATATAAGCGACTTTTAAAACCACGGCTTCGCCGTAGTGTTGTTCCAGATCGTGGCGTGCGGTCTCGATATACTGGCGCACGGGTATTAACAGATTTCTAAAGGCGTTCTTGCAGGAATGAAATCCTTGCGACAGTACAATCAGAAGACGTATCTCTTTGGGCGCGACGCCGATGGTGCTAATAGTGCTTTCGGGTTTATAAATGGTGCAACTGGTGGTTCCGAATGAGGCGAGGCATACGCATATCACTACAAGTATGATAAGTCGCGATTGCATGATCGCGCTCCTGCTTACAAAAGGGTCTTCTAAGCTATGGGCTGTATTATCTACAGATTATGGCAGATTTTTGTCTGAGCGACTAGGTTCAAAAACAGCTTTTTGGGTTATACCGATCCCAATGCCGCGCAGGCTTCCCGAACAGGATCCCACCGGAAAGTATTGTTGGTACTCGTCGCGATCGTAATGGCTGCATTCGGCGACAATGGTGTTAGTGCCGAGATCGACTAAGCGGATTTGTGCCGTTAAATAATGTTCGTGAGCCTGGTCTCCTTGTCGGCGCCAAAAAATTTGTAAACGAATCTGAAAGTTTTCATGAATGATCACGCGCTCAAACATCGTCAGTTCACCTGAGATGGGCTTCGCCAAGTGACCATTGACTGAAATCGGTTTTGCCATGGCGACCGGTAGTTGACAGCGCAACTGGTTATCGCAATGTCGGGTCCAAAGTTGTAGCGTTCCCTGAATAGTCATGCCAGTGTCGGCGCTTGCCGCTGGTGACCAGTAGACACCGCAAAAAAATAGCAAAAGCAATAAACAGGTTTTCATTTACTGTCCTGATAACGAGTTATCGGCGACGGCTGTCGCGGTTTGTGTATGATCATCGGTACTGCGACCAAGACGTCGTCGTGCCCAAAGCCGGAATTCATCCAGATAAATATACGCGCACGGGATCACAACCAATGACAGCATCGTTGAACTCATCAGACCGCCAATAGCCGCGACCCCCATGCCAGCTCGCGCCTGGTTGAGCTCGCTCAGTCCGAGTGCCACCGGCAAAAATCCCGCGACCATGGCGATCGTTGTCATCATGATCGGGCGCAGGCGTCGCACGCCAGCATCCATCAGCGCCGTGAAGCGATCTTGACCCGCTGCTCGCAATTGTTCCACAT
>CAZZCU010000013.1:0-13081 GCA_964652825.1 uncultured Oligoflexales bacterium
CTCAGGTCATGAAGTGACATGTGGGAAGAAGCCCACCTAAGTGGGCCAGTTTATAACGTTTATAAAGTCTTTAGCGCGGCTATAACTTCATCCGTATGGCCGGTGACTTTAACGTCTGGCCAGACGGCGGCAATCTTGCCATTTTTACTGATCAGAAACGTTGCCCGCTGCATGCCCATATACTTGCGGCCATACATGCTTTTTTCCAACCAGACGCCGTATTTTTCTGCCAGCTTATGATCTTCATCGATCAGCAACGGAAATTTTAATTTGTATTTATCCTTGAATTTAAGATGCGATTTGGCGCTGTCTTTACTGACACCAACCACCACCGCGCCGAGCTTAGCATATTGCTTTGCATCATCCTGAAACGCGCAGGCTTGCGCGGTACAACCTGGCGTATCGTCTTTGGGATAAAAATACAGTACCACGTGCTTCTCGCCTTTGTAGTCGGCTAGCTTAAAGGTCTCGCCATCATCAGTCGGTGCCGAAAAAGCCGGTGCCGTGGCGCCGATCTTCGGCATGTCGGGAAAATCATCCAGAGTCTTGCTACTTTTGGCCATAATTATACTCCTTGGTGACAATGTTCGGTTAACTACGAATATTCTGCAGGTCTTCGACGATCGCGCGCTTGATTTTCTGCGGCAGGCTTTGACCATCGGTGTCCACGTCGTCGGCAATGTAGAGACGATGAATAGCCGTGCCAGAATTATTGTCAATCAATTGCGAGTAGTCCTCGATCGGCACGACGCGTGGAAATTGCCGCACGTCTTTTTTAATCAGGCGCAGATAATTCTGACTCGGCGCATCCGGATCGGTACGCGGACGAAAGCGCGTCAGCGAATTTTCCGAGGATATTTGCTCATAAGGAACTTTTAGTTTTTCGAGCACGTTTTTCGCGCGTTCGAGCGATTTAACATTCGGCTTGTTCTCGTTACTACCACTCACTTCGTACACGCGCTTCCATAAGCGCCGATCATAAAGCGCGCCGCGCATTAATTTATTAAAACGTTCCAGCTTCTGCTGATCCCAATTTTTGGTGGCGGCCGCAGCCTGTAGCTGCGCACCCATGTTGTATTCATCGGACTCAGCGTAGGCAGCTACCGCGGCTGGCAAACGCCAATCGCCCAGCATGTTCGCCATGTGCTGTAACATCGCCTCGGCACCGACGCCGGTCTTGTGAAAATACAATTGCAAATACATTGAGTACCGAGCGCGCAGGTAATCCTCAAACGCCGCCAATCCGGAAAAATTAATTGCCACATGCAGACTTTCGTCACTATCGGAATAATAAATAGATAACGAATCAAAAATCCGCCCGGCGTCAAAGATGCCGTAAACCACACCGCATTCTTTGGAATCGCGCAGCAGGTAATCCATGCGATCGATATCCAATTCACCGGAGATCAACTCATGCAGTAGTTTATAGACGCCATGTGCCCGCAGTGGTGATCCAGGGGCCGGCTCGATGTCCCAGGTGATAACGGCGGCGATATCCTGCGGCTGAATCTTGAGCGGCAGCCGCGGGTAACGTTCGTAAGTGTCGTTCAGCAATTTATCGATCATCAGCAACGAGAAAACCTCGTGCCGCACCGGTACGCGACTAGGGTCTTTACCCTGCTCGCGCATGCGTTTTATCCGTTTTTCGAGGTAGGTGCGCAGATATTCCGGCGCATTCTGGTTTGCCTCGATGACCGCGGTCCAGCTCGGTAGAAAACGCTCACCGCTATGGGAAAACGCCGGATGACCAACATCGTGCAGCAACGCCGCCAACCGCAAAGTCTGTAAGGCGTAGTCTGATTCAAAAACCACCGGCACCAGCGGGAACGTTGGCGCCAGCAGACCGTGTCGCACCTTCTTGCCATTTTGTAATTCGATACTGGCAAAATCAGGATAGCGCGCCAGGCTGTTGGCCAGGCGCTTTTGATTCGCGTGCAACTTCTCCCAGGCAATACCGGCGAGCTGCATGACGCCGAGCGAATGTTCAAAACGCGTATGACTGGCACCGGGGAATACCAGACTCAAGAATGCCAGCTGCTTGATCCGGCGCAGACGTTGCACGTACTCGTGATTGATGACAGCGTCTTCCAGCTCGCTAACATCAATGGTGCCGTGGACATTGCCACGCACGCGGCGAACAATCTCAAGACTCATAATAAGTACCTATGATGTCGCTGAGCGAAGTGATGCCGCGTAAACGCATCTCCGCCGCCAGCTCGGTCAGCATCTCCGCAACCACCCAGGGGCCACGATAAACCAACGCCGAGTATAGCTGCACGGCACAAGCGCCACGCAACATTTTCTGCACGATATCGGCACCGCTTAAAACACCGCCGGAAGCAATCATCGGCAACGCCCCACGATGCACCTCCCAGGCCCATTCGAGACAAGCACCGGCCTGCACCGCCAGCGGGTGACCGCTTTGGCCACCAGTCTCAGGGAAGACCACCCGATGCGTGTTGGTCAGAATAATACCGCCGAAACCAGCCTTGGCGATCGCCTCAACCAGAATTTGGAGTTGTTTTTTGGGCATGTCGGGATCGAGCTTCAACCAAACCTTGCCGACTTTGTAGCCCTGACGTTCAGCGAGCATATCGATAAAATCACGATTGGCGAGATCACGCAGCCCCACCGTATTCGGCGAAGAAACGTTAGCAACCAGATAACTCGCAAGCTCGGCAAACGTCTCAATGCCATTGATATAGTCATCAACCGCGGCGTCTTCCGACGTGTCACGATTCTTGCCGATGTTAACACCAAGCGGTACAGTCTCATGTCGCCAGCCAAGCGCGCGCAGGCGTTTGGCCACCGCGGTCGCGCCATCACTGTTGAAGCCCATGCGATTCACTAACGCCATCTGCGCTGCATCGCGAAACACGCGTGGCCGCGGATTGCCGGGCTGCGGTTTGGGAGTGACTGTGCCGATTTCGAGAAAAGAAAAACCCATACGCGCGAACGCCTGCGGGCACAACGCCTGCTTGTCAAAGCCTGCGGCAAGACCGATCGGATGCGGCAACTCCCCGACCCCGGGAATCGTCGTGCGGCATCCGGAAAGATAATGATCCAATGATGGCGCCGGCAAATAATCCAACAGCCCGCGACACAGCAACCACATGCCGACATCGTGCGCCGCCTCCGCCGGCAACAAGCGCAAACCTGCTGTTCCCAGTGAGCCGAGCAATCTGGCAAAACCATCGTAGGTGAAATCGATCATGTACCGTCGCAACCTGAAGTAGTTCTTTTCGCGCAGAGCTGGCAAACTACCGTATCTGACGAAAAATGACAAATACTCAACCCCCGGCCGGGACCATTGTCAGCTATGAGCACACGGCGGCACCAACCTCCGAAAATCCTGCGGCGTTTTACCGAGCGCATGGCCGCGCAAAACGAGCTGCGCACGGCTGGCGAGCGGCGGCATGAGATACTGTGGCTGGTGCTCTATGGTATTCTCGGGACGATCAAGCTCATTTTTCTCGATCAAACCGGCGACGGCGGGAACGAGGTTCAACATATTTTTGAGCCACTGATTCTCGGGACGCTTGCCGATTGCCTGGCGCAACTTTGTCTGTTGTGGTTCGTCTTTGCCTATTTTCGCCGCCGCAATATTTACAGCGAAAATTTCCTCGGTATTTTGGCCGGAGCCGTGCTTGGTTTCCTGCTAGTCCTCTATATGGCGGTGGATAATACCTACATTGCTGGCACTCAGGCGCTGCTTGCTCAGTGTCTGCGCTATCTTGCTCTCGCCGTAGCGACGATTCTCGCCATGCAAAATCTGGTGTACCTGGCAGTGACGCGGACGAGCAAAGTCCGCTTGATCGCGCACGGCGTGCTCCTGGGATGTTTGATCATATCTTTGTTTGTCTTCACCGACGCCTGGCAGGCGCAACTGACAGCGAGCGCACGCTGGCATGATTACTTATACGAGGCGGCGCTGCTCGGTATTTTCGCTGTAATCATCAGCTACGAAGTTTTCCAGGGACATAAGCAAAAAATATCTTGAGCGGGCTAAGTAATTCCGCTTTCGGCTGGCAGCTAACGGCTGCCGGCAAACGCTACTGCTGACTGATTCAATGACTAAATGTCGCTATGCCTACTCCTTTCAAAAAAATGGTCTCCCCTAATGGGACCATTTTTTTGAAAGGAGCAGCCCATGCAAAACTTCCGTACCTTAGATCTCGCCATTACCTTCTACCATCAGAGTCAAGCACTTGGCCTCAGAGGCACTCTCCGGGACCAGCTGCAAAGGGCTGCACTCAGTATCCCGCTTAATCTTTGCGAAGCGCGAGGTAGGCCCACTCGCAAAGATCAGCTTCGCTTCTTCCACATCGCCATGGGTTCTGTCAGAGAGTCACAGGGATTACTCAAGATTGCGGGATTTGAGTCGAGCGAGTGCTTTGGCACTTTGGATCGAGTTGGTGCTTCG
The DNA here is from genome assembly GCA_964652825.1 of uncultured Oligoflexales bacterium. Classification (GTDB taxonomy): domain Bacteria; phylum Bdellovibrionota_B; class Oligoflexia; order Oligoflexales; family CAZZCU01; genus CAZZCU01. The sequence goes on from CAZZCU010000013.1 coordinate 4,424, forward strand.
CTCTATCGTCTGATCGAGCGGGCTAAGTAATTCCGCTTTCGGCTGGCAGCTAACGGCTGCCGGCAATCTGTTACTACTGACAGATACGGTGACCAGTAACGAAATTCGGTTACTGATATCCAATTATTTCTAACTAAAAAATCTATACATTTATCCAAACCAATGTATAATGATGAATAAATATACATTTTATTCATATTTTTTGAATAAATTTGCATTTTTATACAGAGAAACGATGAATAAACGCGCACGACAAACCAAGTTAGCCAATCTTCTGCGGGAAGCCCCCACCGGCAACCAGGCGGAGCTGCAGCGGCGTTTGCGCAAAGTCGGCATTGCGACCACGCAAGCGAGTATCTCGCGCGATCTTGCCGAGCTGAGTGCCGTCAAAGTTGATGGTGTTTATCGCCTGCCGACACTGGATAAAGGTGAGTCATCAGTGGTCGATCGTTTGGATGCCGAACGTGCCGGCGACAATCTGATTGTTCTCAAAACTGGCCCTGGGCACGCCGCGGTTGCCGGTGTGCATATCGATCGCGCTAAGATCTCGGAAATCATCGGCACTATCGCCGGTGATGACACCATTTTTATCGCCGTCGCCAATCGTGATAACCAGACACGGGTTATCAAAAAAATCTTCACTCTCTTTGGGCACGCCTAAGATAGGCAACCTGAACAAGAAAGGAAAATATCGTTATGCAAGCTCTCACTCCCTTCGCTCTTAAAGAGTACCAGCCTAATCTAAATTTGGCCGGTGAGCTTATCCGCGCGCAAAAAATCGCGTCGGCAGCGGTGCGCATGGAACTGGGACCGGTGCTATCGATTGTTCCGACCCTGGAATCTCCACGTGCGGGCGATGTTGTTGCCGTGCGTGTTCTGACCGAAAACGCGACTTACGGCGTGCTGGAGCTGGCACAGGGACGCCACGCGCGCTTGAACAGTCATGACATCGTCATCGGCGTGTTGGGTGCACGCAAAGCACTCAAGGGCTTTGTTGGTGCCGTACCGGCTAAACTCGAACAAGGCGATATCCTGCACCTGCTCAACATGGGCGGCGTCATGGGTGTATGCACTGGCGGCAGCTCGGAGCTTGGTCAGGCGATTCAACTGGAATTCCTAGGCGCGGTTCTCGACGGTGATAAACCGGCGACCATCAAAACGACAGCGCTGCCACCGGCGATTTCGCTCAAGAAAGGTGCACCGCTGATTATCGTCGGTGGTACCTGCATGAACTCGGGCAAGACCCAGGTCGCCACACAGTTGATCAAGCATTTCAGCCGACAGGGTAAACGCGTCGCGGCAGCCAAATTATCGGGCGTCGCGTGTCTGCGCGACACACTCAACATGCGCGATCATGGTGCTTTCGAGACGTTGAGTTTTCACGATTGCGGTTTACCCTCGACCGTCGACATCACCGATCTCGCACCGTTCGCAAAAGCCGTACTCAACGAGTTGAACACGCATAACCCTGATTTGATCATCGTCGAATTAGGCGATGGCATCCTCGGTGGTTATGGTGTCGGTTCGTTGCTGAAGGATCGCCAGCTGCGCGCGGCGTTTTCGGCGTTTATTTTCTGCGCCAGTGATTTTGTCGGTGCTTGGGGCGGCAAACAGCTGCTCGGCAAAATGGGTATACCCATCGATGTCATTTCCGGTTCCTGCACGGACAGCAATATGGGTATCGAATTCATTGGCGAACATCTGCAGATCCCCGCGGCCAACGCGCTCAAACAAGGTGAGGAACTCCATCAACTGGTGGCAGCGCGCCTACATGCTAAAAGCGAGGGTGGCTCATGATACGCGTCGGCATTATCGGCGCATCTGGCTATGGCGGTGCCGAGCTGTTGCGGATTTTCGCCAATCATCCGCAGGTAGAGGTTGTCTATGCGACCTCCAATGAATTTGCCGGCCAGCCACTGCACGCCGCACATGCGAATTTACGCGGCATTTATAATCTGCAATTCACCGCCACGCCGACAGCGGCGACGGTCGACGCATTACCGGTAGTTGAGACGACTTTTCTGGCTTTGCCACATGGTCATGCGCTGCAATTGGCGCCGGCGCTGGCAACAAAAACGCATATTATCGATCTTAGCGGTGACTTTCGCTTGCGCGATGGCGCGGTGTTTGAAAAATTTTATGGCAACAAACACACGCAACCGGCGCTGCAAAAACAGTTTGCTTATGGCTTGAGCGAAGTCACACGTGGCAAAATCCGCGAAGCCAAACACATTGCCAATCCGGGTTGTTTCGCAACGGCTATCCTACTGGGCCTGGTGCCATTGGCAGACAAGGATTTACTGAGCGGCCCGGTGATCGTCGATGCGAAAACCGGTTCGTCGGGGTCCGGCGCCAAAGCCGGCACCGGTACTCATCATCCGGATCGCAGCGATAGTTTTTATGCTTACAAGCCGTTCGCGCATCAGCACACACCCGAGATCACACAGCTGTTGAACGATGTCAGCGGCGCTAACGACTGGCAGGATCGTCTGATATTTCAAACACATTCGGCGCCCATGGTGCGCGGGATTTTTGCGTCGATCTATTGTCAGCTCAAAGAAGCTCGCAGCGTTGATGATCTACGCGCGGTTTACGCCGAACGCTATGGCGCGAGTCCATTTATTCGCCTGGTCGATGGTTCACCGAATGTCAAATGGGTCGCGCATTCCAACTATGTCGATATCGGTTTTGCTACTAACGGACAAACAGCAATGATTTTTGTCGCCATTGATAACCTGCTCAAAGGTGCGGCTGGCCAAGCTGTGCAAAATTTTAATCTGATGTTTGGTATCGAGGAAACCACCGGGCTACGCCTGTTGGCGAGTCACCCGTAAGGACGATGGCAATGACTGTAATTAACGAAGATGCATTTCAATTCAAAACTTACAAACGCTTTCCGTTGGCATTGGTCTCCGGCAACGGCGTGTGGGTCAAAGACACTGGCGGCATCGATTATTTGGATTTGTACGGTGGCCATGCCGTTGCCACCACCGGTCACAACCATCCGCATATTGTCGCGACTCTTAAGCAACAACTCGATCAGTTGTTGTTTTATTCCAACATGGTGTCGATGGAAATTCGCGCCCGTGCAGCCGAGCACCTGATCAAAGCCTGCCCGGTCGGACTCGACAAAGTCTTCTTCGTAAACTCAGGAGCTGAGGCCACGGAGAACGCACTGAAAATCGCGCGCACCGTCACCACCAAACCAGGGGTCATTTCGTTTGCTGGTGCTTTTCACGGGCGCACACTGGGCTCCATCATGGCAGCGGGCAGCGCCAAGTATCGCGACAGTGCCGGCGTGGAAGTCCCGCATTATTACAACGTACCATGGGCCGACGCTGATGCCGTCGAGCAACTGTTACAGAATAATAATATCGCCGCGGTGATTCTGGAGCCGATCCAAAGTCTCTCTGGCGTACGCACCGCACCGGCGGAATTTTTTCAGCAGCTTCGCCACCTATGCAATCAGTACGGTGCCTTGTTGATCTATGATGAATTGCAAACCGGCATCGGCCGCACCGGTACTTTCTTGTTTGCATCACGGCACGACGTCATGCCGGATATCGTCACGCTCGGCAAAGGCATTGGCAGCGGCATACCAATGGGTGCTGTAGTGGCCGCCGAGAGGATCGCCGCACATTTTTCGCATGGCGATCTCGGCACGACTTTTGGCGGTGGACCGTTGGCGGCTGCTGCTTTGAACGCAACCCTTGATGTTATCGAGCAAGAAGATTTATTGACGAATGTGCAACGTGTTTCGGCTTATTTGCGAGAGCGTTTAAGCACGCTCGGCTTGGTGGACAGCATCGATGGCGAGGGCTTCTTGCTCGGTCTGCGTTTTGCCGGCGGCGCCAAACCCGTTCAGGAAGCTTTGTTGGCAAAACATATTTTGACCGGCACCTCGGATGATCCGCAAGTGCTGCGACTGCTGCCGCCACTGACATTGCTGGAAAACGAAGTGGATGTATTTATCAACGCGCTGCAAGATGTGTGCTCGACGGAGCATCGGCAATGGCATTGAACTCCGAATTTGCTCATCTTAAAGGGCAATCGTTTTTATCAACCGAGCAATTTGCACCTGGTCAACTACGGGAATTTGTCGAGCTAAGTCTCAAGCAAAAACGTGGCATCGTGCCTTACGATCGCCCCCTAGCGGGTAAAACCGTGGGATTAGTATTTTTCAATCCGTCCTTGCGCACACGCGTCTCGATGTCGACGGCCGTTTTGCAACTCGGTGGCACACCGATTGTGCTCGATGTCGGCAAGGGCGTATGGGATCTGGAGTATCTGGATGGTGTCGTCATGGATGGCAACAAACCCGAGCACGTACGCGATGCGGTACCGTTGCTCGGCTCTTACTGTGATCTGATCGGTGTTCGTTGTTTCCCAGGTCTGCAAAATTATGCCAACGATCAGGCCGAGCCGATTTTATCAGCGTTTTCGTCGCTGAGCGCAGCACCGGTTATCAATCTAGAATCGAGTCTGCATCATCCCTGTCAGGCACTCGCGGATATGCTCACCATTCGCGAGACTTTTGGCGCGAGAAAACCAAAAAAGATCGTACTGCATTGGTCCTATCACCCCAAGGCACTACCGCTGGCGGTTGGGAATTCTTTTGCACTCGCCACTACGCAAATGGGTTACGACCTGACGGTCGTCAATCCGCCGGAGTTTGATTTGCCCGCTGATTTTATCAGCACTTTACGCAGCACCGCGCAGGCAGCGGGCGGCGAATTAACATTCACAAATGATCGCGACGCCGGCCTGGCTGATGCGGACGTTATTTACGCCAAAAGCTGGGTCAGTCCGCAATTTTATGGTCAAACCGAGGCCGAAAAACAGCTGCGTGAGCAGTATAAACACTGGATCGTTGATGACCATGTAACGACACTGGCGCCGCAATCGCACTTTATGCATTGCCTGCCGGTACGCCGTAACATCGAAGTCAGTGACAGCGTTATTGATGGACCGCGATCATTGACCCAACTCGAAGGTCAAAATCGCCTGCATGCGCAAAAAACCCTTATCTGCGGCCTGATGAGTTAGATGATGAACATGCGCCAGACCATGCAAACAGTGATCGTGAAACTCAGCGGTAAATTGACGGAAACCGCCGAAGCACGCCAACGCGTTCTCGCTCAAGTGAAACAACTGAGTTTGAGCGGCTATTGGCCGGTCATTGTCCATGGCGGTGGCAAACAACTTGACGATATTGCCGCGCAAACAGCGGTACCACGTCAGATCGTGAACGGTCGACGTGTTACCTGCGCCAAAACCCTAGAACTGGCGAAGATGACTTTCATGGGTGCGATTAACACCGATATCGTCGCTGATTGCCACAAACTCGGCATCTCCGCCATCGGTTTATCGGGAGCAGCGGCGGGCTTGATTCGCGCCGTGCGCCGACCACCTCAGGCTTGCGCCGTCGGTGACGACGTCGCTGAAACACACATGATTGATTTTGGTTTTGTCGGTGACATCACCACGATCAATGTCGGTATGCTTTACCAATTGATGTTATTGAATCATGTGCCGGTGATTGCGCCGCTCGCGATCACCGATGACGGACAAATTCTCAACGTCAATGCCGATACTGTCGCTGGCGAAATCGCCGTCGCCTGCGAGGCGCACCACCTGCTGATGCTTGGTGACACCGATGGTATTTACGCGACCCGCAACGACCCATCGTCGCTGATCCGACGACTGGCAATCAGCGATATCGATCATCTGATCGCCAGTCGGCAGGTTGATGGCGGCATGTTGCCCAAACTTGCCGCCTGTCGTGCCATCGCCGCGCGCGCGGCAACCAAAATTCATCTGACCAACGGTTTTACTGACAATGCAATTGTACATTCGCTCAGCACCAACAACGTACGTTCCACGATTATTGCCGCCGATAATGGCGTTACCCAAGGAGATATTTTATGACGCAGACCAAGAAAGTAGTGCTCGCTTATTCCGGCGGACTTGACACCACCGTGATCTTGCACTGGCTTGCCCAGCAAGGCTTTGAAGTCACAGCCCTGTTGCTGCAGATCGGTCAGCAGGTCGATGATCTGGAGGCTATTGGACAGCGCGCCAAACGTAATGGTGCTAAAGATTACGTGGTCGTGGACGCACGCGAAGAATTATTGCAAACTTTTTTCCTGCCCTGTCTGCACGCCCATGCGCAATACGAGGGACGTTATCTGATGGGGACGTCGATCGCACGACCACTGATCGCCAAACATCAGGTGGCTGTCGCGCAAAAAATCGGCGCTAAATATCTGGCGCACGGCGCCACCGGCAAAGGCAATGATCAGGTGCGCTTTGAGCTGACGTATCAGGCGTTGGACCCATCGCTCGGCATCTTACCGGTATGGCGTAATCAAGAGTTTATCGAGACCTTTCCCGAGGGCAGAAAAAGCATGCTCGCTTACGCGGCGCAGCATAAACTTGAAGTAAAAGCCTCGGCGGCCAAGCCGTGGTCCACCGATGACAATCTGCTGCATATCTCCTATGAGGCGGGAATATTGGAAGATCCGTGGCTGGGCGCACCACCGGAAATCTTCGAGCGCATGGTGCATCCACAACAAGCACCGGATGAAGTCTCACGTTACATCATCCAATGGGATCAGGGTGTACCCACAGCAGTCTACGACGTGGTCGGCAAAACCGAAAACCGCGGCGGTCTCGACGTCACGACTTACGAGCGCGGCAAACTGCTGGCCAAGGGACTACTCGAAGTCTATGAGTTGATCGATAAGCAGGCGGCTGCCAATGGCATCGGCGCGTTAGGCATGGTGGAATCACGTTATGTCGGCATGAAATCGCGCGGCGAGTATCAGGCTCCGGGACACACGGTCTTGCTGGCATCGCATCGTGATCTTGAGGGCATCAGTCTGACCGGTAGCCAGATCGCCGAGAAAATCCGCCGTATGCATGACTTCGCCGCTCTGGTCTATGCCGGCTACTGGTACGATCCGGTGGCCGAGTCACATCGAGCTTTTATCGCCTCGACCCAGGCAGCGGTGACCGGCGATAGCCGCGTGGCGCTTTATAAAGGCAACGTGATCGTCGAGGGGCGACGCTCACCTAACAGTCTTTACGACGCAGCGATTGCAACGATGGATGGCGATGGTAATTCCTATAGCCAACTGGATGCATCGGGATTTATTAAATTGCATGCGCTGCCGTTACGCTCACGCTGGAAAACCCAGGGCATGCCGACACTGAATTAGCGAGAAAAAACATGAACACCACGGATGCAACAACAAATACTAACGCAACGATAGGCGATCAATCGCGTTCGACCCCCAATCACAAAGCCTGGGGTGGGCGTTTTGCCAGCGCCACGGACAAATTAGTGGAATTGTTTACACAGTCCGTGACTTTTGATCAGCGCCTTGCCTCCTATGATATCGAGGCATCCATCGCGCACGCAAAAATGCTTGGCAAAGTCGGTATCATTACGCCCGATGAAGCCACGCAGATCGTTACCGAACTGATTAAGATCGGTAATGAGATCGCCGCCGGCAACTTCAACTTCTCTATCGAACGCGAAGATGTGCACATGAACATCGAGGCAACACTGATTGAGCGCCTCGGCGACGTCGGTCGCAAATTACATTCGGCACGCAGCCGCAACGATCAGGTAGTGACCGGATTCCGCCTGTGGTGCCGCGACAGCGTCGATACCATTATCGAACGCACGCGTGACCTGCAGGCGGCTTTTGTCGAGATGGGCAGACGAGAGCAAGACACGATCATACCGGCGTATACGCATCTGCAACGTGCCCAACCCGTTGTCGCCGCGCATCAGTTGCTTGCTTATGTCGAGAAGTTGCAGCGCGATATCGAACGTCTCAGCGATTGTCGCAAACGCATCAACGAATCACCTCTGGGCGCCGCGGCGGTCGCGGGCACGTCCTTGCCGATCGATCGGGAGTTTGTCGCGGATGAACTTGGCTTTGAGAAGATCATGACCAACTCCATGGATGCCACCAGCGCACGCGATTTTGCGGCAGAGGCGGCATTTTGTCTGGCAATGCTGGCAACCCATCTGAGCAACTGGGCAGAAGACTGGATTTTGTGGAGCACGACCGAGTACGGATTTTTGACCTTGCCCGACAGCATGTGCACCGGCTCCTCGATCATGCCGCAAAAGAAAAATCCCGATGTTTTGGAATTAATTCGTGGCAAAACCGCACGCGCGCATGCAAGCGTCACGCATCTGTTAGTACTGATGAAGGGATTGCCGCTGGCTTATAATCGCGACCTGCAGGAGGACAAAGAAGCATTATTCGCCGTTTTTGACTCCGTTCAAGCTTGTCTCGAAGTCGCGGCACCACTCGTACGCCAGGCGCGTTTGAATCGCGAGCGGATTCGCGAGCGTCTGGATGATGGCTTTACCGACGCCACGACTTTCATGGAGTATCTGATCGCCAAAGGCGTGCCCATGCGCGACGCTCACGAAATCGTCGGCAAAGCCGTTGCGATCGCTGAGGCCAAACAAGTCACGCTCGCCGCGCTATCGCTGACCGAACTGCAGCAGCTGGCCGCTTGTATCGGACCTGATGTGCAACAGGTGCTCGGTGCTGCCAACGCACTCCATGCCTTTTGCAGCCGCGGCTCCACCCAACCCGCCGCCGTCGCGGAGCAACTCGCCGCTTGGGAGTC
>CAZZCU010000013.1:13181-27225 GCA_964652825.1 uncultured Oligoflexales bacterium
ACGTCGGAGCTTAAAAATATTTTTTATTTCAAATAGTTATGGCCAGCATCATATGTCGGATGGGCGTTACCCGGCGTCGGGCGGCATTCGGATGGACAAAGTGACCTGCCTAATGCTATACCAATCCTCCTTAACTTAAGACCATACAAAGCTTGCCGCTCAAGGCTTTCAGGAGGTTGATCGTGATAAGTCGTTTGTTCTCGATACTGGTTCTGGCTGGAACAGTTGCCGCCTGCGGCACGCAAAATCATAAGCCCCGCACGTCGCTTAAAGCTATTGCCGGACAGTCCCAGCCCAGCGTTGATTTCAGCCTGGACGATAACGAGACGTACCAGATCGGTACCGAGATGGGCAAAATCCCAGTGACTCCGGAAATCCTCGCCGATGCCTCGGCGGCTTTCCAGCGCGCAGCACGCGCCACTGCCCGCACCTCTAATGCCACGGCGTTTTATGTTGGTTTTTACAACGGCTACCATGTCGCCGCCAGCAATCATCACGTATTTCCGGCCAAGGAAGACTGCTTAGGCCAGAATCTACGTTTTGTTTATCTCGATGATCGGCGTTTCCCTTGCGAGACGTTCTTTGGCTCGTGGCCGGAAATTGATTTGTCCTTGTTCGCTATTTTTGTCGATAGCGACGAAGACGCACAGGCTCTAGCCAGCGTTGCCGGCAACTTTGCGTTTGGCGACGACATCAAACAAGCGCAGGATTTATTGACGATCGGTTTCGGCACGGCAAACAATCCCGGCCGTCGCGAGATGATGGCCAACCAGGACAGTGACTGCAAAGTATTCTCCGAAGATGGTGACTATCGCTTGTTAGCTGATCCCGACGAGCTCAACCCCGGCCCTTATAAAGCTTGGTCTGTCGCGATCGGTTGCGATGTGTCGCATGGTGATTCCGGCTCGGCGATCGTTGATCGTCAAACAAGCAAGGTTGTCGGTATCATTTGGACCGGTAAAATTCCCAAAAACGAGCGCGTCCGCGAACCAGGTTACACTGACCGTATTCTCGCGGAAAATTCTCCGGATATCTGGACTGAGTTGAGCCTGGCCGTACCAGCGCCTAAAATTGGTGAGTTCCTCGGCGACATCGCCAAAAAACGCGATACGCCCAACGAAACCATCAAGACCATCGAAGCTTTGTTAGCGGAATAAATGACTACATTGTTGGCGGGCATCACTCTGATGACCCGCTACCCCTACCACCACAAGTGCAGAATCCACCAACTGAAGGCGGCGACAAAAGCGGATGCCGGGATAGTCAGAATCCAGGCCCAGACGATTTGCTCGGCAACGCCCCAACGCACGGCTGAGAAATTATGTACCGCACCTACACCCATGATCGAGCCGGTGATGGTGTGTGTGGTGGATACGGGAATTCCCAGACCGGTCGCCGCGAACAAGGTGATAGCACCACCGGTCTCCGCACAGAACCCGCCCGATGGTTTGAGCTTGGTAATCTTCATACCCATGGTTTTGACAATCCGCCAGCCACCGAACAACGTCCCCAGTCCCATCGCCGCATGACAAACCAGAACAATCCACATCGGCACATAAAAAGTGTCGCCTAGGTGCCCGGTTGAAAATAATAACACGGCGATGATGCCCATGGTTTTCTGTGCATCGTTGCCACCATGCCCCAGACTGTAGAGGGAGGCGGACACGAATTGCAACCGCCGAAACCACCCGTCAACTTTGAGCGGCGTCGTTCGATACACCGCCAGAAACACCAGGTTCATCAATAGGTACGCCAGCATAAAACCAAACAGCGGCGAGGCGACGATCGAGACGCCGATTTTCGCCATGCCGGCGATGTTCAGTGCATGCACACCCGACTTTGCTACCGCCGCGCCTGCCAGGCCGCCGATCAACGCATGCGACGAGCTCGATGGAATTCCAAAATACCAAGTGACGAGGTCCCAGATGATCGCACCGTTAAGCGCCGCCAGAATCACCAGTGGATCAACGATATTGGGATCAATAATGCCTTTGCCGATCGTGGTCGCGACGCTGACACCGAAAAATAAAAATGCGATGAAATTAAAAAACGCTGCCCACACTACCGCCACCTGCGGTCGCAGCACCCTTGTCGACACGATGGTTGCAATCGAATTAGCGGCGTCGTGGAAGCCGTTTATAAAATCAAATACTAACGCGACGACCACAATAAAAATGATAACGCCCAGGTGAAATTCCATATGCGCTCCACTTTATGCTTCAGGCGTATTCGAGGGCAATTCCCTCAAGCACGTTGGCCACGTCCTCGCAGCGATCAGTCACGGTTTCCAGCAATTCATAGATTTCTTTGAGTTTGATCAGACGGCGTACATCCGACTCTTCGCGGAACAACTTACCCACCGCGACCCGCAAGACACGATCAGCGTCGTTTTCGAGACGATTGATTTCGACACAGGTTTTGAAGAGGCCCTGTGGATTCTTGAGATTACCAAGCGCCAGAATCGCCACGCGAATATATTCGGTCGCATCCACGCAGATATCGGCGAGCAAATCGGCGTCTTCCGTCATCGTACCGATCTCGTAATAAACTGAACGCTGCGCCGCCGCGTGAATAAAATCCAGCACATCATCCATTGAGGTGATCAGCTTATGAATATCATCGCGGTCAAATGGGGTGATAAAAGTCTTGTGCAGCATCTCGATGGTGCGATGCGTGCAATTGTCGGCTTTTTGCTCAAGATCGCTGATTATTTGTGAGTGGTACTCCACTCGCCCCATGTCGGAGAGCATGCCTTTAAACACCCGCGCTGCTTCCACCATGGCATCAGCACTTTCTCGAAACAGGTCAAAGAACTCGGCTTCACGTGACAGGCGACTGCGAAACATCTGGCGCGACCCCTTTGGGTAAGAAAGTTTTAATGCTTGAGTCTTACCACCCTATCAAACCGAAAGTATTTAAATTTTGTGTAAATTTTTTGGTTTTACCCGTTGCCCCGACCCGGCAGTCTTTGCTCACCCGAGCCCGAGCTAGGCTATACTGTATATATAGAACAGCCCTATCCATATCATGAGGTCAGCCGTGAGACTCAACGCTCTACGTATTCGTTCCACAACCGAATCGGTCGCCGAGCTATGGCGCATTGCTCCAGGTACTGGGGTCGCAGCCAATATTATTTGCTTCGAGGCACCAGCCGCTGATCTTGAACGTATCCGCTCGGCACTGGCCTATGTTTTTGACAAACAAGATGTCCAGGGTTTTGCCGAAGTCGCCGTGCACATCAGCGACAACGCCGGCGCCAACTGGATTGTTGAACGCACTCCGGCGCGCGCCCGCATCCTGCGCAATGGGCAACACCTGCAGGACACCGATGCTTTCGAGCAACTGATGAGCGCCTTGCTGGATCAAGCGGGCGAGGAAGGGCAGCTACCGACTCAACTCCTCAGCGCGCTGGAAATCACCAGCAGTCATGACGGTATGACCCTGACGCCGGCCAAGACCTACGTCACCACCTCAAAAATGAAACTGATGGCCGATCGTCGCATCAACGATCTGACCAAAGAATGCGCACGCATCCTCGGCCAACCGTCACTAACCGACGCCGTGGTCATGACCGAGCTCGGCAGCCAACTTGAGCCATTGCATGCCAGCTATAAAGAGGTTCAGCGCCAGTACCAGGAACTCGTCAACCAAAACACCGAACTCACCAAATACGACATCCGCAATCTCGAAAAACTCAGCGACGAAGTCGAGATGATCGAGGAGATCGCTGACGTCGCCGGCCCGCTGCTGCAACCGAGTGCCTCGCCGCAACACCTGCGCGAGAAACTCACCCGCATCGAGACCGACATGAGCACCGCACTGCATGCCTGCGGCCTGCACGAATTCCTGCCGGCGCAAACACCGATCCCCTGGACCAAAGTTATCGGCGCGCTCAGCAAAAAATACGCCTGTCAAAAACTCCTCGAATCGTTCGAGCAAACGCGACAAAAGCTCTTTGATCGCGTTCAGCCGACCTTCCAGGAGTATCTACGTATCGTCGAGGCGCTGCTGGCATCGGATAAACAGATCACCGCTGAGCTCGAAACCTGTCTCGCGACCCTAAGTCTACAGGTTAGTCAGGCTGAAATGCCGGTCAAACAACCCGATGACAACAAACTCGCCAGCCTCCTACAAAAATTTATCAAACACGAAACCCCGGTCGCCCCAGAACCCAGCAAGGCCCAAATCTGTGCGACCAAGCTGGAGGACGCACGCTTATCGGTCGATCACGCTCTGGCACGTCTCGGCGAACTGCATTCGGATATCGCCTGCGCACGCGAAGACCACGAAAAGGGCGCTAGCGGCATTCAATCCGTGCACGAAGCCATCACACGCGAGCACGGACAACTGCAAGCACACTGGGAACAACTCGCACGCACCTACGGCCTGCCAACAGACTACGATATCAATATGCTGCTGAAGCTGGTTGCCAGCCATGCACAAATTGCCCAGCTGCATCAGGAGCGCGAGAGTATTCGCGCCGCCGTTAAACAACATCGTCTGACGCTGGCGCATCTTGAGACCCTGGTACTCGGCTGGCGTGCCAAGACCGGTAGTCAGAAAGATGTCCAGCTCACTAACCCGGCTTTGGTCCTATCCGAGGCCCAAGGCATCATCCGTTACCGCACCGAAAAACAGGAGCAGCTCGCCAAGCTACAGTCGATCCACGAGCAACTGCGTGTGCATCATCTTCTCAAGATCCATGTCGAGAATCGCACGCTGGAAGTCCGCCGTGATTGGAACAAAATTTTCCACGCACTCGGCCTGCAACCCTTGCCGGAGAACCATCGCGAGTGGTCGAGCTTCTTTAAGCACAGCCGTGCCATCAATAGTCTTCACACGCTGTTACGCGACGAGGGCAACCCGCTGCCCGGCGACAAACTGTTTACCCGTTTGACCAGCGAGACCCCGATCACCATCTATATCAGTCGTACCCAACCCATCCCGGCCACCGGCAAGCTTGCCATCCTGATGCGTGCCGAAAATAACGCCGCGACCAATCTGCAAATCATTCTGACGAGCGACACTGATCTCGCCGCCGGCATGCGCAAAACTGGTTGCGGCAATGCACGTCGCGCTGAAAGTGCTGCGAAACAAGTGATTGGTGGCAGCAGCAAAAATTCCGGCGACGTTGCAACAACCAATCGCGTGTTGTCCGAACGCGCGCATGCCGCACTCAATGTACTGACGAATCGCGCCGGTAGATAATCGGCGCGCCGATCAAAAAAACCGCGGAACAAAAAAAAATTAAAAAAAGTTTGCTCACAGTAGACACAATTCCACAAGTTGTGTGGTAATATATTAAATAGAAAAGCCAATCCGGTTTTTGGTTCGTCTTGTTCCGTTGCAAGTTGTTGCGCGGGACAGTTTTGGGTTAACCAGTTTTAAGGAGTTTTTAAAATGGCTAAGGCAAAGAAAAAAGCTACCCGCAAGAAAGCAACCGCAAAAAAAGGCGCTAAAAAAGCTACGAAGCGTAAAGCGACCAAGCGCGCTAAGAAAAAATAATCTCTAACTTGCGCGCCCCCGCCTTGCCCAAACTAGCAAGGCGGGGGCTTTTTTTATGGGGTTGGGGCTTGGAACAAGCGAGTCTTTAGATAGTCATAAGTACCATCAGTCTGCTTCCATATCAGCGAGATGCGTCCGAAACGATCCACCATTGCCTTCATGTCGCTAATAGAATCTGTTACCGCGCCAAGCAACTCTTCCTCCTCTTGCCAATCACTAGCTCCACGTAATGAACGCCTAGTATAGATGGAGCTCGTCTGGACACCATCAAAAGAATCAACCGCACATAGTACGTTGGCATTGCCCTCTTCGTCCATGTTGAGAACAATGTCTATCGATTCTGCTGCGATTGAGTCTAAGGCATCATCACTATCCCAAGTATCAGTAGATACGTCATTTTGAATACCCAGTTTCCAGGCCGTAGCTGCAAGTCGCGCAACAAGCACACGTCGCTTACCATCGGCACTAACCGCTAATTTTATTACACTTGGCTGGGTTCCTACATCAAAAACAGATGTTGATCCAAAACTCAAAGATGAATTTTTAGCCAAGGAGAACACTGAAACATTATTCACCAAAGTATTATTGCCAATCCAAGCAATATGGACACCATCAAATTTATCGACCTGCATATCAATGGATTTATAAGTGGAACTTGTCACAAACAAAACATTGCTCACATCATTACTTACGGATAATTTTGTTACGTAGACATTATTATCCGCCTTCTTGAAAGCAATATAACTTTCACCAAGACTATTGACCACCGCTGCTATTTGAGGAGCTGATGTTTCGCCTAATAAAATTTGGCCCAATGTCGTCAATGGCCAGCCTTCACTAGTACGAGATGCAAACAACACGTTATGAGAAGAAGAGCTTTGTGTAATAACTAGTATCGCTCTTCCGTTTGTGTTTGTTGCAAGCTTTAGGGAGCTAACATCTGACACAGTAGTACCAACTTGTTCAGCACTAGACACCGAGCCGTTATTGAAATTAACACTTACCGTCTTGATTTCAGAATCATTCGTGTAGTACGCAACATACGCAACATGTTCAGCAGCCGCCATGCTAGGGGCGGTGGCGCCTACCGTAGCAGATTCTGTACATGTATACGGAATAGCAGGCGGCAATGGAGTCATAGAAATTGTACAAATCATCAGCCTCCTGGGAAGACTATTATTGACAGTAAAAGCTAACACAGCCCGATTTCCAGAGGGCGAGATAACAACTTCGGACCAATGAATAGTCTCGGGATCGTCATAGACCAGACCAACCGGGGTCCACGATGCATTCGGACCCAATCGAGCATACACATGCATAGCAGCCCCATCTTTCCATGCAACGATAGCATTGCCATTATCTGCGGTCGCCAGTGTTGGCTGAGTTATCGACGACGACGTAGTATTCACAGGTGCCACATCACCCCACACTCCATCCCGCGTGGTGAATGAGATATTGCCACCGTTGGCCAAGGCGTTACCGTTCGTGCTCATTAAGTTGCTACCAAGTTGAAGAGTATACTTGGACGCGAGGCTGAACACGCCAGACAACGGCCTTATTTCCACAAAGCTTTGATTGGCGTTCCAATTTTTTGCAAGGTCCGCCACTGAGTACTGCATACCAAAGCGGAACAACTTGAGTGCATGCTGCGTCGTGGTATTAACGGTCTTATTGAAGTTCACCCTAACCGGGTTATACACCGACACATTCGTTGCGCCTTGACTTGGTGTGGTTGAGACAACTCTAAATTGGCTGGCCGCGAGGCTTTGAATTGTGACCTTTTGCGACCAGGCAGACATGCTGTGACGACCGGCGTCATCGTGACATTCAAATGCCGCGTAATAATCACCACTCATGTCATTAGGAGCGGCAAAAGCGTGACTCAGATTAGTTAGGTTGGTGAGCGACTCAAAACGATCCCAGGGCTGAAGACGATCGCGGTCGTAGATAGCGAAGCAACCTTTTAATGTCTCAAAGCCGGCAACACTGGTCGACGCGCTCAAGCGGCGATCAGCCGACAAACTGGCACTGACATTCGCCCATTCTATCGGCGCGAGTTTGCGCTCGACAGCTTTGGTCATGATCGGAATATCAGTCGCGACTTGTTTATGGGCAACGACGACTTCTTCGGTATAGACGGCTTGAAATTGGCCGAAGTGTATGGTCTGGAAACTGACTTTGCCACCCACAACCGTCAACTCCGAACGCGGGATAACGCCAAGCGCCATCTTCTGGCCGGCATTGGCTTGCATGACTTTATAAACAATCGCCAGACGCGCATACGGATCATCCATCAGCAAGCGCCGCAGCTGCATACCGGACATACTTAATTGCACGGTAAACGGACTACTAGCATCCACCGCCGTACCGGCCGAGACCACGACTGCCGAGCTGGCTTGAGTCAACGAGGACACGCCAAGCGACGATGCCACACCGGTGCTTGCCATGCTCGCACCAGATTGCATCGAGATTGATGTGCTGAAGTTCAATGCCCCGGGTGGGAACATAATACTGCTGCCAGCGATATCACCCGTCGAAGCGCTGATCACCTGCGCGACATTCAAATCTGAGCGAAATTCACCGGTCAAAATACCATCGGCATCTTCGACAACCGCCAGTGTCATGGCAGGAATACCGGCAGTGCCATCTTGTTGGAACAACGACGGACCACCCAGACAGCCGCCAAGCAGCAAGAGGCTGAAGGCCGCGACCACAGACTTATTGAGCATCATATAGATAGTAATAAACCACCTCCGGGTAGTTGTATGTATGGTTTCGGTCCGCTGTGGGCAAACTTTAGTCACGTCATTTTTTCCTGTAAAATCAATGGCTACCAAGGTTTTTAAGATTTCAAAAAAACACCTTGATACTTGCCCTAAACCCTTGGCATAACGGGGAACTCTTTTGTTTTTTCTTAACCATACCAGGAGGTTTCTCGTTGTCTGTCTACCTCATCTACGGATGCGCCCTGTTGGCGATTGCTGCCGCGGCCTACTACGCGCGGAAAGTCGTCTCAATCTCAATCGAAAGTGGAACCCCCCAGGAAATCGCTAAATTCAAGGAAATCTCGGGTGCGATCAGCGAAGGCGCGATGGCGTTTTTGAATCGCGAATATAAGTACGTAGCGGGTTTTGCCCTGGCGTTCGCCCTGGTGATCGCATTGCTACTGAATGACAGCAGCACGCCGGACCTGAACGAAGGCGTGTTTAGTGCCATCGCTTTTCTGGCGGGCGCGGTGACTTCGAGTCTGAGTGCCTATCTCGGTATGAAGATCGCAACAGCAGGCAACGTGCGCACGGCGATTCGCGCGCGCGAAAGCATCAGCGCGGCGTTTCGCGTGGCGTTTGAGTCAGGCGCGGTAATGGGTTTTGCCCTATGCGGACTGGCGGTATTCGGTCTGATCTCGATGTGTTTGCTGCTCGGCATGTTTATCGACGAGCCACATGTATTGATGGAGATGGTGGCGGGCTTTGGTCTTGGCGGCTCGACCGTGGCGTTATTTGGTCGCGTTGGCGGCGGTATCTACACCAAAGCCGCCGATGTCGGCGCCGATCTGGTCGGCAAAGTCGAGCAAGGCATTCCCGAAGACGATCCGCGCAATCCGGCGGTAATCGCCGATAACGTCGGCGACAACGTCGGTGACGTAGCCGGCATGGGTGCCGATTTGTTCGGCTCATGTGCCGAGGCGACCTGCGCGGCGCTGGTGATCGGCGCGACGTCGGCACAGATCATCGGCAACGAAAGCTCGCTGTATTATCCGATTCTGATCTCAGCGGTCGGTATTCCGGTGTGCTTGTTCACGGCAATGTTTGCACGTCTGTCACCAACAGCAACGAATGTTGAACCCACACTCAAAAAACAACTGGTGTTATCGACGGTCTTCATGACTGTCGCCGCCTACTTTGTCACCAACTGGGCGATGGTGGATGAATTCACACTCGGCGAAATGACGGTGACGCGCAATGGCGTGTTGGTATCATTATTGGCTGGTCTGTGGTCCGGTCTGTTGATTGGTTACGTCACGGAATACTACACGTCGCATGCTTATAAACCGGTGCGCGAAGTCGCCGGCGCATCGTTAACGGGTGCCGCGACCAACATCATTTATGGTTTGTCTTTGGGTTATAGATCCGCGGTGATTCCGGTCGTAGCTTTGGCGGTGACGACGTTTGTATCATGGAATGTTGCTGGCATGTATGGCATCGCCATGGCGGCGATCGGCATGATCTCGACGATGGCGATCGGCCTGACGATTGACGCCTATGGTCCGGTCTCCGATAACGCCGGCGGTATCGCTGAGATGGCCGAGCTCGGCCCGGATATTCGCAAACGCACAGATATACTGGACGCGGCGGGCAATACCACGGCAGCAATTGGCAAAGGCTTTGCGATCGGCTCGGCGGTATTGACGGCACTGGCATTATTCGCGGCGTTTTTAACGCGCTCACATGTACAAACACTTGATCTGCTGTCACCGCTGGTATTTGCCGGCTTATTGGTAGGTGGCGTCTTGCCGTTCCTATTCACGGCGCAGACGATGAAAGCAGTTGGTATTGCGGCACTCGACATGATCGAAGAGGTTCGTCGCCAGTTCCGCACGATTCCTGGTTTGCTCGAAGGCACAGCCCGTCCCGATTATCGCAGCTGCGTGTCCATTTCGACAACGGCGGCGATCAAGCAGATGGTGGCGCCGGGCTTGCTGGTGATTTTGAGTCCGATCGTGGTCGGCTTCCTGTTCGGTGTCCAAGCACTGGCCGGATTGCTGGCTGGTTCGTTGGTGACCGGTGTGGTGATGGCGCTGTCGGCATCGAATTCCGGCGGCGGTTGGGACAATGCAAAAAAATATATCGAGAGCGGTCAACACGGTGGCAAAGGCTCGGAAGCACATAAAGCCGCGGTCGTTGGCGATACGGTTGGTGATCCGTTCAAGGATACGTCTGGACCATCGCTTAATATCCTGATGAAACTGATGGCGATTATCAGCCTGGTGTTCGCGCCGTTTTTCGTCGCGCACGGCGGCATCGTCATGAAGTTTTTAGGATTACCCTTCTAGAGCTTTCTCAAGGCGGCGCTTAATCGCCGGCATGACTGGCAAACGTCGCAAGACGTTACGTCGTGCCGGCTCCTGCAAATTGCGCAGCAAACTCAGCGCCGTGTCAAACGGCAAGGCATCAAAGGTACGTTTAAGACTGGCGCTGGATTCATTCGGCAGCGCGCGGATATCCCAGGTTCCTAGTTGTGGGCGAACTTCGTGCCCATAGGGCGGCGCCGGGATGCGCGCACGCGCGATCGTCGGTGGTTTGGCGGTCGCACCGGCACGAATGAGATTGAGGGTCGAAGAACGTGCGGCCAACGAAGCCAACTCGATAATCGGCGGCGCTAACGCAGCGATTTTGACTTCGCCAACATCCTCTTCATCAAACGTCGGCAATGGCGGCAACTCGGATGACACGGCGGCGGTTATGACCTCGGCAAGGTCGGCATGTTTTTGCTGCTGGTGTCGCGCCCGATACAGCCGCGCTGAGACGCGCCGCAACAACCAGGTCGACAGCAACAAGCCGCCGATGAGCAATAACTTGGTGACGTTGCCAATCGGATCCATCATTGTGCTCCGCCACTCCAGCCGCCAAAGTGCGCGATATAAGCCAGCGCCAGCTTGGCAAACGCCGCTGCCTGCGTAAAGCGACCGGCGGTCTCGATCGTGTCATGCCGCGTATGAATCCACTCATTGTATTCCGAAGGATTCTCAAACGGAAACGCCGCGACAAAACCCTGGCGCGTCCATGAATAGTGATCGCTGTTGCCGGCATAAAGCGGCGCTTTCTTCCACGGCACACCAACATACTGATCCACGAGTGCGGCGAGCTGATTGTTGAAAGCAGCATTCGTGTTGTTGCTGACAAACCAGATTTCGTCGACGTTGGCGGCATTGTGCAGATTCATATCATGCTGCACCATCGCCACAACCTGAGTGCCGGCATGTTTGTATTTGGTGGCCATATCCTGGCTACCAACTAGGCCGATTTCTTCGGCAGCATAGCCGTGAATTTCCAGCGTGCGTTCGAGGGTCATATTGTTTTCCATTAACACCCGAAAGACTTCAAGATTGGTAGCAGTGCCACTGGCATTGTCATCAGCGCCGGGGGCGGGCGAATGTCGGCCGTCGCGGTGATTGATACTGTCGATGTGACTACCAAGAATAATTATCTCTTCGGGTTTGACGCGGCCCTGAATCCGCACGACCAGACTCGGCTGCGACGTAGCGGTACCATGATCGAACGTCTCGATAGTGACGTCCTGACGACCGGCAACATGCGCCTGATAGAGCAAGGCGAGGCGATCGGCGACGGTTTTGCCAAGATCGCTGTCATGACGACGCGTCTCCATGCCGCTCAGTTCGACGACGGTTTCTTTGATCCGCTCGGGACTAACCTGCGCGACGACGGCACTAAGATCGGCGATTTTAGTGGTGATCGGAACGATCGGCGTTGCTTCTGCGACCACAATTGGGGCGATCACTTCACCAGTCAGCTTAAAAAGTGCGCCACAGGCCATGCCACTGGCATGGAGAGCGGCACTGAGACGTTCCACTTGCTCATCGGCAAGCCGCATGACGGCAAAACTATGCTCTTGATGATGCAACACCTGCCCATAACGGGCGAGATCCGTATGCGCTGTATGCTGAGCATCAAGCTGGATCAGATACGTACGCGCGAAGTCCTTGGGCGAAGCGCCGAGCAGGCGCTTAATGCGATGCCCCTGGTGCTCGAACAAAACACCGTCGGTGGGCAAAGCATGAAACGACGTCTGGCCAACGGTTTCAATGACGAACGGCACATTGGCAAGGGCGACTTTGCTCAAGAAAAGAGCAGCAAGCGCGCACAGTAAATTCTTGGCTCTCATCGGACTCTCCCAGTGTGCGAACGTTAGAAAATTTTAGATTTTTTCAAAAAGTGATCTTTCCTCCACCATAGCGATGGGAAAAGACTTCGTCAAGCTGCGGCGCCTATGGTAGTTATTGGGGTTAACTAATACACATTTTGGAGGTTCCTATGTTCATACGTTCGTTGTTGATTTCGAGTCTGTTGTTCACATCGTTATTGCTGGACGCCGATGTTTTCGCCGCTGACGCAAAAGACCTGAAAGTCAAAATCACCACCAATATGGGCGTGATCGAAGGCAAGTTGTTTCACGATAAGGTACCGAAAACCGTGGAGAACTTTGTGACGCTGGCGCGCAAAGGTTTTTATAACGGCATCGTCTTCCACCGCGTCATCCCCAAATTCATGATTCAAACCGGCGACCCTAAAGGCAACGGTACGGGCGGACCGGGTTATCAGTTCGCCGATGAATTCCATAAAGACCTGAAACATAGCAAGCCTGGAATCTTCTCGATGGCAAACGCTGGTCCAAATACGAATGGTAGCCAGTTTTTTATCACCGTCGCGCCAACAACTTGGCTGGATAACAAGCATTCGGTCTTTGGCGAAGTCACCAGCGGCATGGATATCGTCACCAAAATTTCCGAGGCTCCGGCGACCAACGATCGACCGAACAAAGAAATAAAAATGGAAAAAGTCGAAATCATCGGTGACTGGTATCAACCTGGCAAAGCCAAGGTCGCCACCAAAGCCGAAACGAAAGCCGATCCCAAAACCAAACAACCCGCACAGAAGAAGTAATGGCGATCACGGTACGTAGTATAATAGGTATCGGCTTGTTGTTGCTGCTATCCGACGCCGTCGCTCTGGCGGCGCCGGCAACAGCGCCTTCGTCGCCGCCGACTCCTGCCAAGGCGGTGATCAAGACGTCAATGGGCAATATCGAAGTTCTGCTTGCGGTCGCTAAAACACCGCAAGCCGTCAGCAACTTTGTCAGTCTGGCGAAAAAAGGTTTTTACAACGGACAGGTATTTTTCCGGGTAGTGCCGGGTTTTTTGATTCAAGCGGGCGCCCCTGATGGTACCAATGCCGGCGATCCCGGCTATGACATCGAGAAAGACACGGCGCACAAGCTAAAACATGATAAACCCGGCATCATCGCGTTCGTCGCTGGCGAAAGCGGTTATATTCACGGTAGCCAGTTTGTTATCACTTTGCGCGCTGCGCCGCATCTTGACCGACGCCAGCAGATATTCGGCGAAGTCGTTAGCGGTCTCGAAGTTGTTCAAAAAATCTCCGAGACCCCAACACGCGCCGCGAAGCCAATCAAGGATGTCAAAATCAACAGTATCGAGATCACACCAGCCGACATCGCCTTGACGAATGTCAAAACCCATCGCCTTCTGCAACCACAGGATATTCAACAACTCACCGTCACGCAGGCTAATCTCCTGGCGCAAAAATTCGGCGAGGCACAAAAAC
The DNA here is from genome assembly GCA_964652825.1 of uncultured Oligoflexales bacterium. Classification (GTDB taxonomy): domain Bacteria; phylum Bdellovibrionota_B; class Oligoflexia; order Oligoflexales; family CAZZCU01; genus CAZZCU01. The sequence continues at coordinate 27,050 of CAZZCU010000013.1, forward strand.
TCGGTGCCCTGCAAAAACTGACTCTCGTTGCGACCGCCGCCAACGGCGGTAAAATCCAGGCCAACTACGCCGCCGAATTTGCCGAGCGGCGTACTGCCAAAGTCATCGTCTATGGCCGACTTGATCGCAAAGAAGAATTCCGCCTGCAAGAATCACAATTTATGCTCGATTAGCGT
>CAZZCU010000013.1:27325-69077 GCA_964652825.1 uncultured Oligoflexales bacterium
TCAACCAACGAGCGAATTAACTCCACCGACCAAGCGGTTTCGCGAAACCACTCGCCGGGAGTCAGGCGCAAGGTCGCGCCGTCAAACAAAACAAGACCCCGCTGGATGCCTTCGCGCAAGACGGCATTGGGTTGCAGAATTCGTCGGGTACATTCACGAATGTGCATCAGATCGGTACCCATGCGCGTGCGCAATGACGAGCCGACGTACTCGGCGATCCAAGCGTCGATGGAGCGATCCTGCAATTCCAGCGACGAGGTTTGCGCCAGCACATCAGCGGCACCGCCGGATGCCGCCAACGTTGTCGCCAAAAAGCCCTGCACGGATCGTGGATAGGCGTAACGTACGCCTAAACCATCAGCACCCGGCACATAGCCATGCGCACCGGCACCGACACCGATAAAATGGCCATCACGCCAATACAACCAATTATGCTCACAGGTATGTCCAGGTCTGGCCCAATTGGAGACCTCGTCATGCACGTAACCAGTCGCCGCCAGTTGCGCACACGCCACCTCATAACTGTCAGCTAAATTCTCGTCCGCCGCCGCCGTCACGACACCACGTGTTTGCCGCCTGCCGATAACCGTGCGCGGCTCATAGGTCAGCGTGTACAAACTCAAATGCGGCACACCCATCTGCAATGCAATACTTAAATCCTGTCGCCACGACTCAGCCGTCTGTCCCTGCCAACCGTAAATCAGATCAAGATTGACGCTGGGAAAATCAAGCAAAGCCAACTCAACGGCTTGTCTTGCCTGCGTTGCATCATGATCACGCGTTAGGAATTTCAGTCCCGCCGCAGCAAATGTCTGAACACCCAACGACAGACGATTAAAGCCCAACGCCCGCCAACTAGCGATCTGAGCCGACGTCACGTCATTGGGATTCGCTTCCAAACTCACCTCGGTTGTCGCCTCCATAAACGGCGCCAGCAGCGTGAATAACGGTGCGTACTCCCGTGCAAATAAACCCGGTGTGCCACCGCCAAAAAAAATGCTCTTGAATTTCGTCCCTGGTGGCAAAGAACTCAACCAGACAACAAGCTGTTGATGCAAATGCGTAAAATATTTTTCGACAGTGCTGCTATCAAAATTAGCAGTCTTGGCAAAATCACAGTAATGACAAATCGCGGAGCAAAACGGAACATGGACATATAGGCCGATATCACGCCACGCTCTCTTCATTTTGTCAGTTTCCTCCGCCTCCACCAGCATTAGTGCTATTCAGATAATTAATCAATTTTTCCTTGGTGGAATTACCGGGCTGGTTGTCGATTTTGGCGAGCGCCTCACTAACCGCCTCGCCCATACCCGCTGCCGGCCCCTCCCCGGCCGCTGCCGATACCTGCAAGCTGCCGATAATGGCATCAACGTCCTCGTCGGTCATCGTCTCCAGCTTGTCGCGATCAAAGTTGCCGCTACCATCAGGCAAAGTGAATTTTTGCACATACATGGCTGAGTACGCCGCCGCGTAGAAAGATAATTGGAACGCAGCACTGGCGCCGTAGTCGGATTCTGTTCCAGACGCACGCAACGCCTCGGGAATCGCCTCCAGCCGCGCCAAAGCCGCCGCCATGTCAGCTAGGTTCTCGGCAGTTGCATCGACCGACAGAAAGGTCCCGACTTGCGCGAACAACGACGTACCACCACCACTACCGCCGCCGCTAAACTGTGCTTTGATAATATCGAGAATCGCCAGACCGGCACGCGCCGCATAAGCCGCCCCTAACAAAGCATAACGCTGATAGTTGTCGGGTTCAGCGGCGATCAACTCTTCCAGAGTTGTGATCGCCGTCGTGTAATCACCACTCTCCAGGGCGATTTTGGCTTTCTCGTCCGGTGTGCGCGCCACCTGATCCTCGGCAAGATTCTTTCGACCGCACGCCATCACAACCAAAGACAACAGCAAACAACATAATTTAACGATCAATAATCGACGCATGCTCACATCCCCACCGCAAAATAAACCACGTACAAATTCCGCGGATTGGCGCCGGGACTATCCCCGAGTTCGCGACCGTAAACAGTTGCGCCGATCTTCATCAGTAGCAGATCAAAACGCACGCCATACGTCGGATAACCCTGATAAACGCCGGCCGCCAGACCGACATAACTGCGCAATAATAATTTCGCCCCCAGATAAAGACGCTTGAACGCATGCTCATCGTAAGCACCGAGAATATCGCGATAATCCACACTCAAATGCAGGGCATCAACCGCGTTATGCAAAGTCACGCCCAGACCCGCATGCAGGGTTTGCTTGAATGCCGCCTGCGAGCCGGTAAAAGCCGTGTCGCCGACATCGTCAACTTTGAGCGCCAGGCGATAATCCAGCCAATGACCCTGCGCGAACAACAACAGCCCGGCATCGAAACCCATGCCCTGGCCAAACGATGCCGCTGCCGCTAAAGCGTCCGGATCGGAGGTCAACTCAGCGACACGCTGCTCATCAGTTAACGCAACCGCGATGTCCGGCTCGCCAACATACAAATACTTTGCTGTCACCCCGAGCGATAGCCAACTGAGCGGACGCAAAGCAAAACTCGTGACCGCGCCTGAGTATGCTTCGGCGGTGACGTTGATTTGCGGAACACCGCTGTCACCAAATCGCCGCGCCTGCACGTCCGGTTCAAAGCGTCCAAACACACCAAGACCAAAATTATTGGTGATATAGGCAATAGTCGAAGCAAAACCAAAATGTATCGGGTTATTAAATGCCGCGTCCACTATCGCCGATGGATCATCGCCACCGTCGCCGCCACCGCCCATGACCTCCTGAGCAAACTCGACGGACTGCGCGGCCGCGATCACTGAGAACTGCGAGCCAAGCCAGCGATGAAACTTGCCGCCATACGGCAACAACGCCGGATTGGCGAACATGACTCCTTCCTGACTCGCACGTGTTAACGACGCGCCACCAGCAGCTTGATCAAATGGCTCCTCGTACACCTGCTGATTGGTTTTGCGCGCCCATGCGGTCGAGCCGAAGCAACCGAGGGAAATGAATGCAAGTAAGCAAAGTTTTTGACAAGACGCCAAACGCATGCGCACCCTTTTTCAAGCAGGATACCAGATACTCATCAACTTCTAAGGCTATCGGCAGATTTTACCCGGAACCTAAAGCTCAATAATCACAAGAATCTGCCGAAAACCTGAGTACGTACCTGTATTCCCATAATTTGCGGAGCCCGAGTGTTTAGGTTATTTCTGCGTCACAAAAAATTATCGCAAGGCGGCAAGACGACCACGGCCAAAAAAACCAGCGCCCGGCCGGCCCGTAATCGCCGTATCTTCGCGCGCTATGCCGTGGATCACAAACATCTGACCATGCTCAACGAGCAGGACATCTTGCTGATTCGCGAAATCTCGGCAAAAGGTTTTAGCACCTTTGTCTCGGAGCGCGGCTATTCGCGCCTCGAACTCGGCGATGTTTATCAAGCACGCATGCGTTACCTCGGCGAGTTTTATGATTTGCAGGCGCGTGTGTCGTGGAAAGACAACGGCGTCGTCGGCTTTGAGTTGGAGAACGCCGATCGCAGTATCCTGCAATTCATGCAACGCCTGTTGCGACCCATGGAAATCGCGCACTCGCTGCGAGCAGTGGAAGCGAATTTCATGGCCGAGAACCACAGCGGCAAATCCTGGTATCACGGCGAAGGCGACACTGACTTGTATGTGTGGCACGATCGTTCCGGACAAATCGCCGCCTGGCAGCTGGTGATCAGCGGCGAATACGTCGAATGGTCAACGAATGCCGGTATGAAAACCGGCGTCATGCAATCAGCCTCCGGCCAGGGTCAAAAACTAAAATTACCATTGAGCGCACCAGTACCGATCGCTGATACCGGCATCAATAAGACCCGCCAGCAACTTGCCACGGATATCGTGATGTCGTTGCCGCTGCCAGTGCGCGAAGAATTAATTCCCACACTAACCGCGGGGTAACGACCATGGGACTACGAATTATCGATCGCAATCTTAAAAACATGGCACCGCAGGAATATGAGGCACAGATGCAAGCTCAACTAAGCGCAGCTGCCGCGTTGTGGAGTAATAGTGTCGGTGCCAGTACCGCCAGCAACGAGGCCGGCTTTATCGCCAAAGTCACTGAGTCGCGCAACCGCCTGCATACACAAGCGGATGCCGCTGATAAAGCCGAAGACATCAATCACCAAATTCGCGATCAACACGACGTCAGTTTAAAATTACAGACGCATCTGGATTTTCGGACGCTGATCAAACTTCTGCAGTAATAGGGCAAGAACATCATGGTCGTTAAACGCGCGCTTCGCGACGGCATCATCAAAAATCTTCTCAGCGGGATTACCGTGCAAACCGAGGAATTTTTCTCGGATGAAGACGACGATGACGATCAGGAAAACGGGGGCAAAAGCCGCATCGACCTGAAGACCGCCAAGGCACTGATCAACGCTCTGGCAAACTGGGCCGGCAAAGGCAAAGATGAAATCATTCAGGTCCTATGTCGCGAAATCGGCCTGGCTATCGCCGCCGTGCTCAAAGAACCGCTCAAGCAGGTAATCGAGAATCGTACGCTGCGCGTCAGTCTGGAGCTCGTACCCAAGACCAAGGACAAAGCTAAAAATAAAAACAAACAGAAAGGCAAGGATCGCGATCACGACCGGCGTCCGACCGCCAAAGCCGCCCGGCCCAAGCAAAAAACCGGTTCCAAAAAACCACCGCAGCAGCCATAATCGCGCCCCTATGACGGGCGCCTCCAACAACACCAATAATCACAACGATGACAAGCCAGCGGTTTCACCTTTGCGGCTGACGATCCAATCCATGGCCTATGGCGGCAAAGGTGTCGCCCGGCACGACGGCAAAGTTTATTTTGTGCGCGATACAATTCCGGGTGATGTCGTCACTGCCGCGATCGAACAGGATAACGGTCGTTACGCGGACGCCCGTATCGTCACGCTACTAGAGGCCAGCTCGTTGCGACAAAGCTCGCCCTGTCGCTACAGCGACGACTGTGGTGGTTGCCAATGGTTGCATATAGCCTACGATGAGCAACTGGAGTGGAAACGCCAGTTCGTCAATAGCGCACTGCGACGGATCGGCAAACTCGACAAAGATATCGATGTCGCAATTCGTCGCTCGCCGCAAGCACTCGGGTATCGCAATCGCGTTCATCTTAAACTCGCAAATTTCCAAGGACGTCTGAATGTCGGTTATTTTCGCCGACAGTCACATGAACTGGTTGCGATCGAAGTCTGTGGGATTGCCGATCCGCGTCTCAACACCGTCATTGCGCAACTCAATCAGCTGGCCTGCTCAACAACCTTTGCCGGGCATCTGAAATTGGAATTACAGGTTTTCTCCGCCGCCGATCAGGGCGACGGCCGCTGCATCAGCGCGTTGTTTTTCCCGGAGCCACAAAACACCGAACAGCATGCGGCAACAGAGCACATCGCGACGCTATTGCGCGATTTCCCGGCAATCATCTGGGCCGGTAGCGTCATGGATGTTCCAAATGATATGTTTTTACCGTTTGAGCAAGTTGGCGATCTGACGTTTTACAGCCGCCCTGGATTGTTTCAGCAGGTAAATCTCAGTCACAATGCTCACATGCGTACCGCGGTCAGCGATATCATTCGCGCTGCGCAGCCACGGCGCATCATGGATGTTTGTTGCGGCTCAGGTAATTTTTCGTTACCGGCGGCCGATGGCGAACGCTATATCGAAGGTGTCGAAGCCAACCCTGCATCCATCGCCTGCGCGCAGTATAACGCCAGCCAGAATAATCTACATAACACCCGTTATCTGGCCGGCGATGCCACCCGCCATCTGTGGAAATGCGCACGACAACACGAAGTTTTTGATCTGATTATTCTGGACCCCCCGCGCGAGGGACTTTACGAAGGCATGATTCCGCTCGCTAACATCAACCCAGCAACCATTGTTTATATCAGTTGCGATCCCACGACTCTTGCCCGTGATATCGGCAGTCTTTGCCGGCGCGGCTACAACATCACCTCGGTCGAAGCGTTTGATTTTTTCCCCAATACCTATCATGTTGAGACTTTGGTCGTGCTGCAGCGAAAATAAACTCAAGGTCCCCACGGATAAGTACCCGGCAAATTCAGATTTTACCGCCGCGAAACATTGACCAGATGACATAAAGTCCCAGCACACCGGCAAAAGCAAAACCCACCAGCCCGAGAACGGGGATATGATTGTATTCGCCGCCAACGCGCGCGTAGATCAGAATCGATGAAGCGATCAACAAAGCTCCGATAATGATACTGATCGCCAGCCGTGACACCGCTCGGTTAACCGCAACCGTTAACCCACGCAATGATTCGCTCTCAACATTGAGCACGGCGTTGCCTTCGATGGCCGTCCGCAATAACGAACGAATCTGCCGTGGAGCGGAGCGCGCCAGATTTGCCATATCGCGCGCGATCATCAGCCCCTGACGCTGCAAATTTTCTTTGGAGTACATATGCGAGACCAACTCGCCGGCAAACTTCTGGCAGGTCGCGAAAATATCAAAATTTGGATCAAGCCGCGTACTGATGCCCTCAAATGACACCAGGGTACGCAGGAACATGATCAACTCACGCGGCATCGGCGCACCATGGCGCGCGGCAATGCGACCGAAATCCCACAACAGCCGCCCCGTGCGCATTTCCGAGAGTTTTAAGCCGACAAACGGCGCCAGGGCATTGGCGACTTCGTGTTGAAACGCTTCCATATCAAAACCCGGGTCGGGATCAGCAAGCTCCACAAAATGCGAGACCATCGTTTCGTAATCTTCATTGACCAGCGCCATCAGCAATCCAGCCAAACGTTCACGCGCCGCACGTCCGAGACTCACGACCAGACCGCAGTCGATGACACCGACATGATTCCCAGGCAATGACAACAGATTGCCCGGATGCAAATCACCATGAAACAAGCCGTCCACAAACACCATCTGCAGAAAAATATTCAAGCTGTGATTGAGCAGCATCGACGGATCATTGCCTTGTTGCAACATCCGCTCTTTATCGCTGATCGAGACGCCATCCAGGAATTGCAAAGTCAAGACTCTGGGTGTTGTCAGCTCCCAGATCACTTCTGGAACCTCGGCGTATTTTTTGCCAGCAAAATTCGCCGCGACTTTGGTGGTATTGCCACCCTCGCGTATAAAATCAAGTTCCGCCAAAGTCGCGCGCGTAAATTCCTGAATAGTGGCGCGCGGCCGCATGGTTCTGGTCTCCGGCAGATATTTCTCGATCAAGCCGGCGAGAACTTCCATCAACGCCAGGTCCGTCTCCACCTGCCCGATAATGTTCGGTCGCTGGACCTTGATCACCACTCGGCGACCGTCCTGCAACGTGGCGGCATGCACCTGCCCGATGGAGCCGGCGGCAATCGGTTTGGCCTCTATGCTCGCGAACTTCGCCAGTTTTTGCTCGCCAAGCTCGGATTGCAACACAGCTTTGATGATTTCAAACGATATACTGCTCACGCCCGAATGCAACTTGCGCAACTCATCAATGTGAGCTTTCGGCAACAAGTCCTCGCGTGTCGCCAGCACCTGACCTAATTTGACAAACGCCGGTCCCAGCTCCTCCAAAGCGCTACGCAGACGAGCCGGCGCACCTTGAGCCTGCACGATTTCGACGGGTGCTTGCGAGCCCTCGCCAGGTTCGCTCTTGGAGATTTCCTCGGCTTCACGCACCTGTTCGGGTGTCAGCCACGACTTGATGCCGATGGCTTCAAATACCGACCACAGACCATGACGCGCAAAAACATTGGTGATCTGTGCAAGACGACCGGCATGACGAATACCGCGACTGATTTGCAAACCGCGTGCTGTGATATCCATACGCTAACCTCGGCTCCCGACTTTCAATCAGCGGCGGTGCGGGTCAATACCCGGCACTTCCAACCAACTTCTTCCAATTCCGCTGCTGCCTGACTACCTATGACGATACCACTACCGGCGGCGTAACCATACGGATTTTGTGCGGCCTTGCGCCACATCGTGCGAATCAGGATATTAGAATCAAACGCGCCAGTCGTCGGTTGCCAATGAAACACATTGCCCATGAAATAGCCGCGCTCGCGGTCCTCACACTCACGAATAGCCAGCATCACCTCGCGCTTGGGCGCGCCGGTAATCGAACCGCCCGGACACAACGCGCGCAAAAACTCCCCTAGCGTCAAATCATCATGCAGACGCGAACAAATGCGCGCCACCCGATGCGTAACACTCGGCAACTGCAACAACTCGCCGGCGCTCTCGACTTTTACGCTGCCCCAGGCACTAACCTGCTGCAAATCATTACGCATCAGATCAACGATCATGTTCAGCTCTGCTTGATCCTTCTGACTGGCGCCAAGATTATTCCCAGCACCGGCCGTGCCTTTGATGGGGAATGTGCGTGCATACAAACCTGTCTCTCCTGCTGCAGCGTGTGTCTGAACAAAACGCTCCGGACTGAACGACCACAGATCGATAGCATCGGCCATGATCACCGCGGCCATGTCGCCGCCGTGACGCACTAAACGCGCGCAACGTTGCGCAACCGCATCGTGCTCCTCGCCAGCAACGACATCAAAGTAACGTAGATAATTGAGTTGGTAAAATCGCCCCGTCTTGATCGCGGCAATAATCGCCGCCACCTGTTGCAAATAATGGTCTTCACCGGTATGCGCTGACAGCGACCAGCCGGCAATGCCGCTGGTCAAACTCCGCACATAGCGTCGCACATCATCATGCTCGGCAGTCATAACTTTGCGCACCCAAAACAACCGGCTCGGCTCGCGCTGTACCGCCCACGGATTGAATTCGTCATAACTGATCAGACCGACATACGCCGGCCAGGTCAACTCGCGCTTGGTGGAAATACCGTCAGTCCGAGGTTCATCGCACAATGGTCGCGCCAGATGCTCCGCCCACGCTACCTCCTCGGCATCGGTAGCCAGATAACAACGACCATCCCAACCGAGCAAGGCTAAACAAGGACCGCCGCCGGCGACCTTGGCATACATTGCCTGATAAAAATGCTCTCCCGAAACCAAAGACATAATCACTCGCAGGTTTAGCATTGGCTTTTTACGCTAGGCCGTTATGATGACGGCTCGATATTGCAACAGACTCGATATAACGTCTACGCGAGGATTCATATGACAGATACCCCCTTCAAAATCATCGGCGTCGTGGGTGCTGGACAAATGGGCAGCGGCATCGCCCAGGTGTGCGCCATGTCCGGTCTGCAGGCGGTGTTAGTTGATGTCGCCAGTGCCCAGATCGACCGCGCGAAAACCAGCATTAAAGCCTCAATCGACAAGCTTGCCGCCAAAGGTACTTTGACCGCGGATGCCGCGCAACATGCGCACGGCGCCATCAAGTTCGGCTCGGATTTGGAAATGCTGAGTCAGTGCGATCTGGTCATCGAAGCCATCATTGAAAACGAGGCGCTCAAGACCGAAGTACTGATAAAAATCGACAAGCTCCTAAAACCCGGCGCCGTGATCGCCTCCAACACCTCGTCGATTCCGATCACGCGCATGGCAGCGGCGACATCGCGCCCCGACAAATTCATCGGCATGCATTTTATGAATCCCGTACCGATCATGAAACTGGTGGAGATTATTCCCGGTCTGGCGACGTCGCCCGAGACGACAGCGCAAGTCACGGCACTCGCCAAAGCGCTTGGCAAAGACACCAGCACCAGTCAGGATTATCCGGGCTTCGTGGTCAACCGTATTCTGATGCCGATGATCAACGAAGCGTTCTTTGCATTGATGGAAGGTGTGGCCAGTGCTGACGATATCGATAAGGGCATGAAGCTGGGCACCAATCAACCCATGGGGCCATTGACGTTGGCGGATTTCATTGGTCTCGACACCTGTCTAGCGATATTAAAGGTGTTGCACGAGGGGCTTGGCGATCCCAAATACCGTCCGTGTCCATTATTGGCGAAGTATGTCGAAGCCGGTTATGTCGGTCGCAAGGTGAAACGTGGCGTTTATAAATACTAACTTAGTACTTAAGTACTAGCGAAAGGACCGATCCATATGAGCACCTATAATAATATTACTCTGCAAGTCGCGGACGGTGTCGCTCTCCTGACCATTAACCGTCCGGACGCATTAAATGCTTTGAATGAAGACGTGTTATTCGAGCTGGAAGATGCCATTTACAGCAAACTGGCGACTGAGCCACGCATCCGCGTCATGGTTCTGGCGGGAGCAGGCGAAAAAGCTTTTATCGCCGGCGCTGATATCGGTGCGATGGCAAAAATGGATGCCGCCGCCGCCCTCCGGTTTGCCCGTCGCGGCCAAGCATTGACCCGCGGCCTCGAATCGCTGCCGTTCATTACGATCGCCAAAGTCCAAGGTTTTGCTCTGGGTGGCGGCTGCGAATTCGCCATGGCTTGCGACATCGTCGTAGCATCGACCAAAGCTAAATTCGGCCAGCCGGAAGTCAATCTCGGTATTATTGCCGGCTTTGGCGGAACACAACGTTTGCTCCAACGAGTCGGGATGGCGGTTGGTCTGGATATGCTATGTGCCGGTCGCAATTTAAGCGGTGAAGAAGCCGCCCAACTCGGCTTGATCGCGCGCGTCGTACCACCGGAACAACTGGATGCTGAGATCAATTTGGTCATCAAAGGCGTCCTGCGCGCCGGCCCCACCGCAGTCGCCGAAACCAAACGCCTGGCTCGGGAAAGCTATGGCATGGCACTGGATGCCGGTCTCGGCGCCGAAGCCACGGCTTTTGCAGCCAGATTCGGCCAAGAAGAAGCCCGCGAAGGTTTACAGGCTTTCCTGGAAAAACGCCGTGCTAGTTTTTCGAGCTAGGATTTTCGCGATTTTCGCCGTATCATATGCCGAATTTTCGCGGGTATTATCGCGAACAAAATCGTCTACCCATACGTATCGAAAACGAAACAAACTGAGAAAGAGGAAGGCCCATAGTAATGAAAGATTTCATTAACCGCGTGCAAGCTGATCTGAATAAACTACAAAAAACTATCGAAAAAGAAGGCGACCAACTGGTCAAAAAAATCCGCACCGCCGCCACCAAAGCCGCAAAGAATAAAAATCTGACCGCCAAGGCTCGCGAAATTGAACAGCTGGTCGAAAACCAGATGAAAAAAATCGAACCGGCAGTCGTGAAGATCGTTAAAAATATCAAAACCAATGCCGCCAAATACGGTATCGATCTAAAAGACCTGGAAAAAAGAGTCGAAAAAGCCGCGAACGTGGCCCGCTCGACGATCCGCAAGGCGCGCGGCAAAGCCAAAAAGGCTAGCAGAACTTCGGCGAAACGCAAACGCCCGGCGGCAAAACGCGCTGGCGCAACATCGACAACCAGCACGGATTCGTCCAGCTCGACTTAATGCTTTTACCCGAACTACAAACGAAAACGATCAAGAAGGCGGCTTTTCAAAGTCGCCTTCTTGCTTGGTACGACCAGCGGGCACGTTCTCTGCCGTGGCGACATGATTGGCGTTCGCAGCGTAATCCTTATCCGGTCTGGATCAGCGAAATCATGTTGCAACAAACAGTGATCAAAGCCGTGTTGCCGGTATACGAACGCTTTATGCACCAACTGCCGACCATCGAAGCGCTCGCCGCGGCTGATGATGCGACCGTGCGCCAACTCGTGCGCGGCCTTGGTTATTACCGGCGTTTTCGCATGCTGCATCAAGCCGCCAAACAATTGGTGGTAGCCGGCAAAACTCAATGGCCACAATCTTATGCCGCATGGCTTGACCTGCCCGGCATCGGCGACTACACGGCTTCGGCGATCAGCAGCATCACGTTGAATACACCGCACGCCGTTATCGATGGCAACGTCGAACGTGTATTATGCCGGCTGTTTGCTATACGCTTGCCACCGAATCTGCCTAAACTAAAACCGTTGCTCAAACAAGCAGCGCAAGAATTACTGCAACACGCGCGGCCAGGGGATTTTAATCAAGCACTGATGGAGATCGGCCAGACGGTCTGCACGCCAACAAATCCTGATTGCGCGCATTGCCCGTTGACGCAAAGCTGCCGCGCCTTTGCCGAAAACTGCCAGAGCGAGGCGCCGCAGCCGAAATTAAAAGCAACTTATGTTGATCTACACCTGCGTTTATTGATCCCGGTGGCACAAGGCAAGATCGGACTTTGGCGCCGCCCCGCCGACGCTAAATTTTTGCGTGGTGAATTCGGTTTTATCACCTACGTGCAAGATACCAACGGCGATTTCCGCTATGACGGTAGCGTCGCTCTACCCATCGCCGCTGACGCCGCGCAGGATCACGCGCGTTATAAACACTCCATCACCAAGCATCGCATCCAGGCACGTGTCGCCAGCTACGACGCCTCGCATCTACGGAATGATAAAAAATTTGCGGATGAATTTACTTGGCATGAACCGCAGGCGGTCGAGCAGCATCTACTCGCTAATCTCGACCGCAAAGCGTGGAATAAGTACTTGGCGATTACGGCAGATAATCGGCGCCGGCCTTAAAGCTTGAACCTTTATATTTACCTCTAATATCAAGCTTAACAGCACCAAGGACAGGCACGGCCGGCTTGACCAAAGCGGTAATATTTATGTCGTCCATTTCGGGATCGATCATATCAGCCAACAATGCCGCCAACTGCTTATTGCGCAGATCATAGAAATATAAAATATCGCAGCCAGGATAAAATCGACCATCCATATTGCGCGCATCTTGAAAACCAAGATGGCGGATTTTAAATTGCTCAACCTCGTAGTATTTATCGCGCCGCAGCTGCAACAAAAACTCTTCGCTGAAATACTTTGCCGGCAGCATTAACTCCTCACTGCCCTTGTTGCGACCGTTCACATAGGTATCGATTTGATAATCGATGCGTACCTGATACTCACCTTGCTCGTGACTGCCGCCAAGAACCCGCGCCGTCATTTCGCCACCCGAGACAATCGACGATGTCCGATCACGGTTGCGATCGATGCGATAAAAGGCATGCTCACCGACCGGATTACGATCCTGCGCCCAGCCGTTTGCCGACATAAACATCAATAAAAGGCATGCCGCCCCATGCTTAATCGTCATTCGTGACCTCCGACGTTTTTTGCTTTGCCATGCGTAAGACCTATGTTTAGGATAACCCGCTATCTCGGACCTGCATAGACCATGGCCAAGAAGTGGCTTTACTCTGTTGAAATCAGGAGTCTTATTATGTCACGCAGCTTGTATTTTGCCGCAATCATCGCCTTGACCGGTGTTTTTGCTCCGAATCTTTTTGCTCACCCTGGCCATGACGAAGCGGACACCGCTATCTCGCCGGCAGCTATCGCACCCGTCTTTGATGAGAACAGCCCGGAAGCACAATTTCTGAGCCATCCACGGCAGCTAACGTTTGCTGGCCTGCGCTCCGGCGAGGGTTACTTCAGTGCGGACGGCAGCAAAATGATTTTCCAAAGTGAGCGCGATGCCGATAATCCGTTTTATCAAATCTATGTCCTTGATCTTAACGATGGCAATACCTGGCGGGTGACGCCTGGTTACGGCAAAACCACTTGTGCCTGGTTGCATCCACTGCGTTCGGAAGTTTTGTACGCCTCCACGCATCTCGATCCCGATGCCAGAAAAAAACAAGAAGAAGAACTTGAATTCCGTCGCAGCGGTCAACAGCGCCGCTATAGCTGGGATTTTGATGAGCACTACGACATCTTTGCCGATGCGATCGACGGTGGTGCGCCGGTGCGTTTAACCGATGCTCTCGGCTATGATGCCGAAGGCTCCTGGTCACCGGATGGGCGCCTGATCGCCTTTGCTTCCAATCGTCGCGCCTATAGCGGCGAGTTGACGCCCGAAGAACAAGAATTATTCGCCAAAGACCCGGCGAGCGCGGTTGATGTCTATATTATGGATGCCGATGGCAGTAACGTGCGGCGTCTGACTGATAGTGTCGGCTACGATGGCGGCCCGTTTTTCAGTGCCGATGGCAAGAAAATCACTTGGCGGCGTTTTGCCAAAGACGGCCAGACCGCCGAAATTTTCACCATGAATATCGATGGCAGCGATCAACGCCAGATCACCCAATTGAATATGATGTCATGGGCGCCTTACTTTCATCCAAGCGGCGACTATCTGATCTTCGGTACTAACGTCCACGGACACGCGAATTTTGAGTTGTATATCGCACCCACTGACGGCTCGCACGAGCCGGTGCGGGTTACACATACGGACGGCTTTGACAGCCTGCCGGTCTTCTCGCCCAAAGGCGACCAGCTATCATGGACCTCGACGCGCGGCAATAATGTTTCGCAGATTTTTCTCGCGGCATGGGATGATCAAAGCGCGCGACGTGCTCTCGGCCTGACACAGACAAAACCACAGCCACAACGTTTAAGTGCGGCCATCTCGGCAGACGATGCACGTCAGCATGTTTACTATCTGGCATCGGACCTGTTGCAAGGACGCATGACCGGGACCGCGGGCGAGCAGATCGCCACGCAATATGTCGCCGAAATGTTCGCGGCTTTTGGTCTGCAACCAGCCGGTGATAACGGCACCTACTTTCAGGAGTTTTCGTTTACCGCCGGTGTCTCGTTGGGCGCCAACAACACGCTAAGCACACAAAGCAGCGGAGAACCAACGCCGAAAACACGCGAACTGAATGTCGACTGGCGACCATTGGCGTTCTCGCAGGTCGGCGCCAGCGAAGCGAGCGACGTGGTGTTCGCCGGTTATGGCATCGTCGCGCCAGCTCAGGGCGAAGTTGCCGCCTATGATTCGTATGCGCATCTGGATGTCAAAGACAAATGGGTGTTGGTGTTGCGTTTTTTGCCGGAGAATGCTGCGCCGGCTGTCAAACAACACCTGTTGCGCTACGCCGATCTTCGACGCAAAACGACAGTGGCGCGTGATCTGGGGGCACGCGGCATTATCTTCGTCAGCGGACCGAATGCCGGCGCCAACGAGCAATTGATCCGTTTGGATTTTGACGCGGCTCTGACCGGCAGCAGCATTCATGCGCTATCGGTGACGGATGCCGTTGCCGACGATTTATTTGCCGGCAGCGGCGAAACCCTGGCGGCATTGCAAAGCAAACTCGATAGCGGTGACTTGATGCAAGGCTTTATCGTGCCGAGCAAGATCGCCGCAGCGCATACCGACCTGGTGCATGAACAAAAAACCGGTCGTAATGTGCTGGCGCGTCTGCAGGTCCAGGCAGCCCCAAGCGATAATCTGGTTGCCATCGGCGCGCATATCGATCATCTCGGCGTTGGTCAGGGCCACGATCATGGCTTGGGGCGTTGGTTGCAACGGCAACGCTTTGATGATGCTGTCGAGACGCGGACCACGGAACGCAGTGGCAGCGGTATTTACTACGGTGCCGATGATAATGCCTCGGGTATCGCTGGTTTATTGGAGATCGCGCAACGCTTGGCGCAACAACAAGCCGCAGGTACCCTCAATGCTCAACGCGATATTCTGTTCGCCGCCTGGTCCGGCGAGGAGTTGGGTTTGCTCGGCTCCACGCATTTTGTAAAAAACGCGACCGCAAACCACGAACAACTTTATCCGCGCTTTGTCGCATACTTTAACATGGATATGATCGGTCGCCTGCGCGAGCATTTGATTTTAGGTGGTATTGGTTCGAGTTCGGTGTGGCACAACAAACTCGAAAAATTCAACATAGCGCATGCACTGAGTCTGCAATTGCAAACCGATCCGTATCTGCCAACTGACTCCACGGCGTTCTATCTAGCCGGTGTTCCTATCCTGAGTGCTTATACCGGCACGCACACGGATTACCACACGCCCAACGATACACCTGACAAAATTAACTATGAGGGCTTGGCGCGCGTTGCCAGCTTGTTTGCTGATCTGGTCGAAGACACCGCCACCAGCACGACTATTCCTGATTACAAAAAAGTAGAGCAACCTGGCGGTGGTGGCAGTCGCTTCCGCGTCTATCTCGGCACCATTCCTGATTATGCCGCCAGCGACGTGCTTGGGGTATTGTTAGCAGGCGTGCAAGCCGGCAGCCCCGCGGATCAGGCGGGCGTAAAAGCCGGCGATGTCATCATTGAACTGGCTGGTGTGCGTATCGAGAATATCTACGACTATACCGATGCTTTGGCGATACTAAAAGTTGGCGAAGCTACCACTATCAAGATCAAACGTGGTGATGACGTTTTAACATTGGCGATCACTCCCGGTTCAAGGGAGTGATCCTGTCACGTTAAAGCTTTTCAAAGCGCAGACACGTACCCGCTAACAAGCGCACACCAAACGCCGAGGCGCCCGATCCCGGATAACCAGTTGCAGAACATTGCCAGCCGGTTCCCGCGATATCAACGTGAGCCCACGGTGTGTCACCGGCGAATTCGCGCAAGAACGTGCCAGCGAGAATGGTACCCGCGAGTACGCTTGGCTTGGCGATATTGGCAAGATCGGCAATTTCGCTTTTCACTTCTTTTTCCAGCTCCGGCCATAACGGCAATTGCCACAGTGGCTCACCGACATCGCGCGCGACTTTGCTAACGTAGTCGGCGGCTTTCTGATCGTTTGCCATCAAGCCGGCTCCCGCGTGACCGAGCGCATAGAGAACGGCGCCGGTAAGTGTCGCGATATCAATCATCAGGTCCGGTTTGTACTGCGTGCGCGCATAATGCATGACATCGCACAAGACCAAACGACCTTCGGCATCGGTGTTTAGAATCTCGATGGTTTTACCACTCATCGACCGCACGACATCGCTGGGCCGCGTCGCCGTACTCGACAAAATATTTTCGACGGCGCCGACCAGACAAACGACTTTGGTTGCCGGCTTGCACTTACCGAGAAACATGGCTGTCGCCAACACGGCCGCGCCGCCCGACATATCATATTTCATTTCGCCCATGCCAAGTGCTGGCTTCAGACTCGTCCCGCCCGAATCAAAGGTCAGACCTTTACCCACCAGCGCAACGGTATGTTTATTATCGCGACCATCGATTTCAATCTTGATTAAGCGCGGCTCCATCGCCGAGCCATTCGCGACACTGATAAAAGAACCCATGCCCAGATCACGGATTTGTTCTTTGTTGAAAACTTCGCACTTTAAACCAAGTTCTTTGCTGATGTCGGCGGCGATTTCGCCAAAACGCATCGGCGTGAGCCAATTGGGTGGCGCATCCTGTAGCATCATCGAGAATGCCACTGCCTTACCCATCTCGCGCTGCGCGGTGATCTGTTCCGCGGGCGCATTTTTGGATAGCAACGAAATGGTTTTCGGCATCAGCGGGCCATCAGCGGCTGGTTTCTTGGCGTCACCTTTAAATAACCCGGCGTCATACAAGCCAGAGCTATAACCATCGAGCGCCGCCAAGGCATTCCAATCGGCGGCCTCGCACAAGACCAGATGTTCCCAGCTCGTATCCTTGATCGCCTTGGCAACATCCAGGCCCCATTGACGGCCGATCTGGGTTGCCTGGGTCTTAATTGTCGAAACCGGCACCAAAGTCACCGGTGCGTCATCGATCAGAATCCGTAACGAGCCGCTCTTGCCAGCCCACCCCAATGCCTGGGCAGCGGTCTTGATTTTCTGCTTAATACCATCATCCAGATGCACCGCCTTAACGTCCAGGCCAGTCTTGCCGTCACCAGCACTGACAGGAATCGCGTGATGCGCACCACTTACCCAGCTGCTCGTCGCGCCGATCTGGACGCGCTCCAGCCAGCCGTAGACTTCCGGTAAGAATGAACGCCAGGGTTTTTCAAAATCTGATTTCATCCGCATTCCTTTCGCATTTGACCGACGGCCGGATTCTGTTTAGTAATACCAGGCCTTATCTGTTTGACGTCACATTACTGTTTTGGCCTATAGGGGTCAATCGAGGAGTCGCAATGAGTCTAGTTTCCACGATCCATGCCCGCGAGATCTTAGACAGCCGCGGGAATCCGACCGTCGAAGTTGAAGTTATTACCGATGACGGACTCATGGGCAGAGCAGCGGTGCCATCGGGCGCCTCCACCGGTGAATTTGAGGCGTGCGAGCTGCGTGATGGCAACAACAAACGCTACGGCGGCAAAGGCGTGCAGAACGCCGTGCGCAACGTGGCCGAAAAAATCGCCCCGAAAATCATCGGTATGGATGTTGGCGATCAATCCGGCATCGATCACGTGATGATCGATCTGGACGGCAGCGAGAATAAAGCCAATTTGGGCGCCAATGCTATTCTGGGGGTATCGCTGGCGTGTGCCAAAGCCGCGGCCGAAACCGCAGGTCTGCCACTATACCGCTATCTGGGTGGCACCTACACACAGCGACTGCCTGTGCCGTTGATGAATATTCTAAACGGTGGCGCACACGCGGATAATACCGTTGATTTTCAGGAATTCATGATCGTTCCGATCGGCGCCACGAGCTTCAAGGAAGGTCTGCGCTGGGGCACCGAAGTGTTTCATTCACTCAAGAAAGTTCTGAAAAATAAAAAACTCAACACCGCCGTCGGTGATGAGGGTGGTTTCGCACCGGATTTACGTTCCAATCGCGAAGCATTGGAAATCATCACCGAGGCAATTCAGGCGGCTGGTTACAAGCCTGGCAAAGATATCGCATTCGCTTTGGACGTGGCGGCATCCTCTTTCTGCAAAGATGGTAAATATAATCTTGCCGGCGAGAATCGCATCGTCGACAGCGACGGCATGGTACAGTATCTGGTCGAACTGTCGAAGAACTTCCCCATCGTCTCCATCGAAGACGGCTTGGATGAACACGATTGGCGCGGCTTTGCGGCGTTGACTCAGGCGATCGGCGAGCGCGTGCAGATTGTCGGCGACGATTTGTTTGTCACCAATCCCAAGCGTTTGCGCGAAGGCATTAAAAACAAATCGGCGAACGCCATCTTGATCAAATTGAATCAGATCGGCACGCTTACCGAAACACTGGAGACGATGTCGATCGCCGCCAATGCCGGTTTTGCCAGCATTGTTTCGCATCGTTCGGGTGAAACCGAGGATACGACGATCGCTGATCTTGCGGTGGCAACCAATTGCGGGCAGATCAAAACCGGTTCGGCATCGCGTACGGATCGTGTCTGCAAGTACAATCAATTGCTACGTATCGAAGAAGAGCTGGGCGATTTGGCTGTTTATCGTTTTGGTAAATAGAATGCCGCGACGGAGCGGCAGCAGGCGGTGGCGATCAGTACCGCTATGGTTATTTTGGTTATGGCTATGTAGCTGTGTCTGCACGCCACAACCACCACCGGCATTGATCGAGATCGCCAAAACCGCAACGACCCATGCGCGTGGCGGCAACGCTTCACAATCACAGATTATGCAACATCTGCAGCGCATCGCGGCGCAAGAACATCCACTGGGTTCGCCAGCACAAGCTGAGATCGGTCGTTACCTGAGTGCGCAAGCCGAACAACTGGGTGCTACGGTTTTTAGCGAGGAGTTTGTCGCCGAGACGCCGAATCCGGTACTGCTGCAAAGCCCCGACGCACCGGCCAGTCCGACGCTACGCAAAAACGGTCGCAACATTTATGCACGCGCCAACTTCAAAGCCGATGCCGACTGCGTGGTCCTGGTTGGTTCGCATTATGACACTAAGATTATCGATGGGCATCCTTATCTCGGCGCGAATGATAGCGGCTCATCAAGCGCGCTATTGTTGGAAATCCTGCGCCGTCTACATAAGCATCCGGACAATCAGCAGCTGGCATGCGATCTGATGTTGGTATGGTTTGATGGCGAGGAATCCATTCTGCCGGATTGGAACGACGGCGAACGCCGACACCCGGCACGTATTCAGGATAACACCTATGGTAGTCGCCATGCCGTCAGTCGCCTGCGGGATTGTAAAACCGGTGATAAAGCCCAAAAATGCCTGCCGGTGGATTTGGGTGGCGCGACCTTGGTCGCGTTAGTGCTCGTGGATATGGTCGGCTCGCCGGCACTGAAGTTCACACGCGAACAACACAGCTCACCACAGCTCATGCAAAAACTCGAAGCCATCTTGCAGGTGCAGGGTCGACGTCATTTACTCGGAGATATACCAATCGAAGTCGGCGATGATCATCTTCCCTATGTACGCGCCGGCGTTCCTGCGATTGACCTGATCGACTTCGTCAATACGACGCATTGGCACCAGCCGAGTGATGTAATCGCAAATGTCTCGCCACCAAGCCTGGAGGTCGCTTACGAGGTCGCAACAGCTCTGGCACTCTTGGTCGCGCGTGGCGATTAGCTTCTCGGCAGGACTTGCGCCCATATCTTAAAAAATAATAATAAAATTAGTATGTTATAAACAAAAGACCGTAGAAAAAACTAAACTTTTTCCTATTTTCGCCGAAAAGATCTGTAAGACTGGCTTTATTCCAACGTCTTGCAGGGGATTCTATATGGCTGACAAAATCAGCTTCGCCAATTTGACGATCGAAGTCACACCAACGGATCTTGAGGTGGTGTATCGATTTACCGGCGATGTTGACGAAAACTTCCGTCAGCAGGATGTTCCCCGCATTAAACGCCCGAGCATTGTGTTTGAACTTGAGGGTGTGCACAACTTCAACTCGGTCGGTATTCGTGAATGGATTTATCTGATTCGCGATATCTGCCAACTCGGTACCGTAAAATTCCGGCGTTGCTCCGTAACCATGATCGATCAAATCAACATGGTGCCGGACTCATTGGGATCGGGAAGCATTGAATCGTTCTTCGCCCCTTACTTCTGCGAAAAAGATGGCGAAAGCAGCCAGCTGATCAACGTTAAGGATCATGCGCCGCAAATCAGTCAACGACAAGCGCCGCCCTTCAAATGCGAAAAATGCGCCCAGACGCTGCAATTCGATGCCTTGGAAGATACTTACTTCCTCTTTGCCGATGGCGATGCCATCAAAGCCGCATCGTAAATAGATTCTTCGCCTACAACTTCATCTGCGTGATAAATTCCAACAAGCCAGCAACATGCGGTGACTTGGTGACGATGGCTTTCGCGTCCAGCTTCTGGTCAAGCAGGTCAAGATCACAGATAGATTCAAACAAGCCGACAACATCCAGCGTCTCAGCCAACAACAAGCGATAAGTATGCGCCTGCATATCCTGAACCAAGCGAACAAGCTCAGCTTCCTGAATAACCGGTACCTTGGCAAACAGCGCCCGCAACACACTTTTATCAACTAGACCGAGCAACTTACCGATATCCTGCGCGTCACCGACCAAAACCTTCTTGAGCTTATCCAGACCTTTGGTATCCAGATGCTCGCGTATGGCCTGCAACGATGGCAGAATCTGTTTGGTCGGATTCAAGGATAACGGAACAAAGTATTGCAGTTTGATGGTCCAAAGCAGACCAAGCACACGATGAAACAAATGGCTGGTTGGTTGACGAACGTAATAACTTTCGTCCAGATACAATTCGCGTTTGCTACCGTCAAAGAATAATTCGGCGCCCAGGCCAGTGACATTGTAAGCGCTGAAACGGTGTTTTCTGATGCGATCCTTGTATAAGGTAAAGCCGGCCTTGGCAAGTAAGCCACGATCCCACACCAGAGGCACACGTGCTTTCATTAATTGCTGCGATGATAGACCAAGTTTTTTCTGCAAATGACGCAGTCCATAACGACCGCTGAAAAGTTTGACCAGCATCGGAATCGTCGCTACCAACAAACGATGCAGATCCGAGTTGATCGATGTCGGCACGCCATTAACCGGGAAACGATCCTTGCCGGACAGTGGATACTCGGCTTTACGGATGTCACGCCAAACGTTCCACTGCCAATCATTGAGCACCTGAATATCACCAGCGAGAACCGCCATGGCTTGGATGGCGACATGTTTTTCAACTTTGGTTGCAAACGCCTGATCCAGGGTTTTCACGGCATGCTTTCGAGAAACATTCAAGGCCATGATCGTCGCCCGCCAATCATGCGCGTTCACATCCTGAATTGACGGCTCGGTTACACTACTCTTGCTGTCCACGGCATCGACAAAAGCATTACCGACAATCCGCAATCCTGACTGTTCAGAGGCGCGTGAGCTACTGGACGCAGCGGGTGCCTGAAATTCCGAGGAAACGGCAAAAGACTCACCATAAATCACCGGCGCGTGACCAGCCGGCTCCGGCTCGCCCGCGACGCGTCGCAACGAGTATTCCATGTGTGAGAACTCGGATGGTGATTCTTCCTCCACCGCGGCGACAGCGAGTTTGATGACTTCGCTCATTTGCGTCAACGGCTCCAGCGAAGCCACGTCCACACGCGAGATATCTTTGATGCGCTCACGTTCGGCTTCCAGAGATTCAACGGTAATGGGATAAGCTTTCAGTGGTGTCTGATTGCGTTCCAACTGCGGCAAAATAAAATTCAGATGCGCAAGCAATGCCTGCTCATCACCAAATTCCTTGAGCAGGTAGTACAGTGGAATCCAGCTGCGATCGTCGTCCTTGTCCAAAAGCTTCACTTGCTGGAAAGCAACCATGGCAACACGCCGATCACGATCCTTATCGCGCAGGAATTGACCGGCAATCAGCAAGACATCAATGCACAAATCCGCATGGATACCGCCGCTCGTCGCCAATTGCACTGCCTGACGCATCAAGGTAACAGCAAAATCGCCAGCACCGATGCTTTGTAGCACATGAATGGCATCTTCCAGATAACTGCGCATCGGTGCAAGATTTTTGTTCCATGGCAATCCCGTCAACCAGTGTTTCTCAGCAGCAACGAGATCACGGCGCACCGCCGCGGCCAAAAAGGCAATCCGCAGAACTTCGAGAGTCGAGATGTTATTGCGCAACAGGACTTCGGCCAATCCACCGGCCAACTCCGGCATTTCACGATCCACAAAAGCTTGAATTTTCGGCACCAAAGCCGCCTTAACCTGAGCCGCCTGATCATGCTTACCGCAGAGTCTATTGATCACGAACTCGCTACGCACAATATCCTGCAAGCAGTATTCATCATTCAAGCAATCATGAAGATGCTGCAGCTCCTCATTCACGTCGTTGGCTTCAATGGCAATATTCAACAACAAAAATTTAATATCGCGTCCATCGGGCAACAACGGCAGTAATCGACTATAAGCAGAGATCGCCTCGGCATAGTCCTTCAGACAACTGCGATTGACCTCGCCATAACGCTGGAGCAATTTAATCTGCATATTACGATCTTGTTCGTAGAATTCTATTTGTCGACGCAGTACTTTCGCGAATGCCTGCCAACTGCCGGTTTGCTCCACCACTGATTCAAAATCCTCGATCGCATCTATAGTCGCCGGACCACGTACCAGGTATTCGGCCATTAAGTTATCGACTTTGGAGCGACTATCCGATTGCGTGCGATAAAGTTGTGCCGCCTCCCGCAAATGCTGGACGGCAATAGCTTCATCAGGCTCGCCGGCCGCCAGCAGTTCGTGTAATTTGGCCAGGTCTTTGGGCTGCTCACGCAAGGTTGCTTCGAGCTGCACACGCGGCAAGTCCGGCAAAATACCTGACTCCATGAGTGTCACGATGTAGAAATTTAAAAAACGCGACGCATTGTTGCCGGTAAAATACTTAATACCAAGTTGTAGTACTTGTGGGTCATTCTCGCGCAACTCGTACAAAGCCTGCAAGTCGGCATCCATCGCGACCAGAACTTCCGGCGCCGATAAACGCGGCAGAGATTCAATGAAGTAAGCAAGCCAATACTCGCGCTCTGCCCGATTCAATGTCATCCCGGTCAGTATATCCCGCAAACGCAAGAATGCCTGCGTTTCGCTATGATCGAGATACTCCTGAAAACGTTTTTGCAGATGAACTTTTTCGTCTTCGCTCAGCGTATAAATCTGAATGGCGAAGTCGTCACGCTGATTCGCGCTGATGCCTTTTGGCAGCAACAATAATTCACGTAACAGTTCGGTGCGTTTTTCGTCCGCTGTGTTTTCCAGACGTTCAATCAGACACCGGGCCAGATCATCGTAACGCCGCGCCTGACCAAGACGCTCCCGCAAATACTCAAACGCATCTTCCGCTAACATCTGGCTGCTACCTACCGCCAGATAATGCTCGACCGCCGCATCATGACGCTCCAGCTTGGTACGACAAAGATCAGCGATTTGTATCCGAAAACGCGCCAGCGCAGCGGGTTCCTTGACCTCACGGAGCTTTTCCGTGAGCAGATCATAAAGCAACGTCCAATCCATGCCGGTTTCCTGCCACGACATGATTTTGTCGATGTCTTGTGTCGTCTCGCGCTCCGACTGGGATTCACCCATCACCAGCTGCAACGCTCGTTGCGGATCCTTGAGCTCATCCTTGTATAAATGTACTAGTTCTTGTTTGAGCTGTTGCAGACGCTGTTCATCGCCCTGATCGAGATAGTGGTCATAAAGACGATGCAGCACGGTCGCCAAATCCTGACGATTATCTGCCGCCCGATAAATCTGCTCCAAAGCCTGTAGCGAACCAAGATGACCTTCATCAATAGCCAATGCCTGTTCAAAGCGAGCCTTCGCCAAGTCCATGCGGCCGAGATTCTCCTGCCAGATGCGGCCGGTGCGCCAGGCGAGCGTTGCGCGCAGGCCAGGTGTCAACCGATCGCGGAGTCCTTCAAATAATTGACCGAGAATGCGCAAGGCATCGTGATATTTTTCTTTGCGCACCAAGAGATCGGTCGTCAACAAAGCGGCGCCAACATGGGTTTGATCAGCCTGCAAAGCATGCAAGCCATGCTTGATCGCGACATCAACGTCCGCATCCACCGCCGATCTTATTTGCGCCAACCGGAAATGCAAGTCCGCCAACAGTGTCGGCTCACGCTCAACAGCAGTCGCACGTTCGAGGAGATTGGTTTCCAGATCAGTCATATCGAGCTGAGCAGCAAGATGTGTCATCTTCCGCAACACGCGCGGTACTTCACCGCGGCAGCTCAAAATGCGCTCATAACAGGCCATGGCTTTCTCAACGTGGCTTTGCGCGAGTACATCACCAAGCATTTCCGGCAGCACCAACTCCAACGCGCGTGCGTCTTCGGCGTTATGTAATTGCTTCGCCAATTCGCGACCAATCGCTACCAACAACTTATGACGCTGGACGACGGTGTCATTGCCGATGAGCATCTGCAAACGCGCGGTGAGAACAGTCAGATCTTGTAACGGTGATTGTTCCAACAATTGCATCAAGCTTGGTGACAGTTCAGCACGCGATAATGCCAGCAACGCCAGACGGCGTTGGAGGTACTGTGCCTGCGAATCACGTGCCAGCTCAGCCTGAAGTTTGGTGAATGCCTCGCCGACCTTACCTTTAATCATGTTGATCTCAATATCAGCGTATTGCGATCGCAACTCGCGACTTTCGAGAACTTCGACCGGCACCTGTTCTTCGCTCAAACTGAACATCCAGACACCTTTGCCTGTTGCCTGTGCCGCGAACTCCCAGCCGACAGCGCCGCTACCAGTGCGTTGCAGACTACCGTCAAAGGTACTGACATTTTGCAAAAATTCGCTAGCGACTGACTCACGTTTTTGACCGGCGGCAATCGCGCTGTGTACAAAGCCGACAACCTCCAGATCGCAAGCCAGCAAGCTCAGGGCTTCGCCGTCTTTAGTACGCGCCGTTAAAGCTGACTGCAACCCCAGAGCTCTGGCAAAGATGTTCAGAGAGGCCAGTAAAAATTGTTTTGGTACGCTGCCGATCGCAAAATGTCCGTACGTACTTAGTTGCAAATGCGAACCACTACAGAAAATATTGACTTCAAATCCAGCCAGACCACTGGTGACTGCGTTCGAGGCGCGCAGCGGATCACGCCGCGCGACTTCGGCATCATTAAACTCCACAAGAACCCATAGCGCGCCGTCTGCACCCGCGTGCACCTCGACCAGTTCTGCGGTGGAAAATTCGCTTTTTAATTGGTTCACTAGCGCCTGACGCAGACGCTCGATCGGAATAGTCAAACTAACGTCTTCGATCTGCAAACGCTTGCCACGCTCGACTAATACACAACGGCTCAACCGCACCGGCGACGCATCGCTATCAGTGCTGGACGGTGTGTAGACCCAGCGACGAACATTGCCATCGGTGGACAAAGCAAAGCCCAGCGCGTTGCGTTCATCGGCGGGTTTGGTCGACTTCTCACTCATGCCGTTGATGACTTCTTTCAGCTATACTGAGATTCTTCGCTACATATACGATTCCTATAAAAGTTATCGTCATTACTTATGCTTAAGTTTAGAACAGCCGGGGGTTGGGATTTGGCAAAAAGACGAAAATCACCGGCAAGATAATTGATGACGAGAGATTACCGACAAGCACTCACAGCCCATAGTATTTAATACATAATCTTACCTGGACTAATTTTGCGGCCAGCATACTCAGCAATACCAGTTAGTTGTATACTTGCGAGTATCACCAATTCTACATTTTGAGACGGCCGCCAGCATGTTTGACCTTGTCGAGCATAAACTTGGTTATCTAAGTGAGCGCTACTCGCGCGCGCAGATGAACGAATGGTGCGAACTCATTGCCGACACTTTCGCCGCTAACGGCGTCGGCGTGACATTGGCACCGGGTATCGTGCGCAGCGTGTGTCTGGATGCCTGCTATTGCGTGGCGCGACATCTCCCATGGGCAAACACCGCACTATTCAGAGATCTTTTTGTCGAGGTTTTAGTCGATGAATACGGTCTGAACCCAGCTATTGCCGGCACTATTCACCAGCAACTGTGTCAAAGCCTGCAAATCGAACAAGCCGTGCTAGGACAAACCGATCAGGAAACGGTCGAGGAATTTTTAAAATTCATTTTCGTCCAAAGCGTATGTGCTACCGACGACAATGAACTAATGCGTGATCTTGGTTTCGGCGAACAACTCTTACGTCGCCTACGCCGCACTGCTCAATCAACCATCAGCAAAAAAACCACTTCCGTCCACTCAGCGGATACTAACGACACACACGCACCGCTGCCAGCGGAAGAAATCTTCAGCCGCATCATGATCAAAATGTCACAGCAGGTCCGGCGATTGCCTTGGATCGTTGATTTGTATCGATTACAGTTCATGCTATTTGGCCCAGGCTCGAAACACACCGGCAAAACCAGCTTGCGCTACAGCAAGATTTTATTCCGAATGCTATTACTGTTGGGACGTCGACGCACCTTGACCGAACGCAAACTAGAGGCATGGCTCACGCAACGTCTCAATCCGGAACAACCTCACAATGAACGTTTTGCGGCGCGGCAAATTCTTGAGCAAATGCAAACACTGCAATTGATCTATCGCCAACAAGCCACGGATACCAGCGAGGCGCAATGGGCGCTGGCCAAAGCCGGCTTGGCTCTGACGGCGGAAGCATTTGCGATTATTACCACCCGCAGACCAATCGAGAACCATCGCCTGTTGAACCTGCCACCGATTTATCAAGCCACGGTGATTAAACACTTACCGGCAGCCGAGGCCGGCGATCAGGCGCGCGAGTTGTTGCTGTATCACGCACAGACGCTGTCACCGCCAGGACTGGAGCAATGCGTGCTATTGCTCGCCAAAACCGGTGATCACCAGGCACTTGCCGAGCACGTTATCAGCCTGATCACGCATATTCCCGCGCCCTGGAGTAAAGCCGCACTCTATAAAGCTTTGACGTCACTACCCGCTCTACCTTGCGTTGGACAAAGACTCGCTGCGATGGCACAATCGGAATCTTCGCCGCGTGTCAAACAGGCCGCCAGCGAAGCTGCCGCAAGGCATGCACCCAAGAATGATGTCGATGCAAAGGTAACCCGGAGTGGCGAACCAGATATCCGATTTGCAGCCTTGGCTGACGGCAATCCATAAACAGGGATTGAACCCCGACACCATCGCCCTGCATCGTCGTCGTTTGCTCAAAGCTTTGCAGACCCAGATCAAACCCGAGTTCACCGTTATCGATACCTGCCGACTCGATAACGGCGGTTTACTATCAGCCGACTGGCTTAATGATACGGATCAACAAGCGCATGATTTGCACGGTTACGCAGCGTTTATTCCCGCAGCCGGCGCAGCGAGTCGTTATCTTAACGGCTTATCAGCGGCGGAAACAACGAAACTCCTGACTTTACTCGACGAACCACAAGCAGCTATTGATGAAAACGCGTTGGTGCAACACCCAAAAGCGTATTTCCCCTGTACGCCGCAAGGTCCCAGTTTTCTTGCCATGAAGTGCCACGAGCACGCAGTACTACCCGGCATCGATCAACAAATCTTCGTAGCGCCGTTTGGACATCGCGATGCTTTCGCGGCCGCTTGTGCCAAAGTCAATGTGAAAACTCCGCCGACACTGATTTTGGAGCAGGGTATGCAGCTCTCCACGGTGCGCTTTGACGCCACCGGTACACCTGTCACTAATGCTGATGGTACGCTCTCGGTGGTTCCCGCCGGCCATGGCATGTTGATTGAATTGTTTGCCGAAATTAAAAACACCGCGACGATGCAGGGCATTCATTCGCTGCTTATTCGCAATATCGACAACATCAGTGGTACCCATGCGCAAGTGCGCGTCGCGACCGCCGCCTTTTTACGTGCGCATCAACGTTTATTGGAACAGGTTCGCAAAATACGTGCAGCCTTAGAGCGCGCTCAAATCGATGCGGCAGCTGATGTCGCCAACTCCTTGCTACCGACTTTTACCGCGCCCGAACTTTCGGTCGCACACCAGCAGTTTCTCGCCGATTGCACTGCGACCAGTCGCCCTCTATGGCAGTTGCAGCTGCAGTTGTTCGGTCTCGATCCCGACAGCGCGCGACAACTATGGCCGGACATTCCCGGCATCGAGAGTCTGCGGCAATTGTATGCGCGGCCGGTAAACATGCTGGGTCAGGTACCTAATAGCGGCAAAGACGTTGGCGGCACACCGGTGTGGACACGAACGCCGCGCGGCAACGTGCGTATTTGCCTGGAGCTGCCGCACGCATCGGCGGCGGATCGCCAGGCGTTCATCGCCGATCCGGCAAAGGCCACGCATTTTAATCCGGTATTCGTTGCCGCCGAAATCGCCACCGATCTCAGCAGCTATCAGGACAGCCGCGATATTTTTTGGATTATGGCCTGCAAACAATTTGACGGTCGCGATGTCTATTACCATGAAACCGTGCTCTATGAATTGCTGGGTAATAGCCTGTTGGCAAATTCCGTATTTATGGAAATTCCGCGATTCTTATTCAATCCCCACAAGTCGCACAACGACACACTCACCAATCGCCGCGACGATTGGCTGGCCGTCAAATAATTGACACTTTAAACATGAGAAAATTTGTCCTACCGCCAAAAGCCTTGGGCAGCAATGTTTTCCGGCTTTTCAAGACACAAAACCTTCGGCACAATTTAAATATAAGAATCATCAACACCACTACGGCTGGAGGTTTCAGGCAATGCCACCCCAAATTACCAAGGAAGTCTTTGCACAGGCGCTAACGGAAATGGGTCATAATCCCGCTGATTATGACGGACAGCGCTTATCCTTAGCCGGCATGTGTGAGCTATACGATATTGATAAAGAACTCGTGCTCGAAGCCATCGATTTAAATCACCTGGCAGCGCACTATGATTACCGCGCCGATACTATCTGGGTTGATGCGCTGGAAGCCGCGCACTTTTTCTACTGTATTCGCACCGAGGCTAATCTGTATTCAGCAAACAACGTATCAACAACGCGCTAAGCAGAAGATTTCGCGATTGCCCTGCCGGCCGGCGATAGGCGAATCGATAGTCTGAATTACCTTTACACTGTACTGCTGAAGCATGGCGATAACCGAAGTCACCGCCTGAGCACGCAACTCTTCGTCTTCGACAACCCCACCTTTGGGAATAACCGACGCCGGTAGTTCAAACTGCGGTTTAATCAATAACAGCAAGCGACAGGCATTACCCGATAGTTTTTCCAGAAGCGGCGGCAGCGCTTCCGCCAGTCCGATAAAACTCACATCCACCAACACCCAAGCTAGCGGCAGATAAGGCGTCGGATCAAAGCGGCGTATATCGACGTTTTCCAGTGTCGTCACCCGCGCATCATTACGGAGCTTCCACGCCAGTTGATTGGTACCGACATCAACGGCCACAACCGTTTTTGCTCCCAGACGCAGAACACAATCGGTAAATCCGCCCGTACTGGCACCCACATCAAGCACGTTTTTATCCGTGAACTCATCGTCCAAACCGAGAGCTTCGATCGCCGCGTGCAATTTATCACCACCACGCCCCACATACGTGCCGCGTTGTTTTACCCGCAGATGATCGTCCGGACCGATAAGTTGGGACGGGAATTTCACCTGCTGCTCATTGATGAGCACTTCGCCAGCCATAACCAGTGCGGCGGCTTCGGCAAGCGTTCCAGCGGCCCCTTCCTCCACCAGATACTGGTCTATGCGTTTTTTGCCTTTACCAATCAAAGCATCCTCCAAACCGGCTCTGAGTAACAAAAACGCGGCGATTCGTCGCCGGGAAACGAGGGCGCCCCTCAACAAACTGACAAATTAAATTAAAATATATATAAAAAACAGCATGTTACATAATTATCGCTAATGCTCACCTCCAGGCTGCCGAAGCGAAATTTGTGCGGCGTTGGCCGCGCCAGAATGTCCTGTGAAGCGTCAGTTGCCAAGGAGAATGTAATGGGTCAGCAATCGATTAAGTTATTGTCTATTGATGATCGCACCATGACCACCGATCTCGATCGCGCTGGTTATAAAAACATGGGTGTCATCGTGAAACTCGCCAAGAACTTCCACGAAGCCGAGGAAGCTTTAAATAGCGAGACTATTGATCTCATTGTGATCAATTATGATTATTCAAAAATCGATGGTCTGGCGATTTGTCGCCACCTAAAAAAACAAGACACGCACAAAGATATTCCGATCGTCATTACCAGCGTACAAACATCCGCCGCCACCCGTGAGGCGGGCTTAGAAGCAGGCGCGGACTTATTTGTCGAGCAACCGATCCCGCGACAGTACTTCATCGAAAAATTGAAACGTCTGTTGGCGCAACGCACCCGTTCCAATGATCGCGTCGCCCATCACGGCATGGCGACCCTGCACTATGAAGGTGAAGCCTGCCAATGCCCCATCGGCGATCTCTCGGCATCGGGGGTTTTGGTCTCAACCAATCTTGAATTACGCCAGGGCTTGGAAGTCGAAGTCAAATTCAATCTGCCTGGTTACAAAAAACCAGTGCATGTTAGAGGCGAAGTCGTCCGCATTCTGAAGACCCGGGAAATCAACGGCGAAGAAAACGGTGGCGGTATCGGTATTCGTTTCAAAGAATTCTTTGGCGATTC
Source organism: uncultured Oligoflexales bacterium (assembly GCA_964652825.1). GTDB lineage: Bacteria > Bdellovibrionota_B > Oligoflexia > Oligoflexales > CAZZCU01 > CAZZCU01. The sequence goes on from CAZZCU010000013.1 coordinate 58,556, forward strand.
CGAGAAACGACTGGATCGGTATGTTGCTAAAAGCACCGATGAACAACACGGCATGCTCTACTACTTATAATACAGATACGAAAGTACTTAACTGGCCTTTTGTTCTTCAGCCGGCGGTGGAGGATTCTCACCGCTGGGCTTTTCTTCTTCCAGCGCCAGAATATGAGTTCCGCGTACTTTCTTGGAAATGATTTTGACAGCAACAACATCTTGAGTGACGGGAACGGGCGTGCCGCCGACGGTTAGTTTGCAATTCGTATAAAGAGTATCAATCACAAAAATTTGCGCTTCCGGATCATAAGTCAGTTTCGCGCGTGCCGCCTCCAGATGCTTGCCCAACTTCTCCACTAATACACGACCTTTGGTAATACGTGCTTTCAGATTTTCCATTTTATCGCGATGCTTTTGCACCAGTTGATTTTCTTTGCGCCGGCTTAACTCACGCAAGGACTGTCGATCATCATCGACGGCTTTGACAACATGCTCCAGGCGCGCCGCACGGATACGAATTGACAATTCAACTTTCCAATCCACACCAACATTCACTTGTGTCGTCGCACCTTTGGGAAAGCCAAGCTTGCCGGTTCGCAGAAACTGCCGGCAACTGATCAGACCACCAGCAACGATTCCACCATTTTCATTCGCATGGAGTGCGCCGCCAACAACAACACGACTGTTGAGTAGAACCTTCTTAATCCGCAGATCACCGCCGCAGACGAGATTCGAGTTTTCCACAAAATCAGCGACCACTTGATTACGCACATGCACACGCCCGCCTTCGCCGGTCACGATACCCATGCGGGCTTCGAGATCGCCGCCGACTTTGACAAAAGCATCGCGAATCGTACCACCAACCACCAGATTACCCGAAACATCCACGGTTGCGCCGCTATCGATCGAGCCGGTAATCTCGACGTTGCCATCAAAACGGATATTACCCGAACGCAGGTTCACATCACCTTGATGCACGAACACCTTACTCAAGCTGATTGCACTGCTTTCAATAGTTGGAATACCATCGACCGTAGCAAAAAACTGCCCGTTCTCACGTTTCTCCACACCTTCGCCGACAGTGACTTCAAATTCCACATTGGGCGGTGGCGGCAACGGCTTGCCAAATACATCCTTGCCCGGAACCGCTGGTTGTTTGTAGCGTACTTCCGCGATCATCTGCCCAGCCTTAACCAAAGTTTTCTGCTGCATCTCGCGGATATCGAGAACACCATCGCCTCCCGCGGCAGGTGCGTTGTCTTTGTAGGTTCTATGTAAGTATGGATTGAGCGAGCCGATACCTGAATTACCCGCCGCTACCGTCAAGCCATTCAAGTCCTGTTTATTTTTAAAAGCATCTTCAATCGTCAGCGTAAACACATCTTGACGACCAAACACGACACCAAGTCGCGCCAATTCCAGATCAAACCATTGCGTGTTCGGCGTGAAATCTGAAGCTACATACCAACCAAGATCAAAATTAGTAATTTTGGCTTCGAGGCTCTGTGGATCGACCGTGATTTGTAATTTGTCGCGCCCGGGATACGACGCCGGCACTACCGGCGCGGTGTTATCGGCCACGCCAACCAGAATCACCAGTGGCAGGCCGATTCCAAAACGCTCAGGCCCGCTGGCGGCAACGCGCAAACGCTCGATAAGTTCGCCGCGCAGAAAACGATACTCCTGTTCCGGTGTCGATAATTTTTTGATGCTGGCCGCGCAATTATTCACCAAGCCGTCCAGCATACCGCGCTGACTCAGATACTTGGCATCAGCAACAATCAACATAACTTCGCGCCGCGGTTTGTTCACGGTTAATGCATAAGGTTTGCCGGCGGCACGCAGCTCCTGCGGTGAGGGTGCAGCTGCGATCGCCAGATTCTGAATTTTCTCGCCGCCCATCGCCCGCAATAGCGCCGATGCAACTTGACCGTGATGCGGCAGCGCATTCAAACGCAACTTATCGCATTCACGTTTGATGTACCAATACACCCAATCCACATGCCAGGTCTTCACCTGCTCCGCTGTCGCCTCGATACTCAAAACACAAACCGCACCCTGCTGACGATTCGCTACAACACGCAGACCGGACATCGGCGGAATACCGGCTGCAAGCGTCACCGAAATCCTGATGTCGGGAATATCTTTTTCCGACATGCCACGCAGAACCCGCCACAAAGTCTCAAGATTTTTTGTAAGATCAACAAAGGCGTGTAAATCACCCTTCTTTTTTTCCGCTTCCATTTTCTGCATGGATTTATCAACGAGCTCTTGTGGGAATTGAGCGGCCGCTGCCAACACGCGCGCGGAAAACTCTACACGCGCGCGCATAAGCACGGAGTTATACGAAAGTTTGAAATCACTTCCGGACAATTGATCCTCGCCAAACTTAATCTACTGTTCTTCTAAGGTTTTCGGCGATTCGTGATAAAAGTAGAGGTTTAATGACCAGCAAAACTTAAACGATTCCGTACGAGCGCAGATAATTAGCAGTTTCCAGACGATATTTCGTCACTTCTTGGAAAAATATAAATTTTTTCCCCGCCAACGAATTCGCTGAATTAACGCGGGGCAATCTCGATAAAAACATAACCATTATTACCAGCGGTACCATGTGCCGAAGAAGCAACGCCGCCGCCTCTCCCGGTATTATTCAGATAGTGGCTGTCACCGCTACCACCGGCGGTAAAACCGCTGCCGGCAGTAATACTGCCGCCGGCTGCAACCAAACTGGATCCACCACCGCCACCACCACCGGAACTGGCTCCTCGGCCGCCGCCACCGCCACCATATAATCCACCGCCACCACCGCCGCCGCCGGCCCAATAACCATTACCGCCGCTGCCTCCCGAGACAATACCTGAGCCACCTGCTCCTCCTGGCAGAACATTCTGATCACCACCACCGCCACCGGGAAAACTGCCACCCACACCACCTGCTCCCGCTATCGCGTCAGTACCATCACCTTTATCACCGACACCACCCAAGCCAGCAGCGGACGTAAGACCACCGCCGCCGCCTTGACCACCGGTGCCGTTTGCACCATCGCCGCCAACTTCGCCGCCTATACCACCTGCGCTTCCAGGCACACTCCCAGCTGCACCACCACCGCCGCCACCGCCGGCCATGACAACAGTTATATTATTAATAACGATAGCTGATGCACCACCACCACCACCGCCTGATGGATAACTGCCAGTCACACCACCGCCACCGCCCTGACCGATATAGATGTCGATATCTTCCGAGCCATCCAGATCAATGCTTCCCGACACAAACGCCGCACCACCACCAACACCACCTAAAGTAGCTCCCGCCAAAGATCCGGCACCACCGCCTCCCGCACCCCACACCTTATAGATAAGAGTGCTCGGAAAGCTGGGTAGAGGAATATTATTTGTATTAGCTGTCAGCTGCATGACGATGGGAACGTACCAACTGTTGCCAAGAACAACATCGGAAAGCAAGCCATATAAATCCACCGCCCGTATACTTGCATAATAGTGACTACCCATTGTCAAAGTCAGACCGCTCAAAGTCGTGGAGGTCACATTACCGATATTTGTCCACGGCATGACATCGATCCCGCCTTGGCTGGTGCCAAGCGCGATTTCATAATAAGCAATGCCAGAACCATTATGATCATCGGACGCCGTCCAACTCATCGGCGGAGATTCCGTCTGTGAATAAAAAGAACTCGCATACGTAAAGTTCTGTGGCTCGTCGGGCGGATCACCATCAAATTCCAATGTACGAATAATCACCAGACCGCTTTGTCCAGAACCCGCACCGGCTGCGGCTCCATCACCTCTGTTAGCCACATAGTCGGAATCAGCGGTGTTCGGCGTTACAGCACCAACACCTGTCTCATTCGCTAATAACACATCAACGATGCTGAAATAATTTGAACCACCGCCACCACCGCCGCCACGAGTATTCGTACGCGCACCACCGCCACCACCGAAATAACCACCACCGCCGCCACCGCCACCGGACCAAAAACCTTTGCCGCCGATACCACCATTACCAACGCCTAAACCCGCGACACCACCGACCACCGCCGGCGCATCCTCACCTGTTCCACCTGCACCGCCATTATGCACAGAGCCGGCGCCACCATCCCCCTGTACGGCAGTACCACCAGCACCTACCGCGAACACCGTCGCTCCACCACCTGCATCAGCAGGCACCAGGGAATCACCACTCTGGCCCGACCTGCCACCAGCACCGCCATCGAGTCCGGCGAAATTACTACCGCCGCTACCACCACCGCCACCAGCCGCGACCGAAAGCAGCGTAGCACCTCGGAGAAGCCCACTCGCACCACCACCACCGCCGCCCGCACCCCAGCAACCGTCCGTACCTTCACCACCGCCAGTCGCAACAGTCGCCGTTAATGTTTCGCCAATCAGACCGGCACCAAGACTGGAGTTAACACTTAAAGTTCCGGCGATATAACCGCCGGCTCCACCAGCACCACCGCTCTGTGCAGGACACGTGCTGTCACCACCACTTCCACCACCAGCACCCCAAATTTTGACCTGCACCCGCGAACATTCGGGTGGAACAACAAAGTTATTGTTACCGGTACTCGTAATGATCGTAGTTGTTTCGACGCAAGGTTTATATTGAGCATTAATAGTAAAAGTCTGCGTAACATCGCTACTATTGACCAAACAACTTACCGATGCAGTCTCCGACCAATTAACGTGTAAGTGCGGATAACCTGGCGTGCACTCAAGATTCGTTCCATTGATCACGCAATTCACGGGACCATTCACCGCCGACGTTCCCAACAATGTACATGAATCGGGCACGCTGTTTTTCGCATCGGTAATCAACGCCGCCAGTCCCAACGTACCAAGCGTGCCTTCCGTCGTCGTGATGCTGCCGGTCGCAAAAGTTGCCAATGCGTCCATGGTCCGATTGATAATCTTCGTATTTGCATCCATGGTTCCGAAAACATCAAGTGCCTTAATGCCCCAACCATAGCTCTGTCCTGGGCTAAGACCAGTAACAGTAGTTGTGACCGCCGTGCCTCCGGTATTAGGTACGGACTTAATGTAATTGGTGTTGCCATTCAGGACCTTGAAAACCACGAACGAAATAGCATCAGGTGTGGCCGGCCATGTGAGCGTTAAGGATGTGGTTGTAACATCGGTAATGGAACTTATTCCGGAGAATACAATCGGACTAACACCCCGACCTTTAAGACTGGTCGAGGCCGTGTAAGTTTCCGTACCCAAATCGCTGACGGAATATTTGGCATCAAACGGTGTCGTCAAATCACCCGACACAATCGGCTTAAACGCAACTTCAATATTACAGCTTTGATTAGGCGCCAACTGCGAACATTGATTCGCGGTAATGGCAAAATTCGTGGTCGTTGCAGGCGCAACGCTCTTAAATAAAAGTTTGTATTCCGAAATATTTTTAATGGTAATGAATTTCTTTGTCGCATTCTCACCGACGATTTGATTGCCGAAGTCCAGTACAGGAGGCGTAAAAACAATGGCCGAATTACCGACCCGCTCTGCCGAAATCACTTCGGAAACCAAGCCCAATACCGTTGAGCCGACGGCATCCGTGCCGACAGCTTTGGTTTGAAATGTAACTTGAGCGACTTTGTTACCGACACTTGTCGGCATGTGCGTGATACTTAAACTGCAACTACTCTGAACGCCCAGCTCCATACCAACAATGCAGGTATTATCAGCGAGCGAAAACTCCTCCACATTCGCTCCCGTCCAAGACAGATCATTCATCAACAGGGGCGAGTCGCTGTTATTGGTTACCTTAAAAGTATTGGTCTGCTCCGCATTGATAACCACAACACCAAAGCCGAACGGATTCGGCTCTATGTCCAAGCCCGAAAACTCGACCGCGCCTTTTTTCACATCCAAAAATTGATCAACACCCCCAGGCGAAGAATTCTCGCAGGAGGCGAAAACAACGGACATAAATATTAAGAGCCAGAATTGCAAAACACTGCCTCGACTTGTCAATCGAATTCAAAAATCGCCGTAACAAACATACGCATTGTACTTGCTTTCGTAGTGGTGTTCACAAGTTGACCGTAATCCATTCCCACTCCAACATCGAATAACCAATCCAGGCCGACGACATACAGCATCTTTGCGCACAAACCGGAAAACGGAACCGCGCCAGCCGAGGAATTAAAAAAAACCTGTTGCGCCGCGACACCCAGACGCAAACTGGATTCCTGCGCCTGGCGATAACTCAACACGGATGCACCACCGTCTTTCCACACACGATCAGTAGTCGCCAGATTCCCCCAAACGCTATACCAGGCAGCAACTTCCAGAGACGTCAGGAGACTGGAGAATTCGTTTTGAACCGTATAGGCCTGACCTATCGCGCCGCTGATCGCCAGTTTGGGCGAGAGACTTCGCTCCAAAGCAAACTCAGGACCAAATCCGGATAACGTCACCCCGTTCTTGATAAAGCGATAGTTCACGAAGGAAAGACGTGAATGCAAAGTACGCAGCTGAGTTTCCTGATGAATGGACGTCGAGGCCTGCGCGTTTACCGCGCCTGCGCCGATCGGCAAAACCGACACCAGCAAAAAGCCCCAGCTACCAACCAGAACAACATAAATTTGTCGCCAATTAAGATGCATTCTTCATGGTCTCAAGATAGTTGTTAGACGATTCATCGACATTGACGCTGGCCTTCAAGGCGGAAACCGCCAGATGATGGATAGCCAGAAACGCCGCCGAACTACGATCAGGTTTCACGCGATCCAAGTGCGACTTCATCAGCTCCATTTTTTTGGAGCCAATGTACTGACCTAATCGATCCAAAACATCTTGCGGTCCTACCCAGGCACTTGCCAACTCCCTGGCCGATACCGTCTGCAAAATTCTCGTTACCTCCTCGTCTTGGAGTTTCAGTAGCCAACCTAACGAGGGAACTTCCTCAATCAAATCCAACGACGGACTATCCACGGAGAGAATCTCCATCTCGTCTTGCTCGGACTTAATGACGATGCCATAAGATTTTCGCAAGACCCGGCTTTGACACTTCACCTGCTCAAAGTTCGGGATAACCTGCACATTGTCCTGAGCCGAGGTGCGCTTTGCCAATTCCAGTCGTTCAGCCGGCTTCAATATCAGCGAGGCCACGCGCAAAGGTGATAATAATCGCAAAATTTGCGGATGCTGCCGCACAATTTCCGTGAGCGCAATTGCGTCAACATTCCAAATTGGCAATGGCGACAGATAGCTGGGGTCCTGATCCATGCCGAGGTTTTCTTCGGCAATCTGACCAACATACGCGCCATAGGTGGATAACTCCGGGAACTTGCGAATCAACGACATCTTCTTATCGATAGGAATGCGACGCCAGATATAAGAGCCGTAACTATCCGAATTCGTCCAATAGCAATCACACAACAAGGATAACAAGCCATCTTCCGGCATCAGACCAAGATTACCCCAACTGTCGCCAGCACCCAGTGCCAATTGTGGATTCGCGGCCAGTCTTTGCTGAGGCACATCCTGAATGCGCAAAGCCGACCCGCCACCTGAAGTTTCAAATGAGACGCTTAGTTGCTTGAAACCCTGATTGATGGCATTCAGCATTTGCCGCTGTGATCGCAAGAAAACGAATAACGGCAACAATAAAAACAAGCACAATCCCACGAGTAGGCCCATGCCTAACTTCGCTCGGGTGATGCCAGTATTTGCTGACGCACCGATACTTCGTAAACCCCGAGCCGAGGCAAGAATCTCTCCCAGATGTTTTTCCCAGATTTTTAACTGCGTCGACTTGGTCGCCACATCCTGCTGAGCTTTAGCGCGCGCATTCAGATAATCCGCCGACAAACTCTTAACCTCTACATTCACCAAGGTAGTGAATTCCGAAGCAAGCTTGCGAATCAAAACCTGAGCTGAATCAGGGAGGCTGCCCGAGGACGTCACCACTTCAACCCGGATTTGCGCAAAAGGCGCCTCCGCGCCGTTGCTGTTAATAGCGGCATCTTTTAGTAGAAAAGGCGTGCCCGGCAACTTGAAATCTTGTTTTCGCATAGTGGTCCGAACAAAAACCAGGGCGGCGGCATCAAACTCTCTGACAATCTCGGTGATGTCTCGCACTAAATTAGTGCGAATCATCTGCGCATGCTCAGCGCTGACGCTCTGAGCAAAAACCATGTTTGCCCGAAGCGACATACACGAGAGAATAAACAACAAGGTAAAATGAATTAATTTCATTGCTTCACCTCACTTGCTGACGGCGCAGCCTGCCGTTCGAGCGAATTTAACTGACCAAGTAACGCCTGACCGGCTTGATCATTGGGAAACTCTTTCAGCGCCCGTTGCGTCAGGCCTTTTGCCTTTTCAAAATCCCTTTTCATGACGTAACAACTGGCTTCCAGGAAGACCAGGTACGACAAGTCCGGCCGGGCCTTTTGAATGATACTGAGTTTAATAAGAGCTTCATCCGGCCGGGCTTCCGCCAACAGACTTTGGATTTCGATAATGCTCTGCAGCAGCATATTGACATCCTGCATAGCCCCAGCGCCCGCCAGCTCCTCTTTCGCAAGACGAAGCTTTAATGTTGCCGGCGTATCCGGCACGGGAATCAGTAGCAGAGGTCGGTGATTGGGGCGCACGATCGTCAACGCCTCGTTCGGCAACTCCACTATTTCGTGTCGCTTCGCCGGTATTTTGCTTTCATCAGGCAGCACAACTGTCACATCCTGATCAAACTCAACCTTAAAAGCTGTCTTGTGTTTCGTCTGACACGCGAACAACAGGACAACAAGAAGCCATTTGCTGCAAACTATTAGCATCTTTCGCATAAGACTTTCCTATTTACTTTAAGTTTCACCTATTGCTTCGGAATCTATTTACAAAAGAACAGAGGGAAAATTTATTTTACGTTAACAGAATTTTTGTCGATCTTTGTTATAGGGGCATGGTTCAATGAAAATGCTGACTTTATGCAAAAACTCAAAATTTAACTTTCTTCACAAATGGTGAAAAACGTTAATATTGTGGGTAAAGGTCCGATGGAAGACAGGAGCTTCATTCTTTCATTGGAGAAAACTATGGGAACACTGCCCATCGGCTTTATCACAACGTTAGCAGTGGTCTGGTTGTCGCTCGGCGACGCGTCACTAAAGTTGTACCTGAATGCACATGCCATCATCATCGTCTTTGGCGGAACGCTGACGATTTTGATCATGTCATCTCCCTATGACGCACTACGTAACCTTGTCAGCGCAACCAAGGAACTTTTTCAGCGTGGTCAGAGAGTCGAACATTTCCAAGAACAGTTTCGCGAACTCATGCAAAAGCGATCCTTAGCGGAAAAATCCCGGAATCAACTGGTCAATTATGCCGCCGAACTTTGGGAACAAGGTATCGAGCCGGAGTTATTCATCGTTCTACTGTCACAAAAGCGCGAGGAACTTGAGAGGGGCTACATTGATGCAGTCCAGATGTTACGCAACCTCGCCAAGTATCCGCCAGCTCTGGGTATGACGGGAACCGTCATGGGCTTGGTCTCGTTATTTTCCGTCTTGGGTGTTAATGACAAAGCCGCTTTGGGTCCGTCTCTGGCTTTGGCGATGACCGCGACATTTTTTGGTCTGGTGGTGGCAAACTGTCTAATCACGCCTCTGGCGGATCATCTCCATGTAAAACATCTGCAAAACGAAAAGCTTTACACGGATATCTATCAAATTTTAATTCTCGTAAATCGTAACGAAGCACCATCCTTGATTAGCGACGAGGTTAAAGCCCGTGCTGCCTGATAACCTCAAGTCATTGAGTCAAAAAGAACAGGTGCGGCACGTGCGCTTGGAGCGACGTCCAAAAGCCCAGATTTCCGCCGAGGAAGGCTCCTGGGCCGTCTCTTATTCAGATATGTTGATGGTACTCATGAGTTTCTTCATTATTTTCTTCTCTTTTGAGGATGAAAAAAAAGAAAACATTATCAGTAAAATCGCCAAGGAAATGGTACCAGGTCTGAGCGCCGCCTCCATCGCCGACACTCCCGCTTCCACGCAAGATTCGGCGTCTGCTTCGGCGGGCGTCAGCGCCAAACAAGTCGTATCCTCGCTGGAAAAACTGGCATTAAAAGTTGACTGGTCAAGCGAAAGCGATTCGTTGATCGTACATCTTTCTGATCAATTGTTTCGCGCACGAAAATTTGAAATCACCGGCGATGTCCAAAAAGAACTCAACCAAGTGCTTACCATCATGGCGCCACACCGTTCGCATATACATATCAAATTCATCGGGCATAGCGACCAAAGGGCGCTATCCCATACCAATACTTACCTCTCCAACAACAATGATCTAAGCGCTCTGCGTGCCTCGCGCGCTCTGACTTATGCGATGCAAAAGGGCTTTTTGCCAGGCAACATGTCGATAGAATCACTCGGTGCGACCGAAAGAAATTCGCGAACGCTTTCCCTAAAAATCACGCCGCTGAAGTGACGCTTATAAACTGCCCTACTTGTCTGTTGCCCCATAAGCCTCATGTCATTGGCTGACATGGG
>CAZZCU010000014.1:0-13704 GCA_964652825.1 uncultured Oligoflexales bacterium
GGACGCGACGCCAAATCTTCATCATTTTCTTTTAGTGCCGTGAGCTTGAAATTCACGATGTTTTCCCAGACATGTGCATCATAACTATAAGGATCCAGGGTCGTCGTATTAGCCGCATCAAGAGATGTATCATCAACCGGCATTGGTGCCGACGAACGATGATCGCTGGGCGCATTGCATGCACTGATAACAAGCAAACTGACTAAAATCACGACACGTTGAGGTACTAAAAACCGCATAATTCAGGTAACCCCTCAAAATAATGACAATAAAAAAGGCCCTCGTCTCACACTACGGTAAGACGAAAGCCCTTTGAGCAGGAATTATGCCAACCTAAACTTTGTCGATTTTTCTAACGCTGCGTTGATTCGCTGGAAGAACTTTTTTGCGTAAACGTATCGATTTAGGTGTCACCTCGATCCACTCATCGTCATCGATCCATTCAATACATTTTTCCAGACTCATTTTCTTAATACCGTAAAGATTAGTCAAACCATCCGAGCCAGCGGCACGCACGTTTGTAAGTTTCTTTTCCTTAACGGGGTTCACATTCAAATCATTGTCTTTGGCACACTCACCGATAACCATACCTTCATAGACATCAACACCAGTCCCGATGAACAATTCGCCACGTTCTTGCACGGACGCCAATGCATACTCGGTAGTTGTTCCCGAACGATCGGCAATCAGACAACCAGTTTGGCGGTGAAAAATCGGCCCCACATGCGGTTTATAACCGATCGACTCCGAGCTGATCAAACCCGATCCGCGTGTGGCGGTCTTGAACATCGAGTTGGTACCAAGGATACCGCGCGTTGGAATCTCGAAAATCAACCGCACCCGTGGCTCATCAGTACTGCTGACCGTCGCGGCTTCATAGGAAACCAACATGCCTTTGCGCTGTTGGTACATGCGCGTGACATCGCCGGCACAACTTTCGGGCAAATCCAAAGTCATACGTTCAAACGGCTCCAGTTTCTCGCCATTGTCAAACCGCATCAAGACGTTGGGACGACCGACCATGAACTCGTAGCCTTCGCGCCGCATCTTCTCGATCAAAATACCAAACTGCAACTCACCGCGACCCAACAGATAAAATTGATCCGGTACTTCGGTGTCTTCGAGCCGAAGCGCTACATTGTTACGTGTCTCGTTGAGCAAACGTTCACGCAACTCACGCGACTGAATCGACTTACCTTCCTTGCCGGAGTTAGGCGTGGTGTTGATTGAGAAAATCATTCGCATCGTCGGTTCTTCAACCTTAATGCGCTTAAGCGGGCCCGCTGTCAGACTGCTGAGCGTGTCGCCGATCTCTAGAATATCCGAACCAGCAACTAAACCGATATCGCCCGCTACCAGCTCATCAACCTCGACTTGCTTCATGCCTTCATAGGACAACAAGCGAAAAACCGGAAATTTCTGTGTGGTGGCTTCGCCCTTGTCATTGACACCATGACGTAGCAGCTCCTGATTGCGGCGAATCTTGCCGGAAGACACTCGTCCTAGCGCCAAGTTCCCCAGATAATCAGAATAAGCGATATTCGAGACCAGCATCTGCACGTCGCCACTCGCATCCCCTTGGGGGGCGGGAATCTGAAGAATCTCGTCAAAAAGCGGTCGCAAATTACGTTCACCGCCGCCCTCAATTAAAACCGGTAACTGATTGGAATCAAGGGTACACCAGCCTTGTCGCGCGCATGCATAAATAATTGGGAAATCACATTGTTCATCGGAAGCACCGAGTTCAACGAATAAATCGAAAGCCTTATCAACACACTCTTGCACCATGTTGGTGCCAATGGCTTCCGGGCGATCGACTTTATTGATGCACAAAACAATTTTTAAATTCTTATCGATGGCTTTCTGCAAAACAAAGCGTGTTTGCGGCAGCGGTCCTTCGACAGCATCGACCAACAAAATCGCACCATCAACCATATCCATGATCCGCTCAACTTCGCCGCCGAAATCAGCGTGACCAGGCGTATCGACGATATTGACTTTGATCTCACCCAACCGGAATGAAGCATTCTTGGCGGAGATGGTGATCCCACGCTCGCGTTCCTGCGAGTCGGAGTCCATGACCCGTTCTGAGACATTTTCATGCGCCTGAAAGGTGCCGGCTTGGCGCAGGATATAATCCACCAATGTCGTTTTGCCGTGATCGACGTGGGCAATAATACAGATATTACGTAAGTTTTTTGACATAAGGACCTTAGATTATTAAGGAAATCTTGAAGCAGCACACAAAAATTGAGAGCCGGTAGTATAGATTGACGAGATAGCAAAAACCACAAAAAAGCTAAAGTTTTTCGCGAATCTGCCGATAAGGAGCTTACTATTTTTATGAGGTGATGCCGTGTTTACCAGCCGAACTGCTCTGTACATCCCTGCAATTGCCGCTTTACTTGTGGTTAACGTCGCCTGCCAGGACTCCAAAGGCACGCAACGCACAGCCAGTAATATGAGCGCACCGGCAAATCCTTCAACCGACCCGTTACCGACCGACACGTCCGCCAATGCTTCGCCGGTCACAACGACCAAGGATCTTTTGACCAAGGACGAGCTTATTAACTACCTGCGCCTGGCGGCCACCACCGGCAAGCTATTGGTCAGCAACAAATATAAAAGCAGCGATGCCACCAAATACGAACTCTATGATGATGCCATCGACTTCAGCCAGCAAAACATCATTGATTTCCTGAAAGGCAAAGACGCCAAAGAATCTGCTGATGCCATGCTCGCCTATGTCGAGCAGCGTCGCACGGAATTCAAAATCAAAGAAGAAAGCTGGGCGAAAATCCAGGAAAACACCGAAAAATTCTATACCGATCTCGGCGCACAACGCGACTCGGGCGAACTGTTCCAGAATTCACCGACCGAGTTTATCGCCTTGCTTATCAAAGCCCTACCAGCTGAGATACTTGGTGATCTGGGCGACGGCTTTGATGTCACCTCGTTGATCGAGCTGGCCGGCAATCTGTTCAAAAAACAGTAGAAACTAACCACTACCACAACTGTTCTTCGGTCATCGGCCCGGATTCTTGTTCCGGCGATTGCGGCGCTGGCATTTGTGCCGGCGGCGGCTGTGGTTTGGGGATTGGTGGCAGCTCGTCATCATCATCGATCGGCATCGATCCCGGTGATAACAACGGCTTCGACGGCGGTGCCGTCACGGCACCAGCCGGGTTGCCGCCGGCAGAAGCGGCATTTTCAACGCGACTTGGTGTAATCGTACCACCTGCTTCGCCAGGTTTTGGCACCGGGGCGAAAGGACTAAATAACCGTAGCGGCGTCATGCCACCCAGATGCGTATCGGTGGGAATCCGCACGGTAGTGCGTACGCTGCTACTCAGCGCAAACTCACTCTCGCCCGTCTCGCCGCTTCTATTAATATCCGTGGTTGCAAAAATCTCGGACTCGTTCTGATCCGCTTGCCGTAAAACAACACCGCGCGGCAAATCGATGGCGATCGATGAAGAATTGCTTGGAAACTTCAGCGGCCACTCCTGGCGCTGTAAAACCTTGATGTCAAGCGCGTCAAGATTCTCTGTATACTGCTTGCCTTCAATCGCGCTCTTGGCAAACTCGGTCCACGCCGGTAATGCACCGACACCACCGGAGATACGCACACCACCACGTTGCATCGCCAGATTACGATCATAACCAACGTATGACGCCAACACATAACTATTGCCAGGGTCAAGCGGTGCATTTTTGCTAACAGGATACGGCACAAAACCGGCAAATGATGCCGTCGTATAATCGTTGGTCGTGCCGGTTTTACCGAATGCCGGAATCCGAATTGGTGTCGGCGCGCCCTGCCCGCCACCATAATTGATGTACAATTCACCGCGCGCGCGCCGTCCCGTACCATGTGTGACGACTTTGCGGAGAATTTGCTGCATTTGCAGCGAATACTCCGGACGAACAAGTTGATGTTCAATTCGTTCCGGCTCATATAAGACATTGCCAAACCGATCTTCGATCCGACGGATGAAGTTCAGTTGATTCTCCGGGCCCTCTTTATAAAACTTGTAGGTCTTGCCTTCGATAAAGGTCTGATAAATCTTGGCGACTTCGCCCAAAGTCACAACATTGGCACCCAATGGGAAAGACAACACCGGCTCGATTTTTGAGTACGTACCCATCTGCCGACACAACTCGACCAGATAGTTCAAACCGACGGCGACGCGAAAATCATGATGATGGAAGTAACGCGGCAGATCATAAGTATCTTGAATTGACATCACCGCGTCGTAACGTTCGGCTAAATTATTCTCGATCTTGCGATAATACGCCTGCGGCAGATAACCTTCGAGTAGTACATCTCCGACCGCGATATTGGCGCGGCTGCCAAAGATACTGCTACCGCCCCAAATTGACTGCACGTCCAGCGCGTTTAACGCCCGTCCACCCGCTGTTGCCGCCATGACCGCTTTATTCTTAACCTGTCGGGGTTCCTCACCCTGCATCACTTTAAAATAACCGAGAGCAGGCTTGTTACCGCGACTGGGCATCACGCGAAAACGTGCGAAAAACGGCTGTAATACCGGGTCGGCGAACACGGCATCGGCGCCTTTCTCGCTGACAACTTTCTCAATCGTGCCCCAATCTTCGTTTAACGCCTGGGCTAAAGCACCGTGTCGAACAAAGTTGTTCTTAATCAATTCGATTCTCAGTGCAATCTCGCGCTCACTGAGCTCTTCTTCATTAGTGGCATACAACGTCTGCAACTCGGCTTCATAGCCTTTGCCAAACCACATCTTATTCAATTTGCCGAGCAGATAATCTTTACCGGAAAATACTAAATCCGGCGCCAGATCGGCGATCGCGCTATTCAACTCAAATTCGCGCACGCCCTGGTTATCCAGTTGCACTCCGGTTTTTTTGGCAACCCGATAATGAAAATCCCGCGGCGACTCGCCATCATGCGGCAACAAATCCAATGCACCCATCAACGCTTTGAATTGATCAAGATTCAACTTCTCAACCAATGACGATGTTAAATAAATGGATGCCAAGTTCTCCGACAAAGTACCGGCGAAGATCATCGAGACACTACGATACGGACTGGGGTGATCGGGACGCGGATAATAAAAACGCCCCTGATACGGGAACACGCGGCGTTCGTTATCGAGTTGGTCGAGCATTGACCAACCCAACTGAAGAGCCGCGTAATAAACGACTGACTTAAAAACCGAGCCGGGCTGCCGCGCGGCGCTTATCGCCCGGTTATAACCCATGGTGTCAAAGCCCGAGACAACCGCGCGTACTTCGCCCTTATCGATGGCGATCATCCCGCCGCTCACTATCGGTCGCCGTTGTAATTCAACTACGGCATGGTGCTTAACCGGATCGTATTCTCTGACTTCGACAAATAACACGTCATCCACTTTAATTGTTTTCAAGAAATTTTTTAGATTCTGCTGATAACCAATAAGATTACCGATATCCATTTGTTTGGCGAAACGCACCAGCGCGTCGGCGGGAACGACGCCTTTTGGCAAACCAAAATCAACTTCAACACTCGGATTTTTATCAGTCGCATTCACTTTCAAAACTTTGGCGAAGTAATACTGATTTACTTCTAGGTCACGCAATACGGTAAACAAAGCCGGATCCTCCGGCTTAAACGGCTGCAAGATGGTTTCAAGTCGCGACAGATTGCGTCGCATCGCCAACTGCATTTTCTCCTGAAAGGTTGCGTCCAGGGTCGTAAAGATACGTAAACCGGCATTATTCAGATCTTCATCGGACTCAAGATTGACGGCCTCAAGAATTTCTTTGCGCTTCAGTTGGCCGCGAATAAGCGATACCAACGCAACCTCGGAAGTCCGGAACTTACCGCGATTAAACGGCACCTGCATATCCCAGGCTTCCTTAAATTCCGCTTCGGTGATCCAACCTTGTTCCAGCATCCGTCGCAAAACGTAATTCTTGCGATCATTGGCATCAATATGAGCCCTCTCGCGTGCTTCCACGGTGTACTTGATGAACGGATTGTACTTGCTCGGTCCCTTCACGGAGCCGGCAATAAATGCGGCTTCCACCAAATCCAGATCATGGACTTCTTTGTTAAAGAAATATCGTGCCGCGATACCGATACCGTTACCGTTAGAAGCAACGTGGAATTGATTTAAGTAAAATTCCAGAATCTGCTTCTTGTCGTACATACGCTCAAGTTGAAAAGCGGCGATGACTTCCTTGAACTTGCGCGTAAAAGTCCGTTCGCGTCGGTCGAGTAGATTTTTAACGGTCTGTTGCGTGATGGTCGAACCACCGCGACGAAAGCCTTCGGCCGCGGCTAGCATGATCGCAGCCGGATCAACACCGTGATGATGATAAAAACTCTTGTCCTCTGACGCGATTATCGCGTTGATCATGTGCGCCGGAACTTCGTCGATTGGAATGTAGCGACGATGTCCCTGATCAAAAAAACTGCCAAGCCTGGTCTCTTCATCTAAATAGAAGATCGAGGTTTCTTCGTTAATGCGCGCCATGATCGCAGTTTTTTTAAGATGCGAATCATCGCCGAAAAAAACCTGGAAAATAATAACCGTCACCGCGCCGATGCCACAAAAAAAGCCCAGCGCCGCCAATGCCAACAAAACCCATGGCGTATGCCGCAACTTGGCACGCCAATGTTGCCAGTCGAACTGCAATCCGACCTCCAAAAGCAAAAAATATTATTAAAATTATTACGTTAAATCGCCGTATTGTCCACTGATAGTCAACCCGACGACTCTCATGATATAGATGCCGCGTCGATGTTTTGGGAGTCCAGGATGCTTCATCACAGCCAAGCAAAGCCAGTTTCAACAACCTCCGTACCGTCCACCAAAATCTTATCGCTGGCGGATGTGCACGATTTAAGAAACGCCAGCACAACACTCGGCATGGCCATGCAGGAGTTGTTGGCCGGCTATCGATTTGACGATTATCTGGGACAACAGAAACTCGCGGCGATGGAAAGAGCGGTGGAGCGTTTGCAAACCATCGCGTATAATTTGACAAATGAATAAAAGCGCGCAAAATCTCCCTGAATATCTACAACGTTACTGTACCGAACAGGATTATGCGCGTTACACGCCGCGAGAGCATGCCACCTGGCGTTACATTATGCGCCAGGCTCAGGTTTTCTTTGCCGAACATGCCGTGCCGTCCTATTTGGAAGGTCTCAAGAAAACCGGCATCCCCATCGAAGCGATACCACACGTGAACGCCATTGATGAATGCCTGAAAGCATTTGGTTGGGGGGCGGTAGGCGTTACCGGCTTTATTCCACCGGCGGCGTTTCTGGACTTTCAGGCACGCGGCATCATGCCCATCGCCATGGATATGCGCAGCCTGGAACATGTCGCCTATACACCAGCGCCCGATATTGTCCATGAAGCAGCCGGCCATGTTCCGATCTTAATCGACGCCGCTTATCGCGACTATCTTAAGCAATATGCGACCATGGCCAAGAAAGCCATTATCTCTCATGACGACATCATGCTTTATGAGGCGATCCGCTATTTATCGGACATCAAGGAAAACCCGGATACCAAACCCGAGGACATTAAAATCGCCGAGCAACGGCTATGCGAAGCGACCGCGGCAGTGAAAGAAGTCACGGAATTGGCGCAAGTGGCACGCATGAACTGGTGGACGGCGGAATACGGTTTAGTGGGTGATCTGAAGAATCCAAAAATCTACGGCGCCGGCCTGTTGTCGTCGGTTGGCGAAAGCAAACATTGTCTTACCGATAAGGTACGTAAAATTCGTCTTTCCATCGATTGCATACACCAAGGTTACGATATTACCGAACCACAACCGCAATTATTCGTCGCCGAGTCCATGGAACAATTGCCAGAGGTGTTGCACGAATTGGAAAACAGCATGGCTTATAAAACCGGCGGCGAGGCAGGCTTGCGAAAAGCCAAGCAAGCAACATCAGTAAATACGGTGGTGTTGGATTCGGGCGTTTCTGCAAGCGGCATACTCAGCGACTATATTACCGCTGGCAACACGGTGGAATTCATACGCTTCGGCGGACCGGTACAACTTGCGCTGCATGAGATCGAGCTTGCCGGACACGGACGCGCGCGCCATGCCGAAGGCTTCAGCTCGCCGATCGGTTATTGGCAACAGCGCCCGGAGCAGCCACCGCAAACGTTCTCCGATGCGCAACTCGCCGAACAAGGTATTCACAAAGGCGGGAAAGCCAAACTGGAATTTCGCTCCGGCTTTGTCGTAACTGGTATCGTCAAAGACTGGCACCGTCACGGCGGCAATCTGCTTTATATCACCTGGCGGGATTGTTCGGTGCGTCGCGGTGAGCAGCGGTATTTTGAGCCTGCCTGGGGTGAGTTCGATATGTTAGTCGGCGCTGAGGTTGTTTCGGTGTTCGGCGGACCGGCTGATCGCGCTGCCTATGGTCACTATGAACTCGGCAAAGTCAGCAGCTCCCCGGGACGTCAATCGCCTTTTACCGCGACCGAAAAAGAACTCTTCGAGTTGTACGCGCGTACCCGCGCTTTGCGCGAACAACAACCAGTACCTACAAGCGAACTGCAGAAAATTGCTGAACGTGCGATCCAACCGCAGTTCAAACAAGATTGGTTGCTCGCTTTGGAAATCGCCGAGATCGCCAAACAGCAACGTTCGTTAACTCCCGACCTTCCCTGGCTGAAAGCCATTCATCAGCATCTAGCCACAACCCGCCAAACCGCGGACGCCGTTACTGTCGAGTTGGTGGAACGTGGCTTGGCATTGATCGAGGTCCCCGCATAACATCGATGCCACGGCTGGGACCCATTCTTGTCGCGCTCGGCGCCTTACTTTGGGCGTCCGATATGATTTTTCGCGCGCGCCTGGTTGCCACGTACTCACCGCTGTTCATGGTGTTTTTGAATCATTGGATATGCGTGATCTGTCTTTTGCCTTTTTGCTGGCGGCATCTACGCGCACTGCGTCGGTTTTCGCGCGCGGATTGGCTGGCGGTCATATTTCTTGGCATCGGTAGCAGTGCTGCGGCGATGATTTTTTTCACCATGGCTTTCGCCGCGACCCATGACTATGCCGTGCCCGCACTGGTGCAAAAGGTCCAACCGCTCTTCGCTATCGCCCTCGCTCGCCTCACCCTAAAAGAACGCTTACCAAATAAATTTTGGTTATGGTTAGTGATAGCGATGTTAGGTGTCTATCTATTAGCTTTCGGTGCCACCTGGGTGGGACCAAGTTTATATGCCACGGCATTTGCGCCGATTTTTTATGCTCTGCTGGCAGCGGCGATTTGGGGTGCTGGCACTGTTGCCGGACGCAGTTTGTCGCTGCATCATTCGTTTTTGGTGGTCACCACGGCCCGCTATGTTGTGGCGACTATTTTTCTGAGCGCATTGATCCTACTGCATGGCAGTTGGCCAGAAATCAAACTCATTCAAGGACACGACACTCTTTGGTTTTTATTGATGGCGCTGCTGCCGGGACTCGTGGCTCTGCTGGTGTATTATCGCGGCATGCAAACTACCGATGCCTCGACCGCCTCGTTGGCCGAACTGACTTTCCCACTTGGCACCGTCGTGTTCAGTTGGTTGTTTCTTGACGCGCCGCTGACGTCGCCACAACTACTCGGCGCCGCCTGTTTGATGTATGCGGTGCTGGCCGCCAGTCGACCACGCACTTAGGCGCCAGAGCCGCCGTCGATGGTCAAAGCCTGACCGGTAATCCCGGACGCATCTTTGCCGCACAAGTACCACGCCAACGCCGCGACTTCCGTCGGCTCGATGATACGTCCGAGTGGAATCTCAGCCTTGGCGTTGCTTTCGTTCATACCGAGTTCGGCAAAACGCTGTGTCGCCATATCGGTGCGCGTCCAACTAGGACAAATCGCATTGACAGTGATACCGCGCTTGGCCACCGCGTGCGCCAACGCGCGCGTCAAACCAAGCACGCCGTGTTTAGCCGCGCAATATGCGCTTTGATCGGGAACACCTTGCAACGCCAAAACCGAAGCGATATTCACCACCCGTCCCATCTGATCTTTCAGATACGGTAAAGCTGCTTTGCAAACATAGTAAGTACCATGCAGATTCACGTCGATAATACGATGCCACAACGCGTCGTCATCGTCGGTCAGTGAATTGCTGCCAGCAATACCGGCGTTATTGATGACGACATCCAGTTTTTGATATTGAGCAATCACCGCAGCGACCATCGCCCGCACAGCGACCGGATCACTGACATCACAAACCAGATTTAAATCACCACCGCATTTTTGCGCGCTCGCCGCGCTGGTGGCGCAAGTCGCCACCGTCCAGCCCTCGCGTTTGAATTTGTCGACGATAGCTTTGCCAATACCGCGCGAACCGCCAGTAACCAGCACCACGCGCCCGTGCTGTTCTTTTATTTTTACAGAGGTACTCATTGTGCCGTAAAACCCCCATCTACCGGAATAATCGCACCAGAAATAAACGACGCCGCATCCGATGCCAGAAACGCCACCACCCAGGCGATTTCTTCTGGAGACGCAAAACGTTTCAACGGAATGGCGTCACGATAAAACGCCTCGTTATCGCGTGGATACACATCAGGGTAACGCACGTGCAAATCTTGCAATACTTGTCGCAACATCGGCGTATCGGTGCTGCCCGGTGCGATGCAATTCACGCGGATGTTATGCGGCGACCAATCCAGAGCAGCGCTTTTTGTCATCTGTGCCAGTCCGGCTTTGCTGGCGCCATAAATAGCGCTGTAACGCTTGCCAATAAATGCCTGGTCACTAGCATTATTAATGATTGCACCCTTACCTTGCTCGAGCATGCGTGGAATCACCGCTTTCATCAGCATGAATGGTGCTTTGAGATTAACGGTCAGGATATCTTCGACTTCGCTCAAGGGCGTTTCGACAATATCGCCGATATTGGTAATGCCGGCGTTATTCACCAGAATATCCACGCGTCCGGCAGCGCGCACAACATCGGCGACGTGTTGTTCAATTTTATTTAAATCCCGAAGATCGACCTCCGGCAAATCAAATGCGTACACGCGCACTTGCAAGCGTTGCAACAAATCACAGATGGCGCTACCAATACCACTGCCGGAGCCCGTAACAATTGCCACCCGGTCCCGCAGCCCCGGCAAATTCACTGGTTGTTCGTTCACAATTTTCTCCACCATGCAACACTAAGATTTTCACACCTACACTTAATATAGACTTTACAAACGTCAAGTCGTCCGTTAACAATACTTCCTACAAAATATTCGGCAATTTAATTTCAACTGTCCTGAAGGAGATCCTGGATGAATCGTGCTGAACTTGTTGATGCCCTCGCAACGCAAATGAAAATGTCCAAAGCTGAATGTGAACGTTGGATGACTGCTTTCCTCGACACGGTCCAAAAAAACATCCACAAAGGCGAAGGCGTTAAATTGGTCGGTTTCGGAACATTCACCGTTGCCAAGCGCAAAGCCCGCACCGGTCGCAACCCTCAAACCGGCAATGCGATTAAAATTCCAGCTCGCACCGTACCGGTATTCCGCGCTGGCGCCATGCTAAAAAGCACAGTTTCCAGCAAGTAATTTTCGTTTTTTGCCGTTTTACAGAAACGCCAAGGGGGATCTTCGGATCTCCCTTTTTATTTTGCCCGCCCTGCGCCTTGAGCACCGATATTTAGTACAATGGTAAGAGCGCTCCCTCTCCAAACTTCATATAGAGATATCGGTTATGCCTGGATGCTTTCGGTTTTTTTGCGGTCGCTTGGTCGCGTTGCTGGCAGTTATGGTTTTTTTTTATGCCGACGTTGTTCAAGCGCGCATGTTGGAATCCTTCGCCGACATTGCCGAACGCGCAATCGCTGGCGTCGTCAATATCCGTACGACATCCTACATTCAAGGCAAAAACGCTTTGCTCGATCCGTACCAATTCTTTTTGCACGGCGGTCTGCCGCGCTCGGGTCCGACGCACTCACTTGGTAGCGGCGTCATTATCGACAAACGTGGGCACATACTTACCAATCATCACGTTATTGATGGTGCCAGCATCATCGAGATTCTCTTTGCCAAAACCAAACGCAAAGTTCGCGCGAAAGTTGTCGGTCTTGATCCCAAAACCGATCTGGCGCTGCTGCGTATTGATCCCAAGGACGGTGGCACGCCCGTGGATCTCGGTGATAGTGATAAACTGCGCGTGGGCGATATTGTGCTGGCGATCGGTAATCCTTTTGGCTTCGCCCACACCGTTACCAGCGGTATCATTTCCGCCAAAGGTCGCGTACTAGGTACAGGGCCTTACGATAACTTTCTACAAACCGACGCCGCCATCCATGCCGGTAATTCCGGCGGCCCGCTTATCGATGTGCGCGGTCGTGTGATCGGCATCAACACCGCCGTTAGCGCCGAAGGTCATGGTATCGGTTTTGCCATTCCAATCAATATGGCGAAAGATATCGTCAAAGACCTCATCGCCTCCGGCAAAGTCGTGCGTCCCTGGCTGGGTATTGTCGGTAAAAATATTCTTTCCCAAGACGAAGTCAGCGATGCCTATGACCCCACCGGTGTTTTTGGCGTTATCGTTGCTAATCTTATCGTCGATGGTCCGGCGCATAAAGCCGGTATCCGCATGGGCGATCTGATCACCGGTTTTGACAAAAATATCGTGCACGACCTTAACCAGCTCCAGCGCTTTCTCAGTCAGCATGCGCCCAAAGATCGCGTCACCTTAAAAATTTACCGGCGTGGCAAGGGCTTCACGAATCTACCGGTCAACCTCCAAGAAATCCCCAAAGCCCAGGACCTACCACACGAAAAAGACCTGTTCTAGCCGCCAAAACACTCCTATACTCGGAACCACGAAACCTTCATTTTCTTGTGGGATCCTACCATGGATGATTTACAGACAATTAACGTCATTAAAGGCCTGATCATTGACGGCGTTCATAAAGCCAATTCCGGACATCCGGGTGGCGCTATGTCGAGTCTGGATTTTGCTTACATTCTCCATACGGAGTTTTTGAATTTTGATCCCGATGATCTCCAATGGCCGGGACGCGATCGGTTTATTCTCAGCGCCGGTCATGAATCGATGTTGCTCTATTCACTATTACATATGATCGGCTGGCTGCCGGTTGATGAGCTGAAACGTTTCCGCCAACTTCACTCCAAAACTCCCGGGCATCCGGAAAATTATCTGACGCCAGGCGTCGAGTGTACAACTGGTCCACTTGGCCAGGGCGCGGCCATGTCGGTTGGTTTTGCCACTGCTGCCCGACATTTGAGCGCCAGACTGGATGCGAAGTTATTTTCGCATCGTACTTACGCTCTACTTGGTGATGGTTGCATCCAAGAAGATGTGACTTTGGGCGCCGCCTCGTTGGCGGGACATTGGCGATTGAATAATCTGATCTGGTATTACGATAAAAACCGTTGTCAGATT
Organism: uncultured Oligoflexales bacterium; assembly: GCA_964652825.1. Classification (GTDB taxonomy): domain Bacteria; phylum Bdellovibrionota_B; class Oligoflexia; order Oligoflexales; family CAZZCU01; genus CAZZCU01. The sequence goes on from CAZZCU010000014.1 coordinate 13,415, forward strand.
TCCGGTGAAATTAGTCGAGCCACCTCCGATGACGAAACCAGTATTTTCCGCGGCTTTGGCTGGCAGGTACTGGAGATCGATGGCCATGATCACCAGGCCATCCGCAAAGCCCTGATCAAAGCACAAACTGAAAGCAATCGCCCGACCCTCATCATCGGTAATTCCATCATGGCCAAAGGCGTCCACTCGATGGAGGGCGATCACGAAACCCATGGAGCGCCGTTACCAGCAGAAGAACGTCAGAAAACCAAAGCCAAATTAGGGTTAAAAGACGAGGATTTCTTCTGTCC